>NZ_JBFAWG010000155.1:0-10155 GCF_040680215.1 Streptomyces sp. NPDC052107
GCTGGCGGCTCCTGTCGTTCAGTACCAGGGCACGAAGGCGATTGGCTCCCAAGGCTGAGCAACGCTCAGGCTCGCTAAGCCAATCAGAGACGCTGTTGAACCGGAGCGGCCGGTGGTGAGCGAGCGTTGGGCGGCGGGAGCGCAGATCGTGGGCCCGGCGGTGTCTGCCTTCTGGCACGAGGGCGAGTTCGGCACCGGCAAGGAGCGGCAGGTGCTCCTGAAGACCACCCGGGCCCGGCACCCGGAGCTTAAGGCCCATCTGCTCGCGCATCACCCGTGGCAGAACCCTGAGGTTACGACCGTGCCCATCGAGGCGGGGTCCAAGGGGTGCCCGGAATGGATTGCCGCCCACGCGCAGCCCCCTGTTGCGTGAGCGGCGACAGAACTCGTCCAGCCGCTGCCGGGCTACCGACAAAGGCATGAGTTCCGCTCTCAGATCCACGGCCGCGACCATCCCGTGGCCTCCGACACGCCGATGGGACCTCCCAGGTGCTCCCGGCAGGCGCCGGCATCTCCCGGCATCCCGATCAAGAACTCACCGACGGCCGCACTCCGCCTTCACCTACCCAGCCAGGCCGGTCTTCCGCAAGAACGGACAGCCGGGGTTACCGGCGCTCACCGTGCCACAGCAGAGGTGCATCGGCATCACGTGACAACCGGTTTCGACGGCCGTTGGCCGGCCCTCCGTATGCCGGTGACGCGCACCGGAACGCCAAGACCACCCTCCCGGCGTGGTGACGCGCGGGCACCCCTGTCCCGTCAAGGGGTGCCCGCGCGCGTCATCGTGCCGTGCCGGCCGCGTGTGCGGTCGCGGGGGCGCGGTCTCAGAGGGCGTAGTGGTGGAAGCCGTGGAAGCCGGCATACGTCCACTCGGTCCAGGTGCCGTGGTGCAGGCGGTAGAAGCGGTGGCCGTGATAGCGGTACCAGACGCCGTGGTCGTAGCGGTACCAAGCGTCACCGTCCTCGTACCAGCCGTCGTAACCGTGGCCGTAGGGACCGTGACCGTGACCGTAGGAGCCACCGTGACCGTGGCCGTAGTAGCCGTAGTAGCCGTAGTAGCCGTAGTAGCCGTAGCGGTCGCTGTTACCGTAGGAGTTCTCGTGGTCACCACCGGTGTACACCGCGACCCGGGGGGCGCCGGCGCCCGCGTCGACGGGAAGGGGCGCCGCGGACGCGCTGCCTCCGGCCGCGAACAGGGCCCCACCTGCGACACCGAGGGTGGCAGCCGCAACAGCGGCCCGCCGCACAAGCTTGCTAATCATGATCACTGTCCTCCATTTACCTTGCTTACGCAATCCAGCAGGGTCGATCTCCTTCGATCCGACACCAGAGACCCTACGGATAGGTAGTTCATCATTCAACTTCTTGGAGGGTGAGCTATGCCATGGACCACCACACCGCAGACACGGAATAACCCCGCCCACCCCAAGCCGGCCGCAAGCCGCTCCCCGATCAACCGCCGAGGGCTCCTCGCAACAGGCCCACGGCATGAAGACGACCCGAACCTCCCGGCCGAACTCAACACCGGAAACAACGGCCGCGCACTCGCACAGCACAGTGATCCCGGCGGATCTGCCGACGGCCGTCGAGACCACCCGCGCTCCGGTGGCGGACCGGCTACCGGCAGCGGCTATCGCCCGTCGCCGGACCACCTCCTCGCCGCGATCCTGCGCAAGGCCGGGCGGCCCGAAACCGGATGGGAGCCGAGCAGCCCACTCTCCCCGGCAGCCGCAAGGCTGACGTCGAGTCCCTCTGCTTCGCCCAGCCAGCCACCGCGTTCAGCCTCCGCGATTCGCTCCAGGAAGCTGAACGCGGATCTCAACCAGCCGGGCGGTCCCGCGGGGAGCTGCGTGACAGGACTTTGGACCGTGCGATCTCGAGTGCCTAAAAAACGCCGTCGGCCGGTGGGCTGAGGCTCGCGAACCATCCGGGCCGGCCTGGATACGGCGCTATCGCAGGCGCCGGCGCCGTCGCGGAAGACCCGGGCGGTGCACGATCCGGGCAAGATCCTGCTGGATGTGGCGCTCGCCGCCGCCCCGGGCGAGAATTGCCTGGCCGCTGCGGGCATGCTGCGGGCCGAGCCGGCCTCGGCAGGCAGGGGCTGAGGCCGCCGAAGGGGCGCACCTGAGCACCGCGCAGGCAGCGGCCGGTGGCACGAGTGCGCGGCCCCAACCGGGGGCGGGTGAACATCACCGGCGCGGTCTGCTACCGCGCCGGACACCGCTCCCGGTTCTTCTTCACGCTGCACATCTGGCACGGGAGCCGGGGCGAGCCGCAGGCGTTCTCCTGGCGCCAATACGGCGATCTGATCGTCATGACCCACCTGCAGCTCGGCACTCCCGTGGTGTGGTGCTGGGACAACCTGAACGTGCACCTGGTTCCCGTGCCGGCCGCCTCCGCCGAGGAGCACAAGGACTGGTCGCAGATCTTCCAGATGCCGTCGTATGCACAGGAGTTGAACCCAGTCGAGGGGATCTGATCACTGCTCAAGCGGCACCTGGCCGACTTCGCCGCCGCCGACCTCACGCACCTCACCCGGGTGAACAAGCGGAAGTTGAAACAGATACAGTACCGGCCCCACCCCGTCGACGACTGCCTCCCGCCCACGGCCTGGCCGTGGATCACAACGCGATCAGGTCACCGGACACCACGAGTTCAGCCTGAGGAGCACAGGCCGCGATACGGGTTCCGCGGGGCCCGGGTCGGGGAGACAGGGGTGCACCCTCCCTCACGCCCCGCGCCTGTCCCCCGCCTCCGAGTCCCCGTCCGCCGCCTCGGCCTCGATGACCCAGCTGCCTCGGGCCTGCACCTGGTAGACGCCGGGCCCCGGCAGGCGGAACGGCAGGTCGGCGTCGCCCTTGCCGCGGGCCGCCTCGGCCCACTCGGCGAGGTCGTCGTCCAGGGCCAGCAGCCGTACGTCGCCGCGCCCGCGGTGCCGCAGCACCGCCGGGCCGACCGGGCCCGCGTACCGTACGAGGTCCCCGCCGCGCCCGTGGATCCGCTCGGTGAACTTCGGTACGGCGTCGACGGGTTCGGCCCACGCCTCCCAGTCGGCCCGGGCCGCACCCCGGAACTCCACCTGGAACCGGGCCACTTCGCGGTTGCCCGAGCGCCGCAGCGGCACCCGGGCGTGCACCGGCTCGAAGCCGTCGCCCAGTGTGTAGCCCTTGCGCTGGTTGCCGCGCAGCAGCAGGACGACGGTCAACTGCTCGGCGCTGTCGCTCCGCACCACCAGCACGGCGGGCCGCCCCACAGCCGGCAGCCGCACCCGCGCGGATCCAGGGCCCTGCCCGTACTCCCGCTCGCCCGCCTCAGGATGGGCGGCGGCCCGCACGGGCTCTGGCTGCCGGAGCGCGGCCCCGGACCCCACCCGTCGGGGGACGGGAAGCCTCCCTCCTCCCCCGCCGCGCCGCTCCTCCAGCCGCAACCCGCACGCCGCGCACACCGCGACATTGCGGGTGGCCGCGTCCGCCGAGGCCCAGGGCAGCTCGCGCACGGCCCGCCCGTGCCGGGCGTCGAAGAAGCACAGCGGCAGCCGACGGGGCAGCGGCAGCCCCGCCCGCCGGGCGTCGAGACAGGCCACCGCGTGCCACCCGTCGTCCAGCGCCCGCAGCACGTCGAGGGCGTCCTCCCGGTCCCGGTCCCCGACGAAGGCCCGCTTGGCCTCCTCGTACGCGTCCAGGGCCCGCCCAAGGTCGGCGCGCATCGCGTCGGTGGCCCCCGGCTCCCCCGGCGAGAAGCCGTGCTCGTCGAGCGCGACCCCGAACGCGGTGATCCGCGCCTCCACCTCGGCAAGCTCCTCCTCCGCCCGCCGCCGCGCCGCCCGTCCGAACCATCCCCCCAGCCGCGCCCAGGAGCGCCTGTCCTCGGCCATGCGACCACCCCCTTCGGGCTGATCGTAAGCCGGGGCGAGGTCTGGAAGCTCCCCGTCCCAGCCGTGCGCGAGCGGCCCGCGCCCCAACTCCCCCGCCAGTCACTCCCACTGCGCAGTGTCAGCCGCTCCACCGAGGCCGGCCCCTTCGAGCGCAGCGCGTCCGCGCCGCCCTCCTACCACGCCCGCCGCCAGCGCCGCACCGACCGCGCGGTCACCCCAAGATCCCTCGCGACGGCCTCGCTCCTCTCGCCACGAGCGAACCGCTCGACCGCCTCCAGCCGCACCCGTTCCCGCTTCTCCTGCTCCTCGGGCATCAGCCCGCCCCCCTGCGCGTACCGCATGAGGACGTCCTAGTGTCCTGAGTCTTTATTTCGCTATAGAAGTAGGCTGGGCTCATGGCGCGTATGGGTCGGCCGACGGTCGAGGTGGTCCTGACGGACGAGGAGCGAGGAACGCTGCTGCGCTGGTCGCGGCGGGCAACGTCCTCGCAGGCTCTGGCGTTGAGGTGCCGGATCGTACTCGCGTGCGCTGATGGCGGCTCGAACACCGCGGTAGGAACGGAGCTTGGGGTCCACCCGGTCACGGTGGCCAAGTGGCGCAAGCGGTTCGCGGCCGACCGACTCCAGGGCCTGTCCGACGAGCCGCGGCCCGGTCCGCCCCGCACGGTCAGCGATGAGAAGGTCGAGGAGGTGGTCGTGCGGACCCTGGAGACCACTCCGAAGAACGCCACGCACTGGTCGACACGGGAGATGGCCGCGGCCAGCGGCCTGAGCCAGTCCACCGTGTCGCGGATCTGGCGGACCTTCGGCCTCAAACCGCACCTGGTGGACACCTTCAAGCTGTCCAAGGACCCGCAGTTCATCGAGAAGGTCCGCGACGTCGTCGGCCTGTACCTGGACCCGCCCGAGCGGGCCATCGTCCTGTGTGTGGACGAGAAGTCGCAGATCGTGTGCCACGAACGCTGAAGGAGGCGTTGATGTAGCTGCTTCTGGAAGCGGTGCTGTGCAGGAGATGGAGGTAGGTCCTCCGGGGTCGCCCTGCAGGGGGAGGCCTCAAACCACCGCAGGCTGCGCCGGTTAAGTGCCGGTCGTGGTGAGCGCTGCGGCAAAAGGCGCGGCAGTGATCGCGTCAGGTGTGGGCCAGGAAGGCGAGCGTGAGCGAACCGCTGACGACGTGTCGTAACTTTCTTCAATGGCGTCGAAACCGGGGCATGATCTGGGCTCCGGGACAAGTCCGGGGGGAGCCTGCTGACTGCCCGGACGGCGTCCGGCATGGAGGCGGCGCGAGCCTGGTCCGGGCTCTTGCACGGAACGTGGGAACCTGTCGCCCCGATACTGGCGCCGGCCTGGTGGGCCGGGGCCGAGAGGGAGTGCCCCAAGCGGACAAGACCGCGAGGGGCCGAGTACCGATGCGGGGCACGGGGGCGGACCGTCCTGTAGTAGCGATGAGGCCCGGTAACGCGGGTGGAGCAAAGGGGACGGATCGTCCGGGTCTGTTTGGCGGTCAACCGGAGTGCCCGGGATGAGCCGGACGAGCGGACCGAAGTCGTTCGAGATCTCGAAACACCTAGTGTTCGAGGCGTACTTGAGGGTCAAGGCCAACAAGGGCGCGGCGGGCGTCGACGGCCAGTCGATCGAGCAGTTCGAGGCTGACCTGAAGGGCAACCTCTACAAGCTGTGGAATCGCATGTCGTCGGGCTGCTACTTCCCGCCGCCGGTACGGATGGTGGAGATCGACAAGCCGGGAGGACGCGGGGTCAGGATCCTCGGTGTGCCCACGGTCGCGGACAGAATCGCACAGACGGTGGTGGCCATGGTGCTGGAGCCACTGGTGGAGCCTGTGTTCCACCCGGACTCCTACGGCTATCGGCCCCGCCGCAGTGCGCTGGATGCGGTCGCGGCGTGCCGGGAGAGGTGCTGGAAGACGGACTGGGTGATCGATCTGGACATCCGGGGATTCTTCGACAACCTCGATCATGATCTCGTCCTCAAGGCGGTCGCGCACCATACCGACCAGCGGTGGGTCCTGCTGTATGTGGAACGGTGGCTCAAGGCCCCGCTCCAGCGGCCGGACGGCAGTCTGCAGGCCCGGGACCGTGGCAGCCCGCAGGGCTCGGCGGTCTCACCTGTGTTGTCCAACCTGTTCATGCACTACGCGTTCGATGCCTGGATGGCCCGGGAGCACCCCGACGTTCAGTTCGAGCGCTATTGCGATGACGTGGTGGTCCACTGCCGCAACGAGGCCCAGGCGCATCAGATGCGTGAAGCCATCGCCGGGCGGCTGGCCGACTGCGGGGGACTGGAGTTGCATCCCCAGAAGACCCGCATCGTGTATTGCCGGGACAGGAACAGGCGTGGCTCGGCCGAGCACACCTCGTTCACGTTCCTGGGGTACGGGTTTCGCGTGCGGAAGCTCAGGACGAAGCGCGGAGATTTCTTCTTCGGCTTCAGCCCGGCTGTCAGCGACGAGGCCGCCAAGCAGATCCGGGTGCAGATCCGCCGCTGGCGGCTGCACGTGCGCAGTGAGACGACCCTGGAGCAGCTCGCCCGGGAGATCAACCCGGTCGTGCGGGGCTGGATCAACTACTTCGGGCGGTTCCACCCGTCCGCGTTGTTCTCCAGTCTCAACCGCATCAACGACTACCTGGTGCGGTGGCTCGTCCGTAAGTACAAGCGGTTTAAACGGAAGCGAGCCAGAGCGCGAGAGGCCCTGAGCCGTCACGCCAGACGGTTTCCCGGTCTCTTCGCCCACTGGAGACTCGTCAGGCCGTAACCGTGCGCGACTGGACGATGGGAGCCGTGTAAGCCGAGAGGTTTACGCACGGTTCTGAGAGCCTGAAGTTTCGCCATTCTCGTGATCGGCTACTGGGTTGCGAGTGACGGTGTGTGAGGTTGGCTGGTCGTCAGGGGGTTGGCGGGTGGGCCGACCCAGAAGCCAGGCACGGAACGCATAAGCGCGCCCCGGCCTACGGCACCCAATTGCGGACCGCGAAGAGGCATCATTCCGGGGCCGACCCTGATGGTGCGCCGAGGCTGACCATGCCTGGCCGTTGCCGTTTCGACCCGGTTGCGAAAACGCGTCAGCCTGTGGGCGCGCCGATCTGGTCGCGCTCCAGGACGGAACGCAGCTCCGAGAGGGCCTGCGCGGCGGCTCTCAGGGGGGACGCCTTGAGCGCATCCGCGGTCAGCTCGGCCAACCGCTCGGTAAAGGTCCCTTCTGCTGCGTCGACCAACTGCAGGCCGTCGTCGGTCAGGGCCAGCAGTGAGGACCGGCGATCGGATGGATTCGGCTGCCGGACGGCCCATCCCTGCTTCTCCAGACGGTCGATGGTCTTGCTGGCCGCCCCGATGCCGATGGCGAACTCGGCGGCGAGGTCAGCCACGCGGGACTCGGGGTGGTCGCGCAGGTAGCGCAGGGCCTCGAACTGCGAGGTGACGATCCCGTGCCGCTCACGGAGACGGTCGTTGAGGGCGTTGTAGAGACGCGTCTCGCATCGGACCAGGTCAGCGAAGAAGCCCGGAAGGTCGACCGTGTCACTGCTTGTTTTGGATGCCACGGCATGTAGTTTACGATACATGCCACGGCATATAGTGCCGTGGAAGTCACTTGCGGCAGGGGAAGAACGATGAGCAAGGAACAGCGGGCGCAGATTGACGCGATGTTGCGGCAGCCGCGGCCCGAAGGCCCCAGGTCTGTCGAGGCGATCCGAGCCGGATTCGAGGCGCTGATGGCCAAGATGATCGTGCCCGACAACATCCGCACCACGCGGACCACGCTCGGCGACCGACCCGCACTGCGCGTCGAGCCGGGCGACGGTCTGCGCGCCGGGACGATCCTGTACTTCCATGGCGGCGGCTGGGTATACGGCTCCCCCGAAAGCGTCCTGTCGCTGACGGGACACCTCGTTGCCAAGACCGGCTTCGGGGCATACTCGGTGGACTACCGGCTTGCCCCCGAGCACCCGTTCCCGGCCGCGATCGACGACGCACTGAGCGCCTACCGCGCCCTCCTCGACAGGGGCCAGGACCCTTCGACCATCGCGTTCGCCGGTGACTCGGCCGGCGGCGGCCTCACCGTCACGACCTGCCTGGCCGCCCGCGACGCGGGCCTCCCGCTGCCCGCCGCCGTCGTGACGTTCTCCCCGGGCCTCGACGCCACCCGCACGGGCGAGAGCATGGACACCAAGGAATGCATCGACCCGATCCTCACCCGCAAGTCCGTGGAACACACCGGAGCCATGTACCTCGCCAAGCAGGACCCGCACCAGCCCATGCTCAGCCCAGCCGTCCTCGCCGACCTGACCGGCTTCCCCCCGATGCTCATCCAGGTGGGCACCAACGAGATCCTGCTGGACGACTCCACGCGCCTGGCCGCCCGCGCCCGCGCAGCCGGAGTGGACGTCATCCTCGACATCACCGCCGACGTACCCCATGTGTTCCAGTCTTTCGCCGGCGTTCTCGACGAGGCCGACCAGGCACTGGACCGCGCAGCCCTGTTCCTCACGCAGCACGTCCACATCCCCGACACAGCAGCCGCGTCAGCCGGGTAGATCTCGGAGCCGTCTGGCGATACAGCAGGCTGGGCGGCTTTGAGCTTCGCAGGGAATAGACGGCACCACGAGTCGACCGTCCGCAGAGGCGGAACGGGCCGGGGTGGCAGAAGAAAACCTCCGTGTCAGGCCAGAGTTCTTGCGGGCGTAGGAAAGGGTGCGCGGTGCAGGAGCCCCGGGTGGGCTGGTCCGGACGCGGTGCGGCGGATCGGGTCATACGCGGTGTCCGCCCTTGCCGGAGGTGGCGGATGCGCCGCGCGTCGTGCGTGGCTATACCGGGGAGGTCCAGGTGCCGGTGACCGTACCGTCATCCCTGTTGATCGTGCTGGAAGTCCTGCGGCCGTGCTTCACCGCCCCCTCGTTCACGACGATGGCGGTGCTGGTCACCGGGGTGCTGTCGGGGAACAGTCCGCGCACCGTCACCGGGATGTGGCAGGCCGCCGGACTGGCCGGGAAGGCCCACTGGTCGCGAGCGCACCGGTTCTTCTCACGGGCGGTTTGGGACCTGGACCAGGTCGGACTCGCCCTGGCCCGTGCGGTCGTGGCTCGCTTCGTGCCCCGGGGCGCGGCGGTGACCCTCGCGGTGGACGACACCCTGTTCCACCGCTATGGAAAGAAGGTCCACGGCGCGAAGTACCAGCACGACGGCTCTGCCAAAGGACGCGACGGCATCGGGCGCGGCAACTGCTTCGTGATCATCGGGATCGTGGTGACCGTGCCGTTCCTGGCCCGTCAGGTCTGCCTGCCCGTCCTGTTTCGCCTGCACATACCCAAGACCAGCATCTCCAAGACCGAGCAGGCCAGAACCATGGTCGACCTCTTCGCCCAAGCCCTGCCCGACCGCGTCGTCCACATAGTGGGCGACGCCTTGTACCGGGGGCCGGCCTGGCGTGGCCTGCCCGCTCGGGTCACCTTCACCACCCGCCTGGCCGCCAACGCGGTCCTGTACGGACCCCAGCCACCACGCACCGGCAAACGCGGACATCCCGCCTGGAAGGGCGAACGCCTGGGCACCGCTGCCGAGATGGCCGTCTGCGCGACCTGGACCCGTGCTCGCGTGACGCGCTACGGCGTGACCAAGGACGTGGACCTCGCAGTGATCGCCTGCCTGTGGTGGGGCAGCCTGCACCGCACCCCTATCCGCGTGGTCCTGGTCCGCGACCTGGACGAGACCCGCCCCTGCACTCTCGCCTTGGCCAGCACCGACCTGACCACCAGCGCCGAACATCTTGTGGCCCGGTACGCCTCCCGCTGGTCCATCGAGCAGTCGATCAAGGACGGGAAGAACCTCCTGGGTGCGGGCGATGCCCAGAACCGTCTACCCGCCGCCGTCGAACGCACCACACCCCTGGGACTGGCGAATCTGACCATCCTGGTCCTGTGGTACGACCACGCCGGCCACCCCGCCGCCGACCTCAACTCCCGCCGCCAGGAGGCCCCCTGGTACCGCCACAAGCGCCACGTCTCCATCGAAGACATGATCACCGCATTCCGGCGCACCCGGATAACCAGCAACACCGCAGCCCAGGGCACATCCGCCCTATTAGGCGAGAACACCCCCACCAGCGAAGCAACCGCCGCGTAACGGCGAAACTTCAGGAGAGCGGCGGCGGGTGAAACTCCCGCCGCCGACTCACCCAGGCACTGGACCGGTCGGCGCCGGTGCTGCCGATGATGCCGGGCATGCCCGAGCGCCGCACCCACGACTACCTGCGCGGTGGCGTGACGACCC
>NZ_JBFAWG010000156.1:0-9897 GCF_040680215.1 Streptomyces sp. NPDC052107
CAGGCCCAGACCGCCGATGGCTCCGGGCGTGGCGTTCGCGTCGATGTTCACCAGGATCGTGCGTGGCCCGACCCGCTGAGCCGGTACCGGCAACGTCCCCTCACGAAACCAGCGATACGCGGTCTGCGGATGCACACTCTGCGTCTTCGCCCATTCCGTCAGATTCACACTCTGACAACGACACTCACTCATACATGGTTACGCCCACTCACCCGACTTCGAGGACCAGCAGGTGGAGACCCCCAAGAGGCCACTTCTTGTCGACCAGCCCGTATGCATGCCGAGCTCTTCGGACTGGTCCTGCCGCTCGAGGACGGGCGATCACTGTTCTGTGACTGCGAGCCTTGAACGTTCGTTATCGAAGGTTGAGGGCGTGATCAGCGGTGGGCCGTTGCGGTCAGGCGTCCTAGTGTCGCCTGGGCGGGTGGGCCCCAAGTGTGCTTGCCGCCGGGGCGACCGTAGACGCCGGCATTTCCGATGAGGACGCAGGCGAGGGCTTTGAGCACCGCCCAGCCGCGGGCGCGGCGCAGGGTCGCTGCGTCCGGGATCGGCTCGTATGCGGCGTAGAAGTGGTCGGCGGCGCCGTCCGGCAGCAGGAGCCACGCGGCAGCGAGGTCGCAGGCGGGATCGCCCGCGCAGAGGTCGCCGAAGTCGATCACGCCGCAGAACGTGCCGTTCGCGGTGAGGACGTTGGCCGGATGCAGGTCGCCGTGGAGCCAGAGCGGAGGGCCCGCCCAGCCGGGCGCGGCGGCGGCATCCTCCCATACGGCGCGGACGGCATCCGGGTCGGGGACCAGTCCCATCTCGGTGACCGAGGCGAGCTGCCCGGCGAACCCCTCAGCACGATCGGCCAGCAGCCCCCCGTGGTAACGGCCGGCGGGCGCCCCGGCCGGGGCAGGTTGATGAAGGGCGGTGAGGAAGGCGGCCAGGGCGTCGGCCGCCTCCCCAGCACGCGTGGCGGGAGATCGGTCCGCGGGCTCGCCCGGCACCCAGGTGGTGACGATCCAGGGGCGCGGAAACCGCTCGGAGGGTTCACCGAGGCGCTGGGGGACGGGGACCGGCAGTGGAAGGTGTGGGGCAAGTGCGGGCAGCCACGCGTGCTCCTTGCGCAGCAGCTCGTCCGCAGACTGCGTCGCCCAGGGCAGCCGCACGGCGAGGTCGTCGCCGAGCCGCCACAGCTGGTTGTCCCAGCCGCGCGCGCCAAGGCTCAACGGACGGTCGGCCAGGTCGGGGTGCTGGTCGCGCAGCAGATCCCGGATCAGTTCTGCGGTGATCTCGATCTCGGTATGGGTCATGCGGAGCCACGCTAGTCGACGGTAATCCGGTGTTCGTGACGCCCGGCCCTCCGTGCTGCCTCCCGCTGTCGTTGGTCATCACCGGGGGACAACAGACGGACTGTACCGGGTTCGAGGTGGTGCCGGCGAAGATCCGCCTCCCGCGGCTCAGCCGGGGCAGGCCGCGGAAGAAGCCAAGCTCGACAGCCTCGCGGCGGACAAGGCCCAAAGCAACGGCCCGGGCCGTGAGTACCTGCGACGTCGTGGCATCGGATATTCGATCCGGAGAAGGCCGACAGCCAGGCCGCCCGTCCACGCGAGGGCTCACTCGGCGGGCGGCCACCCGGCTTCGACGAGGGGCGGTACAGGAAGCGCAACACCGTCGAGCGGGCGATCAATAAGCTCGAGCAGTCCCGGGGGCCGTCGCCACCCGCCACGACTGACGCGGTTATGTCTTTCGCGCGCCGCCACTGTTGCAGCCCTGGTCATCTGGCTACGTACATGGTGGCCTGGCGGCATGTCCTAGGCGCCCGCCGAACGGCGACTCAGGATGGGCTCGGCGAGAAGTCTCGCCATCCCGCAGAGAGTTTGGCCGTGCTGGGCGAAAAGTTCGTCACGCGAGTCGAAATGGCCGAGGTCCGCCAGAACGTAGGCCGAGAGATCGCACGCGGGGCCGGCGGCCGGGCAGACCGTCGCACCGTCCCAGTCGATCGCTGTTCTGGACAACGCTTCGAAGAGCGTTTCCGCCCCGGCGTTGGTGAAGCCACCGCCGCTGCCTTCGCTCAGCTCGTCGAGACCACCGAAGAGTTCCGAGACCGTCAACCAGGGCGCGGTGAGGTGTTCGGTCGGGGACAGCCCGTCAAGGCGGAACTCCGGCCATGCGAGCACAACTTGGTGGGGGACGATCCGGTGGAAGCGAGGGAAGCGCGGATACCAGAACCTCCCGTCCACCAGGAGGCCGCGCACCCGCGTGGCCACCCCGGATGCCCGCGCCACGGCTTCCAGTACCGCCAGGCGTTGACTGCACGAGCCGCGGCGGCGGCGAAGCACCTCCGACACGGGCCGCTCGTCCTGGACCGAGTACACCGGCTGCACGACTGCGGCAATGCATCGGTGAGCCTGGCGCAGGGCCGCTGTCCGGTGGGCGGGACTCGAAGTGTCCCCCGAGTCCGCCGGGATGCCGATGCGTCGGAGCAATGCGGAAACGTTCGGATGCTGCCAGTCGAGAATCCGTGTCGGGGCCGTGCTCCCCGCGACTGTTCCCCTGGCGGCCATGCGCATGCGGACACGGCCTCGCGGCGTGAGGAGCGAGCTCGTCATGACCGTGGTCCTCTCGTCCAGCACTTTCCAGGTGGCAAGACGTATCGTGACAGGAAATTTGAACACGTTCAACTGTGAGGGAGCCTTGCCGGCCTGACTCGGCAAGATCGACGGGACAGGTCCTGGTCGGGGGAGTGCCGGGTGATCCCACCGCAGCAAGTGCACTCCCGAATCTGGGACGACCTCATGCCACGCCGGCGTGGTCCGCTCGAACCACCCATCGGAAGATGCCCAGGCCCCGGCCGCGTTGCCGCCCGCGTTCGGCGATCACGGGGCAGATCCCCCGCTGGCACCGCAACCGGCCGGCATGTGTCGTGGTCGTGGCCGCGATCGGCGAGCAGCATGTCGGGGCCGGACTGACCCCGTGGCCTACCTGGACCCATACTCCAGGACTACGCCACCCGCGTGGGGGAGGCCGCTCAGGCGCTGCGCAGAAGACCAGGGTGATCCCGTGGTCGCGAGTCGCCGAAGACCGAAGACGGTGCCAGGGCTCGCGCCGCCCGGGTTCCCGTGCTGTGAACGGACTCAGCTGGTCTCGGATGCGGGCAGGACCGCCTGGCCCAGCCAGTGGCAGGCGATGAGGGCCAGTTGGAGGTCGAGTTGGTCCTCGTCGAGGGGTCGGCCCCGCTGTTCCACCCCTTTTGCCACCCGGTACTTCACCGTGTTCTTGTGCAGGTGCAGTCGCTGTGCGGCGGCGACATGGCTGCGGCGTTCGTCCAGGAAGACCAGCAGGGTCTCGCGGAGCCGCGCCGCCGAGTCCGTCCCAGCGTCGAGGCCTCCCAGTGACGAGGACACCAGCCGGCGGGTGCCCGCGAGGTCTGCCGCGAGGAGCGCAGCGGTCCGCACGCCGGGTTCCGTGTAGCAGGTGAGACGGCGTGGGCGGCCGCCACCGATCGTCGCGACCTGGGCTGCCTGGAGCGCGTCCTCGTGGGACTGGCGGAAGCCCGCCACGCCGAAGCCAGGCGCGCCGAGTCCTCCGAGGATCCTGGGCGCCGTGCCGTCGACAGCCGCCTCGGCGCGGGCGGGGTCCGGTGGCTCGGCCCGTCGACCGACGGGGAACCACATCCAGGCGGTGGACCGGTCCTTGGGCCACACCAGCGGCGCGCCCGTGGCCCCCACCGCCTCGCCCAGGCGTCCCGCCGCGGATTCCAGCACGCGCAGGTCGCTCGGGGAGTCGTGCCCGCCGGCGGTCCACAGCACGGCCGCGATGTGGTGCTGGCGCAGCCTGAGGCCCAGCGTGCTCTCGGCTGCCGCCGCATCCACGGACTCTGCCGCGAGGAGGCGTTCGAGTGTCTGCGTGCGAACGGTGCTGCGGTGCGCGAGCCAGCGCTCCCGCTCGGCCTGGTAGTCCTCGATGACCTGCTCCGAGATCAGGTCTATGTAGCGGAAGTTCACGCTGAGCAGTGTCCGCACCGCGGCGAGCGCCCCGACGGGATCCGGGAAGGCGCGGACGAGTTCGTCGACCGCCCAGGTCACGTGGATGTGCTGGCCGAGCCGGTAGGCCCGGATCAGAGCGGTCGAGGCGACCTCGTACTGCGCCAGTCGGCGCGCGTACTCCCGCGCGCCGAGCGGAGCCCTGATGTCGCCCAAGCCGATCTCGCCGCCGTAGACCTCCGCCGCCAGGCGGAGGTTGCTCTCGACGCTATCGGCCAGCATTCGCCGGGTGACGGGGTCCTGGGGGAGGTCGGGGATCTGTTCGGTGAGGAGTGCGGTCATGGAGGCGGTGAGCTCGGTCACCCGGCTCTTGAGCGACGAGCTCACGACAGTCATGTCGGCCAGTTCCGGGTCCTCGCCCCACCGCGCCATCCGACTCTCCCTCACCCGGTCCTGTGCCAGAGGGACAACTGTCAGCGATGGTTCTCCGCTCTGGCAAGGGGCCCCATCCCCGCTCCCGTGCGGCTCGGCGGTACGAAGTGCCGCGACTTTCTTGGCCCCCGGAGACAGTGACGGCCGTCACGGCCAGTTTCTACCGTCCCGGGGTGAGCACACCCGCAACGAAAGGACGTCCATGGCGGGCATGGAGTACCTCCCCTGGCGCAGGAGCGCCCTCCACGACGAGCGACCGTGCATCCGCGACGAGCGGCACCGGCTGACGTACGCGGAGTTCGCGGCGTGGGTCGAGGCGGCGGCCGAGCAGTTCGCCGAGCACGGTGTCGGTCGCGGATCCGTGGTCGGGATCATGCTGCCGAACCGCGTGGAACTCCTGGTCGCGATGGTCGCCGCCTGGCGCATCGGCGCGGCGGCGACCCCGATCAACCCGATGTTCACGGTGAACGAGGCTGAGTACCAGATCCAGGACGCGGATGCCGCCCTCGTGGTCAACGCCGGCCCCGACGCGCCCGACGGCGGCAGGCCGGCGCTGGCGGTCGACGCGCTGCGCCGCGAGCCGAAGGGGATCCTGCCGCCGGCGGCGACTCGGTCCGACGAACTCGCCCTGCTCGTCTACACCAGCGGCACCACCGGCCGCCCCAAGGGCGTGATGCTCGATCACGCCAACCTCGAGGCGATGAGCTCGATGATGGCGGACACCATGCGGCTGACCTCCGAGGACCACTGTCTGCTGTTCCTACCGCTGTTCCACGTGAACGCGATCTGCGTGAGCTTCCTCGCCCCGATGCGCAATGGCGGGCAGTTGAGCGTGCTGCAAAGGTTCACCGTCGAGGGGTTCCTCGACGCTGTGGAGCGCCTGCGTCCGACGTACTTCTCGGGCGTGCCGACCATCTACGCGATGCTCCTGGCTCAGCCGTGCGAGGGGGACTTCTCCTCGGTCCGGTTCGCGGTGTGCGGTGCCGCCCCGGCCTCGAAGGAGTTGCTGCGGTCGGCCGAGGAGCGATTCGGCTTCGTGCTCGCCGAGGGATACGGCCTCACCGAGTGCACGTGCGCGGCGACCAGCAACCGCTGGGACGGCGTGCGGAAGGCCGGCACCGTCGGCCCCGCCCTCCCCGGACAGCGCGTGGAGATCATGGCTGCGGACGGCCGGATCCTGCCCAGGGGCGAGCGCGGTGAGGTCGTCGTCCAGGGGCCCAACGTGACGCGGGGCTACCTCAACCGCCCCGACGCGACCGCCGAGACCCTGCGGGACGGCTGGCTGCACACCGGTGACGTCGGCGTCCTGGACGAGGACGGCTACTTGCGGATCGTCGACCGGATCAAGGACGTGATCATCCGGGGCGGCGAGAACATCTACCCCAAGGAGATCGAGACGATTCTCCTCGCCCATCCCGGAGTGATGGAGGCGGCTGTGATCGGTGCGCCGGACGAGAAGTTCGGCGAGGTTCCGTTCGCCTACGTGTCCCGCTACCCGGGGGCCGACCTCGACGTCGACGACCTCCTGAAGCGCTGCCAGGACCAACTGACCCGGTTCAAGGTGCCCGTCGGCGTCCGCGTGCTCGAGGCACTGCCCAAGAACCCCATAGGCAAGATCGACAAGCCGGCGCTGCGACGGCAGCACCGCATCTCCACGGGAGCGTGAGCCGTGCCCTTCAACAGCCCCGTCCTGCCCGCGGTCGAACCCGAGGAGTTCAACCAGCGCCCGTTCTTCGACCGGGTCAAGGTGCTGAGCACCTTCTGGGCCGAGAACGGCTTCGGCAGCCCCAGGCTGCTGCACGTCGTCTACCTGGTGAAACTCCTCGGGCTCTCCGCCCTCGGCGGTCTGCTGCTCATCACCTGGACCTCGGACGTGGGCGGCCTGTTCGATGTCCGGCACTGGTGGGACGAGCCGATCGTCTATCAGAAGCTCGTGCTGTGGGTGGCGTTGCTGGAGATCGTCGGTGTCGGTGGCGCGTGGGGCCCGCTCACCGGGCACTTCAAGCCGATGTACGGCGGTGCGCGCTACTGGCTGCGCCCCGGCACGATCCGGCTGCCACCGTGGCCGAGGGCGGTGCCGTTCACCAGGGGTGACGAGCGAGGCGTCGTCGACGCCCTGCTGTACGCGGCGATCCTGGCATCTCTCGCGGTGGCGATCGTGCTACCGGGTGCCGACAGTGCCGCGCTGAGCGCCGCCCGCCCGGCGGCGACCGGCGGCCTCGTCCGGCCCGTACTGTTCCTCGTCCCGGCCGTCCTGACCGTCCTGCTGGGCCTGCGCGACAAGGTGATCTTCCTGGCCGCCCGCGGTGAGCAGTACGTGCCCGTGATGATCGTCTGCGCCGGCCTCGGTTTCACGGACATGATCATCGCCGCGAAACTGATCATCGTCGTGGTATGGGTGGGGGCCGCGGTGTCCAAGTTCACCCGCCACTTTTCGTTCGTGGTTCCGCCGATGGTGTCCAACGCGCCGTTCATGCCCAAGTCCGTGCGGCTGAAGCACTACCGAAACGCCCCCGAGGACCTTCGTCCCTCCGGCTTCGCCCGGTTCACGGCGCATGTGATGGGCACCACCGCCGAGTTCGTCGTACCCCTCACCCTGCTGCTGAGCACCAACCGCGAGCTGACCCTGGTCGCGGTCGGATGCATGGTGCTCTTCCACCTGTTCATCACCTCGACGTTCCCCCTCGCGGTGCCGCTGGAGTGGAACGTCCTGTTCGGCTACATCGCGGTCTTCCTGTTCGCCGGATATCCCAACGGCGAGGGTTACGGCGTCCTCGACTTCTCGCAGGGCTGGATGCTCCCGGTGATCGCGGGCGCCCTGCTGTTCTTCCCGGTGCTCGGAAACCTCCGTCCCGACCTGGTCTCCTTCCTGCCCTCGATGCGGCAGTACGCCGGCAACTGGGCCTCGGCCCTCTGGGCGATGGCGCCGGGCGTGGAGGAGCGCCTCAACGAGCTGCCGATCCCGGTCCCGACCCACAACCGGCAGTTGCAGGCCCTGGGTTACCCGGCCCCGATCGCCGAGCTGACCATGCAGATGTTCATCGCCTGGCGGTCGATGCACAGCCAGGGCAAGGGCCTGCTGTCGGTGCTGCACACCTACCTCAGTGACGACATCGACACCTACACGGTGCGCGAGGGAGAGATCGGGGCCAACCTGATCGTCGGCTGGAACTTCGGTGACGGACACCTCCACGACGACCAGCTGATCGAGGCCGTCCAGCGGCGGCTCAGGTTCGAGCCGGGCGAGTTCGTGGTGGTGTGGGTGGAGTCCCAGCCCCTCCACCGCCAGACACAGGAGTACTTCGTGATGGACGCCGCCCTCGGCGTGGTCGAGCGCGGCCGGTGGGACGTGCGGGACCTGACCGAGGAACAACCCTGGCTCCCGAACGGACCGGTACCGGTGACCGTGACCTGGCGGCACCCCGCCGGCCACCCCGTGCACCGCCTCGGCCGCCGGGCGGAGACCGGCGAGGAGGCACCGGCGTGACCACCGCCGTCGTGGTCGGCGGCGGGCCCAACGGGCTCGCCGCCGCCATCACCCTCGCCCGGGAGGGGGTGTCGGTCACGCTGCTGGAGGCCGCCGACGAGATCGGCGGCGGCACCCGCTCCGGTGAGGCGATCCTCCCCGGCCTCCTGCACGACCACTGCTCCGCCATCCACCCGATGGCGGTCGGCTCGACGTTCCTGCAGAGCCTGGACCTCGGCCGCTACGGACTGCAGTGGAAACTCCCCGAGATCGACTGCGCGCACCCGCTCGACGACGGCACCGCCGGTGTCCTGCACCGCTGCGTCGCCGAGACCGCGGCGGGCCTGGGGCCCGACGGCCGGCGCTGGACACGGCTGTTCGCCCGGCCGGTCGAGGCCTACGACGAACTCGCGGAGGACATCCTCGGACCACTGCTCAGGATCCCGAGACACCCGCTGCTGCTGGCACGGTTCGGCCTGCCTGCGGTACTGCCGGCCACCGTGCTGGCCAAGACGTTCGCCGGCGAGCAGGCACGAGCCCTGTTCGCCGGGGTGGCCGCCCACGCCTTCCACCCGCTTCATCGGCCGTTCAGCTCCTCGATCGGTCTGGGCATCCTCACCGCCGGGCACCGGCACGGGTGGGCCGTGGCCGCCGGCGGCTCACAGTCGATCACCGATGCGATGGCGGCGCTGCTGCTCGATCTCGGCGGCACGATCCAGACCGGCGCCCGCGTGCGAAGTCATCGTCAGCTGCCGCCGGCCGACATCGTCATCTACGACCTGACGCCCACGGCCGTCGCCGAGATCCTCGGGGACCGACTGCCCGCCCACGTGGCTCAGGCCTACCGGCGGTTCAGGTACGGACCCGGTGCGTTCAAGGTCGACTTCGCCGTGGAGGACGGCGTGCCGTGGACGGCCGAGACGGCGCGCCGGGCCGGCACCGTGCACCTCGGCGGCGCCCTCGCCGAGATCGCCGAGAGCGAGCGCCAGATCCATGCCGGACGGATGCCCGAACGGCCGTTCGTCCTGGTCGGCCAGCAGTACCTGGCGGACCCGCAGCGTTCGGTGGGAAACGTGCACCCGGTGTGGACCTACGCGCATGTCCCCAACGGCTACACCGGGGACGCCACGGAGGCCATCATCGCGCAGATAGAGCGATTCGCCCCCGGGTTCCGGGACAGGATGGTGGGCACCGCAGTACGTACGACACCCGCGTTCGCCGCCTACAACCCCAACTACGTCGGCGGCAACATCATGACGGGCTCCAAGCACCTCTCCCAGCTTCTCTTCGGGCCCCGCCCCACGCTGAACCCGTACGACGTCGGACTGCCCGGCCACTTCATCTGCTCGGCGGCGACCCCGCCCGGCCCGGGCGCCCACGGCATGTGCGGCGCCCACGCCGCACAGCGTGCCCTGCGCCATCTCGCCCACCACTGACGGCGGCGGCATGACCTGGGGCCGGGCCGGGAAACTGTTTCGGCCCCTGCTTGCGTCAGTTACCAGGCCCTGTGGTTGATGAGGAACTCCACGAACACGATCGCCGTCAGCACTCCACGGTCACCGTGTCGGCGTCGGCCACCTCCTTGCGGGCGGGTCGGCGCCTCCGGCACCACCCGCTGGAACAGCTCCCACAGCTCGTCCGGCAGCAGGTGTGCGCGACTCGGGTGGTACGCCCCCGGTCGACAGACTCGACCATCCAGCCGGGGCCGGCCAAGGAGGGCGGCACGGACCCTCTGCGGCCGGTGGATCGGCAGCATCGCGAGCGGCCCGGACGCCCCCAACGACGAGGGTCCTGCACCACCGCCCACATCCTGACGTACGCCGGCGAGCAGGCGGGACCGCCCCGCACGCCGACCTCAACGCCGTCGCCTCCGCCGGGCCGACGAGACCAGGAATCTCGCCGGCGTGGGAGGAACAAACCCTCGTCAGCCGCGCGGAGCGTCGCTGATCAGCTAAGCGAACCTATGCGAACCGTGGGGCTCGGTGTGGGTTCTGCCCATCTTGGTGGGGCTGCGTGAGCGTGGAGGTGGAA
>NZ_JBFAWG010000157.1:0-9605 GCF_040680215.1 Streptomyces sp. NPDC052107
CCCTCAAGCCCCTCCTCGCCCGGGCCGCCGGCTGACACCCTGACCCGCCCCCCACACGCCTGGGAGGGAGCGACCATTCCCACCCCCTCCCAGGATCACCGTCACTAGTTGGCAGGCGACTTTGTGAATGTATTCACTTTCACAAAGTCGGCCTGTCGATTCCCCGGAGAGAGGGTGCATACGGCCATGGCGCCCGACGCGATAGCCCGCTGGCAGTTCGCAATCACCACCATTTACCACTATCTCTTCGTGCCGCTGACGATCAGCCTGGCCGGCATCACGGCCGGTCTGGAGACGGCGTGGGTGCGCACGAGGCAGGAGAAGTACTTCCACGCCACCAAGTTCTGGGGGAAGCTCTTCCTGATCAACATGGTGATGGGCGTGGTCACCGGCCTGGTCCAGGAATTCCAGTTCGGCATGAACTGGTCGGCGTACTCCCGCTTCGTGGGCGACATCTTCGGCGTACCGCTGTCGATGGAGGCGATCATCGCCTTCTTCTTCGAGTCCACGTTCATCGGGTTGTGGATGTTCGGCTGGGACAGGCTTCCCCGCCGCCTGCACCTCTTGTGCATCTGGATGGTGTCCCTCGGCACCGTGCTGTCGGCGTACTTCATCCTGGCGGCGAACTCGTGGATGCAGCACCCAGTCGGCTACCGGATGGACCACGGCAGGCCCCGACTGACCGATTTCTCCGAGGTTCTTCTGCAGCCCACGGCGGTGTTCGCCGCCCTGCACGCGCTCACGGCCGCCTTCGTCACCGGCGGAGCTCTCGTGACCGGCATCGCCGCCTGGCACCTGTGGCGCGCGAAGCGCACCCAGGCCCGGGGCGGTGTGGTGGAGGCGGGCCGGATCGGCGTCATGCGGACCTCCCTGCGGGTCGGTCTCGGGGTGCTGGCCGTGGCGGGCTTCGCCACCGTCCTCGACGCCGATGCCCTCGGCAAACTGATGATCGATCAGCAGCCGTTGAAGATGGCCGCCGGCGAGGGACTGTGGAACACCGCGGCGAACGCCCCGTTCTCCCTGTTCACCGTCCCGGACGTGGCCAGGCACCAGAACAGCGTCGACATCGGCATCCCCTATGTGCTGTCGTTCCTCGCCCACAGCAATCCGCACACACCCGTCACCGGGATCAACGACGCTGCGGCGGCCATGGCAGCGCGGTACGGCGGCGTGGCGGGGGACTACCTCCCCAACGTCCCGCTGGAGTACTGGTCCTACCGCTTCATGATCACGTTCGGGATGGCCTCCGTGGCCATCGGCGTGGCCGGGCTGTGGTTGACCCGCAACCGGCGCTGGATCGCCCCTGCCTTCGTCACCCGACCGGACGAGGTTCCGCACCTGATGCTGACGAAGAACCGGGCCCTCGGGCCGATCCTGACCAAGTGGGCCTGGCGCGCGGCCATCTGGACCCTGGGGTTCCCGTTGATCGCGAACTCCTTCGGATGGATCTTCACGGAGACGGGCCGCCAACCGTGGGTGGTCTACGGCCTGATGCGCACCTCGGACGCCGTGTCCCCGGGCGTGAGCGCCGGCGAGATGTTCACCACGCTGATCGGTTTCACCGTCCTGTACGGAATCCTCGCCGTCATCGAGGTCAGGCTGATGGTCAAGTACGCCACCGCCGGACCCCGGCTCGACGAGCAGCCGCCCCGGCGTGATCCCCGGTTGCGCGGTCCGTCCTCCGCCGAGGACGACGACAAGATCCTCACGTTCGCCTACTGACCAGCCGTCAGGACTTCCGCCATGCACCTCCACGACTTCTGGTTCCTGCTCATCGCCTTCTTCTGGACGGGCTACTTCGTCCTGGAGGGCTTCGACTTCGGCGTCGGCGTGCTCACCAAGCTCCTCGCCCGTGACGAGCCCGAACGCCGCGTGCTGCTCAACGCCATCGGGCCCGTGTGGGACGGGAACGAGGTGTGGATGGTCGCGGCCGGCGCCGCGACCTTCGCCGCCTTCCCCGGCTGGTACGCCACCCTGTTCAGCGGCTTCGACCTCCCGCTGTTCGCCGTCCTGGTCTGTCTGATCGTGCGGGCCGTGGGCTTCGAGTACCGCGCCAAGCGGGACAGCGTCCGGTGGAAGCGCAACTGGGAGCACGCCATCTTCTGGTGTTCGCTGCTGGCGCCGCTGCTGTGGGGCCTGGTCTTCGCCAATGTCGTCCACGGCGTGGCCATCGACCGGCGGCAGGTCTACACCGGGGGCCTGAGCGGCCTCTTCCACCCCTACGCGCTGCTCGGCGCGCTGACGCTGCTCGCGGTCTTCACCGCCCACGGCGCGGTGTTCGTCGCACTCAAGACCGTCGGTGACATCCGCGACCGGGCGCGCGCACTGGCCCTCAGGCTCGGTGCTCTGGCCGCCGTGCCCGCGGCGGCCTTCCTGATCTGGACGCAGACGGACCGCGGCAACGGCGGCAGCCTGGTGGCGGTGGTGCTCGCGCTGACCGCCTGGGGCGTCGCGCTCGCCTGCACCAGGGCTCGCCGCGAGGGGTGGGCGTTCACCTTCTCCGCCGCCACCGTGGCGGCCACGGCGGCCACGTTGTTCCTGACGCTCTATCCCGACCTCATGCCGTCCACGCTCAACCCGGCCTGGAGCCTGACCGTCACCAACGCCTCCTCCTCGGCATACACGCTGGGGATCATGACCTGGGTGGGCGCCGTCTTCGCGCCTCTGGTCATGGGCTACCAGGCCTGGACGTACTGGGTCTTCCGCAAGCGCATCGGCACCCACCACATCCCGCGGACCGACCCACCCGGGCACAGCCCAGCCCCCAGCCATACCCAAGGAACTGTCATGTCCCTCGCTCTTGTCCCTGACAAACCGCGCATTCTCATCGCCGGCGGCGGCTACGTCGGCCTCTACACCGCACTGCGCCTGCTGAAGAAGCTGCGCCGCGACGAGGCGACCGTCACCGTCGTGGACCCGCGGTCGTACATGACCTACCTGCCCTTCCTGCCGGAGGCGGCAGCCGGCAACGTGGCCCCGCGGAACCTGGTAGCCCCGCTGCGCGGCGTCCTGACCGGCGCGGAGGTGGTCACCGGCCACGTGGTCTCCGTCGACCAGGCGGACGAGGTCGCCCACGTCCGCACCGCGGCGGGTGACGAACTGGAGCTGCCCTTCGATCATCTGGTCGTCGCGCTCGGCTCGATCTCCCGCACATTCCCGATCCCCGGCCTGGCCGAGCACGGCATCGGCATGAAGTCGGTCGAGGAGGCCATCAGCCTGCGCAACCACGTCATGGCCCAGCTGGACCTCGCCGACTCCACCGCGGACGAGGCGGTGAAGCGCAAGGCGCTGACCTTCGTCTTCGTCGGTGGCGGCTTCGCCGGTGTGGAGACCATCGCGGAGGTCGAGGACATGGCCCGCGACGCCGCCGGGAACTACCGCAACGTCAGCCGGGAGGACATGCGCTTCATCCTCGTCGAGGCCGCCGGTCGCATCCTGCCCGAGATGGGTGCCGACCTCGGTGTCTGGACCACGGAGAAGCTTCAGGCCCGAGGCGTCGAGGTGTACCTCGAGACCTCCATGGAGTCCTGCGTCGACCAGCACGTGGTCCTGGCGAACGGTGTGGCGACGGACGCCTCCACGATCGTGTGGACGGCCGGAGTGCGCCCCAACCCCGTCCTGGCCCACTTCGGCCTGCCGCTCGGCCCGCGCGGCCACGTCGACACCCTCCCCACCCTGCAGGTCAGGGGCCTGGACCACGTGTGGGCCGCGGGTGACAACGCCCAGGTGCCCGACCTGGCGGGCGAAGAGGGCGCGTGGTGCCCGCCCAACGCGCAGCACGCCGTACGCCAGGCCCCGGTACTCGCGGACAACGTGCTCGCGGCTCTGCGCGGCCGTGCGCCCAAGGAGTACCGGCACAAGAACCTGGGCGCGGTCGCCGGCCTCGGCCTCCACAAGGGGGTCGCGATCCTCTTCGGCAAGGTCAAGCTCAAGGGACGGCCGGCGTGGTGGTTCCACCGCCTCTACCACGGCAGCCGCGTGCCGACGCTGAACCGCAAGATCCGCGTGTTCGTGGACTGGATCCTGGCCTCCCTCCTGAAGCGGGAGACCGTCGGGCTCATCGAACTGGAGCACCCGCGCGACCCGTTCACCGAAGCGGCCACGCCGTCTCGCAGTCGTACCTGATTCCTTTCCCCCTTAGTTCGTCCTTGTCTGGAGGGCTGTCCCCATGTCCCAGAACGCCGTCGCCGCCGCTCGCGGCGCTGAGGCCACACCCGAGAACGTGCCTGCCGACCCGTCGCACCAGCGCCGCTGGTGGATCCTGCTGGTCATTTCCCTGTCCATGCTGATGGGCGTCCTCGACGGCACCATCGTGAACATCGCCCTGCCGTCCGCCCAGCACGACCTCGGCTTCTCGGATGCCGACCGGCAGTGGGTGGTCACCGCCTATGCGCTGGCCTTCGGCAGCCTGCTGCTGCTCGGCGGTCGGATTGCGGACCTGGCCGGTCAGAAGGTGACCTTCCTGGTGGGTCTGGCCGGCTTCGCGGCCGCGTCCATGGTGGGAGGCGCGGCGAACGGTTTCGCGATGCTCGTCATCGCGCGCGCCGTGCAGGGCCTGTTCGCCGCCCTGCTGGCCCCGTCCGCGCTGTCGATCCTGATGACGACCTTCACCGAGCCGCGCGAGCGGGCGAAGGCTTTCACGGTCGCCGGCTCGATCGCCGGTGCCGGCGGAGCCATCGGCCTGATCCTCGGTGGGGTGCTGACCCAGTACCTGGACTGGCGCTGGACCATGTACGTCAACGTGGTCTTCGCGGGGGTGGCGTTCGTCGGTGGCGCGGCTCTGCTGCACCGCACGCCGCGCGACACGTCTTCCAAGCTCGACGTCCTCGGCACTCTGCTGGTCTCCATCGGCCTGTTCTGCCTGGTCTACGGGTTCTCGAACGCCGAGACGCACGGCTGGGGTTCGCCGGCGACCTGGGGCATGCTGGCGGCCGGTGCCGTACTGGTGGCCGTCTTCGTGTGGTGGCAGACCAGGGCGGCGTATCCGCTCCTCCCTCTGCGGGTCCTGCTGGACCGCAACCGCGGTGCCTCCTTCGCCGCCCTCTTCGTCGTCGGCGCAGGCATGTTCGGCGTGTTCCTGTTCCTGACCTACTACCTGCAGCAGAGCCTCGGCTACAGCGCGCTGAAGACGGGCTTCGCCTTCCTGCCCATGATCGTGGCGTCGTCGTCCGCCTCCGCGGTGGCCAACAACGTCCTGGTGCGGCGCATAGGTCCCAAGCCGGTGGTTCCGCTGGGCATGGCCATCGCGGCCGCAGGCCTGGTGTGGATGACCACGCTGGACCTGAACAGCGGCTATGTGGCCCAGGTACTGCCCCAGCTGGTGCTCGTCGGCATCGGGCTGGGCACCGTCATCGCGCCCGCCATGAGTCTGGCCACCTCCGGTGTGGCCGCGGCCGATGCCGGAGTCGCGTCCGCCGCCGTCAACACCGTCCAGCAGGTCGGCGGTTCCATCGGCGTCGCCCTGCTCAGCACGATGGCATCCGACGCCGCCACCAACTACCTCTCCGGCCGCAACCCCAAGGACCCCGGCGTCCTGGCGCAGGCCGGTCTCGAGGGCTACTCCACTGCCTACTGGTGGTCGGCGGCCGTCTTCGTGGTCGGCCTGGTCGTGACCGCGCTGCTGTACCGCCGTGGCGTGCCGCGGCAGGACGAGAACGCGGCACCTGTCGTCCACATGTGAGGCGCTGGTCACTACGGCGTCACCTCTCTTGATTCCGAGACAAAATGCCTCATAGTAAAGGGAAAACCGAGTTGTCTCACAGATCACAGAAAGGTGTAGTGGGTTGGAAGACCGAACTGATCCGCGTCTGTTGCGCAGTCGTGAGGCCATGGTCGCTGCGGCCACCGCGTTGCTCACGGAAAGCGGACTGGAGGCCGTGACGCATCAGACGGTCGCCACCCGGGCCGGCGTCGGCAGAGCCACCGTCTATCGGCACTGGCCGAGCCTTCTCGATCTCCGCCTGGCCGCACTGGAAGCCGGCATGCCTCCGCTGCCTCCCGTGCCGGAGGAGATTCGGGCCGCTGCGGGCAACGATCCCCGAGCGGAGATCACCCACCACATGAGCGTGCTCGCCGAGCGGTGGGACGACGAGCAGGCGGGAGCCGTGCTCGCCGCCATCCTCGGTGGCTCACGACACGACGACGGTATCCGCCGCCTCCGGGAGTCGCTGGTGAGCCAGATCGCCGACGCCCTGCGTCCCGCTGTCGCCGCGGCTGTCCAGCGCGGCGAACTCCGGCCGGACATCACCCCCGAGACGCTTGCCATGGCCACCGCGGGCCCCCTGTTCTTCGAGCGCTTCCTCGCCGGGAACCGCCTGGGGCGGGACACCGTGGAGAACGTCGTGGACGCCGCCTTGAGGGGCTGGTCCTAGGGGCTGCCCGGCGCATGGTCTCCTGCGGAGTGTGCGGTGTCGGCCAGCGTCCGGGCCGTGACCGCGTCGCACACCTGCTCGGCGGCCACGATCGTCGCCTCCCAGTCCGGAAGCCTCCGCTTCGCAGGGACGGGTTCCGCGTGGGCCTGAGCCGCCGCGCGCCGCGCATCGGCCAGGCGGCGGTAGGCGGCACGGCGCAGCGTCTGACGCTGGGCGGGGGTGGCGTTCGGTGCCAGGTCGCGATACCGGCGGACGGCGAGCAGAGCGGCGTCGGTCTGCGCCGCCGCCCAGCTGCCGGCGGAGTCGGGCCACACCACGAAGTTCGCCACCAGCACGATGGCCGCGGCCAGGATGGTGTCCAGGATGCGGGTGCCGTACAGCGGCCGATGATCTCCGAGCAGGTCGACGAGGACGAAGACGATCCCGGTCAGACCGGTGGTGGCGACGGCGTAGTGATGGCGGACCCCTACCGCCATGAGCGCGCCGAAGACCGCTACCGTTCCGATGAGCGCGCAGGGGGTGTTGCCGGTCAGCGCAGCCACTGCCCCGATCGCGGCCACACCGATGACCGTGCCGACGCAGCGGTGCACCGCCCGGCGCAGAACCGGGCCGAAGTCGGGCTTGTAGATGAAGGCCACGGTCATGGGCAGCCAGTAGCCCCGCGGGCCGTGCAGCAGCAGGGCGCTGATGTACGCGACGAGGACGCAGGCGGCGAGCAGTACGGCGTACCGCAGACGTACGGTCCGACCCGGCAGTGGGCGCGCCGGCAGCGAGAGGATCACATCCGCGCCGGCTTCCGCGTCAGCCGTCTCACACAGCTCCAGGAGCGCTCGTACGGCGGGTGAGCGCCGGTCGCGCGCGGATGCCGCCTTCTCGGCCGGCACCAGGCCGTGCCCTGCGGACGCGCTCTTCCCCGTGGGAAGCAGGCGCCCGGCCATCTGCAGAGGGAGATCGGCCACGCCGGGCGGGAGGGGGCGCCCCTCCCACACGAGCGCCGACACCACCTCGCCGAGGCGCACGGCCAGGCGCAGCGCATCGAGTAGTCGACGGGTGTCGGGGTCTTCCGGCCGATGCCGGGTTGCCGTCGCCAAGTCGGGGGCCATGACGTCGTGCGCGTCGTTCAGTGCCAGTGTCATCGAGCGCCGAGCGGCTTCGGCGTGCGGGGTGCCCACGGCCGCCAGCGCCCCGGCGGCGGCGCGGTACACGGCGCGCACGGAGTCGGTCTCGATCCGGTGCCGCCGCCACAGCCACGGGCTGGTGGACAGGACGGTGACCAGGAGCACCCCGGACAGCAGCGCGAGCGGGGGCTGCCACCAGGGGCCGGGCACGGGGACGCCGCTGCCGACGATGGTGCCGAGCAGCACGTGCATGCCGGCCACGGAACGAATGGGGCCGCACAGACTGATCAGCCCCGCGAACACGGCGGTGGCGACCAGACAGCCCGCCACCGGCGCGGTGTGCCCGCTGAGCAGCGCGAGTTCTCCGATGAGCAGGCCGAGGGCACCGGCCAGCCCCACGGCCAGCAGTCGCTGCATGCGCAACCGGTAGGGGGACGAACTGTCCTGCCCCACACCCCACAGGGCACCGATCCCGGCGAACACGGCCGCAACCATGTGCCCTGTCCACAGCCCGAGCAGGAGAGGAAGGGCCAGGGCGACGACACCGCGCAGGGCGGCGGCGAGCGGGAACCCCGCGCGCACCGCACTCATAGTTCGGCACAGCCAGGTGGTCGCAGCCGTCAGCGGACGGCGCGACCGCGTGGTATGTGCTGAGGGTGCCATGGGAGCGGGTCCTGGTTCGGTAACGGCGGTGTCGCTTCACGACCCCACATTGCGCGCGTCGGTCTCGGCCCACCTCAGGGCGTGATGAGGACGGTCAGCTTGCGGGGCCGTGGACGCCTTGGACGCGGATCATCTCGATGTCCGCGGTGGCCGAGGGGCCGCTGATCCACGTGATCGGACGGCGAGGGCCGAGCCGGGTGATGACTTCGGGCATGGAGGAGCCGACCTGGTCCTCACGCACGACGCAGACGTGGACGTCCGGAACCAGTGTGGGGGCGCGTCGGCCCTGACCGGCGCCTGCGTCCAGGACGATCGTTCCGGAGTCGGCGATGGCCGCCGCGCACATCGTGACCACGGCGTCGGTGGCGTCGAGTTCCGCCTTCGACAACGGGGGAACGTCCTACGGATCACGCCGGACCACTGAGCCGGCCAGGCCGCGGGAAGGCCGTCGGGAACGACCGCGGAACGCGCCGACCGCTCGTCGAGGGCGTCCGCCACCGCGGCGGGCACGTCGGCCTCCGGCACCCGGCGCACCACCGCCCCGTACTCCTCCAGGCGCTCGATGAACAGCTCGATGGTGGCTGTCCGGTCGCCAGGGGGGATGCCGGGGGCGCTCCGCAGGTAGACGCGGGGCACCTCGACCGGGTCGGTGGGCAGGTCGGCGACGGCCGCGCGGATGCGGCTGAGGATGGTGTCGCGCGCGTTCACCTGGTGCCTCCGTCCGTGCGCTTCCACCAGGTGCGGAAGGACTGCTCGGGGATGTCGGGGATGCTCCTGCTGTCGGTCCAGCCGTGCAGGGGACCGGGCAGGCCCAAGTTCTTGGGCAGCAGCACGCCGGCCTTGCCGGCCGACTTGACGGCCGCGTTCCACAGCGGGTGGTGGTCCACGACGGTCTCCACCGCCTTGAACACCGCCTTCTCGGCGGGGTGCTTGACCTTGGCGTCGCCTTCGGCCACGTCCGCGCGCAGCTTGAGCAGGACGTCGGTGCAGCGGATGCGGACCGGGCAGACCTCGTTGCAGGCACCGCACAGGCTGGAGGCGTACGGCAGTGAGGCGGTCTGGGGGTCGTCGGGCCCCTTGAGGAGAGGGTTGAGGATCGCGCCGATGGGTCCGGGGTGGACCGAGCCGTAGGCGCTACGAACCCTCCCGGCTCAATGCTCAACATCACAGGACCTCTGATCTCGTTCGACGTGGGCACTGCTGCAAAGTTCCATACGTCGTATGGAAAGCTCGAGTCGATGGACCGTGCGGCGTACGGAAATGTCGCGGGGTCCCGTCCGGGGGGTCGAGACCGTCGATGTGCCGTCCGGCTGAGCGTCCGGTCCAAGCGCACCGCGAGCGTACGCCCAACATGTGCCCCAGGTCACAGTGAGACAAGTTGACTCATAGATGGGTTGTGAGTCAATCTGTCTCACAGGGGCGGTCTGGGGGATCCGTGAAGGCGGGTCCTGTG
>NZ_JBFAWG010000158.1:0-9572 GCF_040680215.1 Streptomyces sp. NPDC052107
CAACGTCGCCCGAACACGATTGACTTCATGTGCGTCCACACAGTCCTCATGCCCCTGAACACTGCAGGCAGACAGACCTAACGGAGTCCTACTAGATGAATGATGCGAAGGTGTGAGTGGTCGAGATAGATGTCACCTGGTCGCGCAGACTGACACCAGCCGCGTGCACCCACCGCGATCTGCCGCCTGAGCCGGGCCACGATGGGTGGAGCCTGGCCGGGCGGGTGGGAGCTACTGGAGACGTGTCGCAGTCCGGATGAGGTCGGCGACGGCTCTGGACCGGCTGTGCGGTGGCCAGGCGATCACGGTGGTGACTGTCGGCGCGTCCAGCACGGGCACGGCGGCGAGGTCACCGTGCAGTTGGGCTCGGCACGACTCCGGTGAGACCGCACAGGCACGGCCGAGCGCGACGAGCTGCAACAACTGCGCATGGTCGCGGACCTGCGGGCCGGGGCCGGGCGGGTAGGTGCCGTCGGGGTCGGGCCAGCGTGGGAGGGGCAGGCCCGGCAGCCCGGTGATGTCGGCCATGTGCACATGGGCCCGGGCGGTGAGCGGATGCCCGGCCGGCAGGACCACAACCTGACTCTCCGTGCTGAGCTCTTCGGTGTGGAATCCGGCCGTCGAGTCGAACGGCCGGTGCAGCAGCGCCACGTCGGCCCGGCCCTCGCGCAGGAGTCGTTCCTGCTCGGCGGGACCGCACAGGATGACGTCGACGGGGACCGCGCCGGGTTCGGCGGCGTACGCGTCGAGCAGTCTCGCCAGCAGTTCCCTGGACGCGCTGGCCTTCGTGACCAGGACCAGGCCGGGGCGGCCGGTCACGGAAAGGGCGGCGCGGCGGGTCCGACGCTCGGCGGCCTCGACCGCGTCGAGAGCCGCCCGGCCCTCGACCAATAGCACCGAGCCGGCCTCGGTCAGCGTGACAGTGCGACTGGTCCGATCCAACAGCACTGCCCCGAGCCGGCGTTCGAGCCGCTGGATCGCCCGTGACAACGGTGGCTGCGCGATCCCGAGCCGCTGCGCAGCACGCCCGAAGTGCAGCTCTTCAGCGACAGCGACGAAATACCGCAGTTCCCGGGTCTCCATCCGGCCATGCTATCCCGGATCAATACCCTGACGGTATCGTTGCGCACTCGATCGGTCTTGGACCCCCGCCGAGGCCCGAAGGCAGCATCGTCCCTATGACTGAACGGACGATCGCGCTGGTCACCGGCGCGAACAAGGGAATCGGCTACGAGATCGCCGCAGGCCTGGGCACCCTCGGCTGGAGCGTCGGCGTCGGCGCCCGCGACGACCAGCGCCGAAGCGCCGCGGTGGAGAAACTGCGCGCCGCTGGCATCGACGCGTTCGCCGTACCGCTGGACGTGACCGACGACGCGAGCGCGACCGCCGCCGCACGGCTGATCGACGAACAGGCCGGACGCCTCGACGTGCTCGTCAACAACGCCGCCATCGCAGGCGACATGCCACAGGAGCCCACCCGGATCGACCCCGCCACCATCCACACGGTCGTGGACACCAACGTGATCGGCGTCATCCGCGTCACCAACGCGATGCTGCCGCTGCTGCGCCGCTCCGCCGCACCACGGATCGTGAACATGTCCAGCAGCGTCGGCTCCCTCACCCGGCAGTCAGGACCCGCCGCCGAGCAGACGGCAGGTCCGGTGTCCGCGGCGTACGCGCCGTCGAAGACGTTCCTGAACGCCGTCACCCTCCAATACGCCCGGGAGTTGAGCGGCACGAACATCCTGATCAACACCGGCTGCCCCGGCTACGTCGCCACCGACCTCAACGGCTTCCGCGGCGTGCGCACCCCCGAACAGGGCGCGGCGATCGCCGTCAAACTCGCGACCCTGCCCGACGACGGCCCCACCGGACAGTTCTTCGACGACGCCGGCGTAGTGCCCTGGTGATGTGCACGGCGGCCATCACCCGCCAGGCTGATGCCGCTGCGCCCACGCATCTCGGACAGATCCGTGGTGGCCGTCCCTGCCAACGCTCCGGTGCCCGGGGCAACGCCCCGCACCGCTACCGGCTCCAACAATCGTGACCCGGGGATCTGAATCGCAAGACCTCACTGCTGTTCACCAATCCTCCGACCTGCCGAATCTCCATGCGCTCGGTGACAACTGGGCCGAAAACTCGGAGCAGGTGGCGACAAGGTCGACCATCTGGTGACAAGTGGCGCGACCGCTGCGCCACCGAAGCCCAGGTCGGCCCGCAGAATTGGTGACACCTATCTTGGCAAGTCACAGAAGGGCTCGCTGGCGCGCATGACATGAAGCGAGGGAGTCCAAAGGTCGGTTGTGACGCCAGCCCTGGACTCCCTCGCGACCGCGCTCTACGTGAAGACCGACGACCTGCTGAAGGAATCGCAGTACCTCTCTGCGGGACCGGCGGCATGAACTACCTCGATGAAGCCCCGTTCGTGGCCCAGGGCATCGCGGTGACACCGTTCCAGCCGCCGACTGCCAATACCTGGTCCTCCGGCCGCAGGGACAGCGCCGTCACCGGCCTCATGACGCTCGGCCCCGCCGCTCTGGCTGACGAACTGATGGCCGTCGCCGCTCGGGCTGCCTTCCAGACCGCCGCATAGCCCCCGCCAGCGTTTCCTCTCCTCCTCGAGGAGGGAAACGCGATGAGCGTGGCCTGTTGCGTATGCCTTCGTCCTGCATCACTGTGTAGCCCACCGGCTGCCGAGCCGCTGCGGTGGGCGGAGCGGGCGAACGGACCTTGGCGCCGCGGCTGCCGTGGGCCTTCGCTGGCTCCCGGACCCCCGCTCCCGTGGCACCGCCTGGCGCGGCACGGACTCGGATCGCTTCCGCCCGTGCGCTCCGGACGGCACAACGGCCCTGGTACGCCGGTGCTTTGCTTACAGGACGCTGTGCAGGGCGCTCTCCTTGCAGCCCTCGTCTTCCTTGCGGTCGCGGCGAGGACCTGACACTCGCAGGTCCAGGGCGATGGGGGAGTGCCGCAGAACCGGCGTCATCCTCCGTTGAGTGACGCTCCGTTCTGCCGCAAGTACTCCAATGGTTGGTGAGGGAAGGAGCAGCCCACCGGGGTCCTGGCCCCCGGCGTCCTATCCATGACCCAGGGTGCAGAGTAGCGGGATCACCCCGCGGTCGGGCGGGCGGGAGTCCCCGCCCGCGGGCCAGGCCACCAAACGGACGACCGCATCGCTACGCTGGTCACAGGGCGCGGCGCTTCCCCCGACACGCTCTGCGTGGACGGGGACTGCGACTGGCTCGGGGCGGACGCCTACTCGAAGGGTCCGGGCTGGTCGCGGAGATTCTGCACGGCCTCGGTGATCCGGCCCTCCCGGATCGCCCTCGCCTGCGCGGCCGTAGCGCTTCGCATCGTTTTGCGGACCTCCGCGAACGGAGTGCCGCTGACCCAGATGTCGTAGCCGGTCTCGTACTCGCTGTCGGGGGCGTAGCAGTGCGGGGCCCGGTCGGTGGTGTCACCGACCTTCGTGCCGGTGTAGCCGTGGGTGTGCCAGCGGACGCACCAGCGGCACCAGACGCGGAGCAGCATGGCGGGCGGGCCGGCTACGCCCTCGGTGCGTTCCTCGATGAACCCGGGAAGGGTGGGGGTGCCGTTGGGCTGCGGGGTGTGGTGGCTCATCAGCTCTCCATCCGGTGTCGGCTGTGGAGCGTTCTGGGTGGCAGTGTGACGCCGAATCGGATTCGCACCAAACGACCTAGTGGCGGGCCGGATCTGCGGCCGCGTTCTCCTCGTCGTCGGAAGCTGTTGGGGCTGCTGGCGGGTGCTGGGGTGTGTTGCCGGACGGGAGCGCCTGTGCGCCCTGCACGCCCTCTCCACGAACACGGCCGGTACGCCGCACCGTCAAATCGTGGGGGATACCTGGGAGCAGGAGTGTGTGGGACGCGGTGACGGCAGCGGATGCCCGCACGGGGCCGTACTAACGATCGACGCGGGGATCGCGGTGTACCGGTGCGATGACTGCCGGCACTACTGGGAGCTGGACGAGACGGAGCCGGGACGGCGGGCGGACGAGGATGATGGGCGGACCCGGCCGCTTGGGGATCCGAGGGAGGCAGGGCCGGGAACAGCGGCGTAATGCGACGTCGCCCCGGTACCGGGGCGGTGTCTGTCTGGTGGGGAACTTACCAGGGCATCAAGGGCAGTCTGCCTACTTCAAACGCCCTCTCACAGCTCGTGTACAAAGCCAATCGTGGTAACCGCCGTCCGTAGCCACGAGAAGGCGGGCAACGCGCGGGGCCCGCCCAGTTCAGCCGGTCCTTCGGTGCTGTTTTGGGCGAGAACGCTTCTCGATGTACATACGTTCGTCGGCAGACTTCAACACTTCGTCCGCCGTCATGCCGCAGTGGGCCCAGCCGATCTTGAAGCTCGCACCGACCCGGATAGCCCTGCCCTCGGCGCGGATGGGCTGGATGATCTCGTTGCGCAGGCGAACGGCGAGGTCCTGGGCGTCGGCCCGGCTGAGGTCGTTGGCGAGGATGACGAACTCGTCGCCGCCGAGTCGGGCGACCGTGTCGCCGTCGCGCACGCCCCGGGTGAGCCGCCTAGCGACCTCGATGAGGACGGCGTCGCCCGTGTTGTTCCCGAAGCGGTCGTTGATCGACTTGAAGCCGTCGAGGTCGCAGAGGAGGACTACGAGGCTCTTCGTGTCGTCGTCGCTGTCGGTTGCGGGCTCGGACACATGCAGATGGGTGTCGCTGCTGACATCAGCTGCTTCCGAGACTGTGGTCTCCTGCTCGCCGGGATGAGGGCACAGCCGGGCGCTGAGGCGCGAGCGGAGCTCTGCGGAGTTCGGCAGGCCGGTGAGGGAGTCGTGGGAGGCGCGGTGGGCGAGCTGCAGCTCGCGGCGCTTGCGCTCGTCGATGTCCTCGACGTGGGTGAGGAGGAAGCGGGGGCCGTCGGCGGCGTCGGCGACGACGCTGTTGCGCAGTGAGACCCACACGTAGGTGCCGTCGCGGCGGCCGAGGCGCAGCTCCGCGCGGCCGCCCTCGGCGGAGGTCCGCAGCAGGGTGCCGATGTCCTCGGGGTGGACGAGGTCGGAGAAGGAGTAGCGGCGCATCGCGGAGGCGGGGCGGCCCAGCAGCTTGCACAGGGCGTCGTTGGTGCGCAGGATTCGGCCGTGCTGGTCGCCGCCCATCTCGGCGATGGCCATGCCGGAGGGGGCGTACTCGAAGGCCTGCCTGAAGCTCTCTTCGCTGGCCCTGAGCGCCTGCTGCTCCCGCTCGAGGCGGACCAGGGCGCGCTGCATGTTGGCGCGCAGCCGGGCGTTGCTGATCGCGATGGCCGCCTGGAACGCGTACATCTGCAGGGCATTGCGGTCGCCGTCGCCGGGGCGGCGGCCGTTGCGCGGCCGGTCCACGGAGATCACGCCGAGCAGCTCGCCGCGGACGCCGCTCTGCACGCCGGGTGTGTACAGGGGCGCGAAGAGGCGGTCGGAGGGGTGCCACTCGTCCTCGAAGCGGGGGACGGGGCCGTCGGTGTACCACTGGGGCACGTCGTCGTCGTCAAGGACCCAGCCCTCGGTGTGGGGGATGAATCTGAGGTCGCCCCAGGCCTCGCCCATGCCCAGGCGGCGGTCCCAGGATGCGCGGGAGCCGACGCGACCGGTGATGAGACCCTCGGCGGCGGAGTTCCCGGCGAGGGCCGCGACCACCAGGTCGCCGTCGGGGCGCACGAGGTTGACGCAGGCCAGCTCGTAGCCGAGGCCGCTGACCACGCCGTCGGCCACGGTCTGCAGGGTTTCGGCCAGGCTGCGGGCCGTGTGCAGGTCCTCCAGCATCTGGTGCAGCGGGGTCATGGCCGCCAGGCCCACGTGGGATTCCGGTTCCACCGTCACGGTCATCGGGCGCGGTGGGGCCGCGGACCCGTCGGCCCTCGCCTGGTCCTTGGAGGCTGCCCGGGGTGCGGCGGCCTCCTGCGGCTCCTGCTCTTGCCGAGGGGGTGCTGGCGCCGTTGATTCCTGGTGCCCCTCGTGCGCCGTCGGGAGGCTGCGCAGGACGCGTCCCGCTTCAGCGACACCCATCCGCTCTGCCTTCCGCAGCCACCGCGCGGCTTCCTCAAGATCGCCCTCGTCGTCCTGCAAGTGGTGCATGCCCAGTTCGTAGGCGTCATGACCGATCTCTGCCCGGTCCGAGGCCAGGCGCAGCTGTTCTCGCTCTTGAGCGGTCGCGTTGCGAAGACGGGCCATCACCGCGTCGAATCCGGCGTCGAGCTCCGTCTCGGTCGTCTTGAAGGAGGGGCTGTCGTCGTCATTCATCACGGGCGAACCTCCTCCGGTCGGCCGGCGATTGGTAGGACTCCAGTCTGCGGGAGACCCGCAGCTTGGCGAGAGCCACCTTGAGGGTCTTCTTCACGGTATGGGGGGTGATGCCCATCAGGCGGGCGGTCTCCTGGGTGGTCAGACCTGCCACGTGATGGTGGTGGAGCGCTTCGCGCTGACGTGTGGTGAGATCGGCCAGCGCTCGCTTGAGGTCCACGGATCGGCTGGTCGTGTCGTCGATCAGGACGCCGCAGTGCGGTGCGACACCATGCGCGAGTGCCTCGAGGTCTTCGCTCGCGGCTGCGGCCTCGGGGGTTCTGCCGCGTTTGCGCCAGTAGTCCGCGATCCGGCAGCGGGCGATCGGGAAAAGGATCATCGCCAGGTCGTCGTACTTGTCGACATGCTCCGTGTACTTCGAGAAGAAAGTCGTCCAGGTCTCCTGGCACACGTCGTCCGCGTCCTCCTTACAGGCTCCAGCAAGCTGAGACGCGACGAACCGCCAGATCCTCCACTTGTAGGCGTCGTAGCAGTCCCGCATGTCTTGCTCGGCTGGATCGCGGTCCTCCTCGTCGCTGCCGTGGGCGCGCTCGGTCACCTGTCGAGGTCACCACCCGCCGCGGGGCCCGGCGGCCGCAACGCCTCTTCGGTGACAGGGCTGTTACCTACCTCCAAAGACCACTGGGTGCCGGCCGACCGGTGGCGGATGCGCGCCGGGCGTCCCGTGGCGGCGATCGCTTCGGCCACCGCGGTGATCGCCTGCCGTTGCTCCCGCGCAAGCTTCACGCGCCCGCTCACTCGGATCGCGAGTGTGCCCAGGGCCAGGACACCAGTGACCACCGATGCGATCTCCTGAGGACCTACCGAATCGAGCACGTTGCGCCTCGCCTTCATTCCCGACAGCATCGCTGCATACATCGCTCGCCGTCAGCAAAATGGGTACCTCCCCTCTTCCAGGATTCTTCTGTCCCGGCTGGCGCGGCTGCTCTTTGCCACGGGCCGGTGTCGCGGACTACGACTCCGTCGTCGACAGCTGAGCCCGGTCCGTTCGTGACGTGAAGACGGCCGCGCGGGTTCTTCGAGTGTGACCAAGAAGTGAGCCCGCGCGGCCTTGTCCCATCCTGTCTTCACCGGCGTCTCCCGCCAACATCTCGGCGATTTGATCGAGGAGTTGGCCAAGCCGTGGTGCGCTCTGCGCGAAGCGGAACTGCAAGAGCGGCGAGGCCACGAGCGGCTGAGGGCAGCGCACTGCTCGGCGTGCGGGATCACGTCGGCGATGCGCCAGTGCGCGCGGAAGCTGTCCCCCGCTCCCGCTCAACCTTGGGATACGGGCGGGGTGAACCGGCTGCCCGCGGTGCGGCTGAGCAGCGACAGCCCGGACTGACGGTGCGCAGGCGGCTGTTCTGCACCGCCGATGGTCCTGAGACCGGCACGTCCGTTGTCCACTTTGTCTTCCTGACCGCCCAATACCAGCAAGTCGTGCACACCAAGGCCGCCCCTATGAGCATGTCGGTGTGGGCCGTTAGCCTGTCGGTATGCCTGAGCGTGTCATCCCGGGGCGCAGCGGCGGCCTGATCCCTTTGGGCGCTGCGGACGCTCTGTGGGCCGACTTGACGACCGGCAGCGATGTGCCGACGGCTTCCGCGGCGTTCACCTGTTCTCCTGCTCATGCCCGGGCGGGGTATGTCCTGCTCGGCAGCCGTGTGGTGGCGACGGTGAAGGCAAGCGGCGGCCAGTGGAGTGTTTTGGAGATTGAGGTGCGCCGGGCGGCAGCGGAACTGAACGCGGTGGAGATGGACTGCCAGGACCTGGTTCGCATCGGTCCGTTCCGCGGCGCGCCGAAGGAGGAGTGCAACGAGGCAACGCTGATGCGCTGGCGCCAGCGCATCACCCGGGAACTGCAGGAGCTGGGCGAGTCCGAGCGGGCGGTACGACGTGAAGGCGGCCGGCCGTCCCATCTGGCGGGGATCGACTGGCGGCGGATACTCGTGGAGCAAACTCGCGACCGGACGGCGCGGACATGGTGGCTGCCGCGCGCCGTGGTCAGGCTGCTGGATGTGGCCGAGCACACCGAAACGCAGTGGCTGCAAGCCGCGCGGACCTGCCGGGGAAACACGGCCGTCACCGAGCCGCCCACCCACGGCTGGCAGGCCCGAGCCGCCGACGGCCAGCAGACGACGAGCCACGACTGCTCAACCGCCCCGCTGCGCCCGTACAACGGGGAACTGCAAGGCCACCTGTACTCGGTACTCAGCAGGAAACCCGGCACCTCCCGCAAGGTGGCCGGGTGGACGTGCGCCATCTGCCGCACCGCACCCGCCACCGTACTCGATCACTGCCACGAACACGGCTACGTTCGCGCCCCCCTCTGTCACTCCTGCAACACACAAGAACGACCGGACCACCTGTACAGCAACGACATCCGCGTGGCCAACCACTACACACGCCTCTTTGACACCCATACCGCCGACTGGCTCCGCCACTGGCACCGCTGCCCCGGCTGCCGCGCCCGCACCACCCTGCCACTGCCGCACCTCGCCGCATGGACCGCCCACGTGGCCTGCCGATCGCTGCGCCCGACCCACCGCGATGTCCGCGGCTCCCGCGCGCGTAAACCCTGTGGTGTGCTGCGCGTGTCCTGGACGGGCAGTCAGAACGCGCCCGGTTCCTGCTTGCTCACTGTCGCCGTCGACTTCTGCCCTTCCGGCGAGCACCGTGTTCTGGCGCAAGTTCCCTACCGCGAAGCCGTCGAGCGGTTTAGCACCTGGCTGGCCGAGGCCGCCCCTGCCGTGGCCGCCGCGGCCGGACCCGACCGCCTGGACGGCCTCCCCGTCCGATTCCGGCCAGTCATCGCGGACACCAGCGGTGAGGGCCTGGCGCTGTTCTGAGTGAACAGCACCAGACCCGACACCCACGGCAACCCACACCCGCCCGGCGCCGATTCGCAGCCCACCCGGACGCCCACGAAACCCGCCGCTTCCCTCCGCCAACACCACAAGCAGCCCCACACCTCAGACATCTCCGGGACCCGCCGCGCCCAGGGTCTGGACCCCCGGCAGAAGGAACGCCTGCTCGGGACTGTTCGCACCGGCGGGGTGACCAGCGGTGGGTTGCTGGCGCGGGTCCGCGCCGGCGGTGATCAGCTGCCGTCGGGGCTGTGCCGTTCTCTGTTCCTTGTCGCGCGGCTTTTTCGGGCTGGGCGGTTAGGAGGGCGTTTCGCTGGGGTTGTGAACAGCTGCCGCGGAACAGCGTACGAGTGTGTTCTGGCGCGGATGAGTGAGTGTTCGGGCTGTGGTGGGCGTACGGGGAACGATAG
>NZ_JBFAWG010000159.1:0-9500 GCF_040680215.1 Streptomyces sp. NPDC052107
CTGGGAAACCCGAGACGACATGCACGACGCCTTTCTTCAGCTCGCACACTGCATGACCCTCGCCCGGAAGAACCCGGCATTCTGAAAGGAGTCCTAAGCGCACCGGGCTCTCCACAAGCTCCGCAGGGTTCGCGTTCGCCTCATGCTGTGCTCGGCCACGGTGTCGGGATGCGTGTTCCCCGGTAGTAGTAGCGCTTGGCGCTTACCCTGGCCGGGTCGAACAGCTCCCTTCCGTCCTCGGCGGGCCAGATGCCGTAGCGTCGGCGCAGTTCCTTCCACGGAGTTCGCCGATGCTTGCGCTCCTGCCACCTGACCACCTCTTTCCAGAGGTAGGACCTCAGGTAGCTGAAGGTCGCATTCGAGCATCCGTACTTGAAGTACGCGGTCCAGCCCCGCAGCATCATGTTGAGCTGACGCAGCAGGTCTGCGAGCGTCAGGTTCGTGCTCCGCCGGCACATCGTCTTCACCTTGGCCATGACGGCGGCCAGCGCCTTCTTGGCCGGATAGACGTACACGTAGTGCTTGCCGGTGCCCCGCTTCCGGTGTCGCTGGACGCGCCAGCCAAGAAAGTCGAGACCGTTCTCGATGTGGGTAATCAGGGTCTTCTCCGGCGACAGGCGCAGGCCCATCGTGGTCAGCACCCCGGCGAGTTCCTCCCGCAGAGCCTCGGCGTGCGCCTTGGTGCCCGACACCAGCAGGCACCAGTCGTCCGCGAACCGCACGAGGCGGTAGTTGGGCAGACCATGGCGACGTCGCTTGGCTCTCCCATACGGGCTGGCTCCGGGCCCACCCGGCCCCTGGCCCGGGTTCGACGTAATTCGGTGACATGGAGGGTCGAATCTGGGGTCTGACCTGGGCGGACATGAGTGTGGCCGCCTGGAAGGCGTTTCTCTAGGCGGTGGCGTTTCGGCTGGTCAGTGGGATGTGGCCTGGAGATCGAGAACCTGCTTGGGGTGGGGGATGCCGAGCTTGGCGAGCAGGTCGGACTGCGGCTTGGTCAGGCCGGTGACCTGCTGGAACGTGCCGCTGGCACCCGTGAAGGTCCCGACGTGGAGGCGTTGGAGCTCGCGGCGAGCCTGGGACCAGGTCGTGTCGGCTTGGGTCTCGATGATGCGGATCAGCAGGAGGGCGAGCCAGCACAGGACGACGTGGGCTCGGATGCGTTCTTCGAGCCGGTGGTAGACGGGTCGCAGGTCGATGATCTGCTTCATGTCGCGCCAGCCGCGCTCGACTTCCAGCAACTGCTTGTAGCCGAGCGCGATGTCCTCGGCGCTCAGCTGCGGGTCGCTGCAGCGCAGGAGGTACTTGCCGTCGAGGTTCGACTCCGCCTTGATCTTGGCGGTGTCGATGCGGAGCTTGCCGGCGGGTGTGGCGCGCAGGTAGCGGTTCAGTCCGGGCTTGCCGGCGATCTTTCCGCGCAGTTCGCCGCGCTTGAAGTCGCTGAGCTTGTCCGAATCATCGATCAACTCGGTGAGCTGGGAGACGAGTTGCTCACGCATGTGCCGGTCCCGTTCGGCCGCTTCGGGATTGTGGCAGATCACGAACCGCTCCGTCTCGCTGATCCGCACCTCCTTCACGCGCATGTTCTCGGCGATCTCGGTGTAGCGGCCCTGACGGGACAGGGCAGCCTTGACCTCGGGGGATCCGGAGCGGAGCTTCTCGCCGATGATGTAGGCGTGATCGCCCTGGCGCAGGTATCGGCGGTTCTCGGCGCTGGAGAAGCCGCGGTCGGTCACCCACACGATCTTGCTGAGGGTCCAGTCCCGCATGTCGTCCTTGACCTGCCGGATCACCGTCTGGTCCGAGGCGTTGCCCGGCCAGCACCAGCAGCGGACCGGGATTCCGTCGCGGGTGACAGCCATGCCGATGACGATCTGCGGGAGGTTATCGCGGGAGTCCTTGGACTTGCCGTAGGTGCGGAACCCGACCGTGTTCGGTTCACCGTCTCCCGGCCGGTCGCCGAGCGGCCGGCCGACGTTGTCGCACGCGACGGGCTCGTCGGGCTCCTCCAGTTCGAAGTAGGTGCTGGTGGTGTCGAAGAACAGCAGGTCCACTTCCAGGTTCAGCAGGTTCGCGACCTCGTCGAACACCTGCTTCTCCAGGTCGGCGGTCACCTCGTGGAGCCAGTCCATGGCCCGGTAGCAGGGCTGTTCGCCGATCTCGGCCAGCTGGTCGATGTGCGCGTCGTGGGTGATCCAGTCAGCGGCGGCCAGCTTGGACGACGGGGCCAGAGCCCGGTTGGCGACCAGGGCGAACAGCACACGCTCGGTGACGGACATGTCCCGGCGGCGGCCCCGCTTGGGTTGCCCGACCCGGCCCACGATCTGGTCGATCTTCAGCCGGTGCCACAGGTAGTCGAGCACGTAGGTGCCGCCGAACGGCACCGAGGAGACGAACTCCAGGTCGGAGGCGGCCGTCGCGGCCAGCGCGTCGCCCGGCTCCAGCAGCCTCGATAGAGACGTGACCAGGCGCTTGACCGCGTCGCGGTCGAGCTGGTCCTCACGCCCGAAGGTGAACAGCACCTTCGGCACCGCCCGCCCCTTGGCCGGGTCCCACTCGTTGTGGGCCAGATGCAGGTACCGGACCGTGCCGGACTTGTTCTCCCGCTTCGTCGTCTTCACGTACACGGCTCCAGACCCTACGAGCCGTGCCCAGGCCAGCGCAGGAGAATCACGAAAATCGCGTCTCTAGGCACTTCGGACTTGTGGAGCGACCTGCAGCCCCATGACCTGCACCTTCAGACCCGCGGAACCTCCAGGAGCCCCGAATTACGTCGAACCCGGGCCTGGGCGACATGCTCGTCCAGGACCGAGAGAGCCACATTGCTGAGCAATGGGGAAAGAATCGATCCCTGCGGAGTTCCGGCATCGGTGTCCACCCACGTGCCATCCTCATCGAGGATGCCCGCTTTGAGGAACGCCTTCACCAGAGCCAGGACGCGTTTGTCCCCGATGCGTTTCCGCACCCGGTCCATAAGAGCGGGATGCGAGATTTCGTCGAAGCAGGCTTTGATGTCCCCCTCCACGATCCACTCATATGAGCGGGATGCGAAGTGGTGCACCTCTGCCACCGCGTCATGGGCCCGGCGATTCGGGCGGAATCCATACGAGCATGGAAGGAAATCCGCCTCGACCACAGGCTCCAATACCGGCTTCAAGGACGCCTGGACCACCCGGTCGCGGATCGTGGCGATCCCCAGATAGCGGACCTTGCCGCCCGCCTTGGGAATCGCCCGCCGCCGCGCCGGAAGGGGCCGGAAGGTGCGGGCCTTGAGATCTTCCCGCAGTTCCACGAGGAACCCCTCCAGCCCGCGCACGGACTCGATGTAGTAGGCGGTGTCACCGTCCACTCCCGCCGTACGCGCGCCCTTGTTGTTCCGCACCCGATCCCAGGCCACCAGCAGGAAACCCGGGTCGGCAACGAGGTTGTACAGATCATCGAACCTGCGATGAGGATCATCACGGGCCCAACGGTGCAGCTTGGTCTGGATCTCCAGTACCCGGCGTTCCGCCTTGAGCAAGACGTATTCCAGCTCGTCAGTGTTCACCAACGTTCTCCCGGTATTCCAGCATCCTTACTGCCGACTTGCTGGCCCCCTTCGCCATGCGCGAGCCTCTCGCCCGCTCGGACTACTACGGGGCCTCCGCCCCATCCCGCACCTTCGACGGACGACGCGTCTATCCCACCGGTCCGAATGGATTCCGGATCGTGGGAACGGCACGGGACGGTTCCCGTGTTCACGGAGAATCGATTGATCAGTCCGGCATCCAGCTTTGCCCCGGCAGCATCGCCACGGTTACGCCGCAGGCTTTCGCCGTGGCCTCCCCACCGACACGCTAAATCGGCTTCGGAGTCGGCCCGCTCGGTGAACGGTCCGTGCACTGCAACCCGGCCCATATCCGCCAGATTTGAGCCGGTGCCACGCTTACGGAGCTTTGCCACTGGTTCCTCTCGTATGCCCTCTGATCTCGCTCGCCGGACCCGGCCCGTCTGGCAGTTCCGAACCGTCCCGGCTTTGTCAGCGCTGCTTCCCGCCCTCCCCGGCGTCTCCCGGGTCGGACTGCGCTCAGCTCCCACCGGGCCGCTGCGACGGCCCGGCGAGGAGGTCTTGCACCTCCTTCGATTCCCCACGCCTCACGGCGCACCAGCGCCTCGTGGCGCACGGCCGAGTTCGTCGATGCAGAGGAGATCGACGCGGCCGTAGCGGGCGATGGTCTTGGTCAGCTGCTTCTCGTCGGCGGCCTCGACCAGCTCATTGACCAGTTTCGTCGCGAGGGTGTAGCGAACGCGGTAGCCCTTCATGGCTGCCTCCTTGCCCAGGGCGATCAGCATGTGGGACTTGCCGGTGCCGCAGTCGCCGATCAGGCAAAGCACGGGGCGCAGCACGATCACCCCGCACTGCCGCTCCGGCAGCTCCGCGATCGCCTCGTACAGGCCGCTGGTCGACTCCATCTTCTGCAGCTTGACCCGCGCGGCCGCCAGCGCCTTCACGATCGGCCCGTTGATGACGAACGCCGACGCCCGCCCCTCCCGCTCCAGCTGGCGTGGATCTGCAAGAACACCTCGCATAGCCATGGCGGCGATGTCCCTCGATCACTGCCGTGCTTCATTTGAACAGTGCTCGATCGAGGGCTCCACGTAGTTCGGCGCGTGTGGTGTCGGCGGCCGGCAACAACGAGAGCACCGCTGTACTGAACAGCACAATGCGCACTCCGTCGGCTGCTGGCGTGACGCCGGGGAGCATGGGGATAACCAGCGCCGCCGTGGTCAACAGGAGCGTTGAGCTGAGTCTGCGCAAAACTCTTGTGACACGGGAGACGAAGTTGACCTCGGGCGTGTTGAACAGCAGCGCATCCCAGTCGCCAGTGGCAGCGGCCAGTGCACCACGGACGATCGATTCCGTGATGCTGTCATAGTCGCCCAGCGTCCGCACGGAGGCCATCGCCCGGCTGTGGTCACGGAGTGCTGCCGCCACGCGCAAGTGATCCGTGCGGATGCGGCGTCGTAGCGCCCGCTCGTGCCACCTCGCGAGGCGTACCGGGACGGGATTTCCCTCAATGATCCGAGCGATTCGGTCCAGGTCAGCTCGCACCACACGAAGAATCAAGGGACGCATGAACGAAGGCCGTTGAACAGCCAGAAGCCAGGCCAGGTAGTGCAACTGCCAGACCATCTGGTCCGTGACCTCTTCCCATGCCGGTCGCCAGTGACGCTCCAAGAGCCGCCATACTGCGTCCAGCGTCCGTCCGGCGATCATCCCCAGCACCGGCCCCACGCAGAGGAACAGTTGCCAGCCGGTGGCCCAATGCGAGTACGAGGGCCACACGACCGTCGCCGCCCACGGCAACCCCACCAGAGGAATGGCAACCAGCAGGAGACTGATCAGGAGGGGAAAGTCGTCTCCTGCCTGTGAGGCGGTTCGCATTTCTCGGAACTGGAACAGCACCTTGCGTCGGCGATTCCACAGAGTCCCGGCCGCGATCAGTACAACGAGCATGACCCCTTGTGTGAGGAGGGGGATGCCGAGACCGGGCGACTGCATGACCGCGAAGGGCCGGCCATTGAGGACACACAGCAGCAACCCGCCAGTGGCGCCAGCCGCGAACAGGCCGGAGAGCGAAGCGATCCGGTTGATCCGCGCTCGGTACACCACCGGAAGGATTGCTCCGATCGCGGCATTGTCCACCGCCGAGATCATGGAATCGCGCTCGTCGTCCTCCAAGCCGGGAAGGGCCGCCACACGCCTGCGGATCTTTGCATGCTCCTCGTCGGCGCTCCGACGGGCCTGTCCCTGGACTCGCCCATCGTCCCCAGCTTCGAAACGTGGCCACAACCAATCCAAGACGCTCACGTTGCCCCGCCCCCCTATGTTCAGGAGTATGCATGGCGCCGTGACCTGCCGAAAGGACATGTGACACAACTGCTAAGACCTGCCGCGCTGCCCGGAACCGCGGCCCGCCTCCAGGCCGCGCGGCATGACGACCACTAGCCTTCGCCGGCGGGCCGGAGGCTTCCAGCCTCTTCAGCGGCTCGGTGTAGACGTCGGCGATACGTGCTGTCGGGGACGAGAGGGTTCACTCCGCAGCCGAAGCGGTGGGTGGTCCACCCAACCCGCACCAGCCTCCCCAGACACCAACTCGTCGTAAAACCCCGCGGACCATCGTAAAAAACCCGCTCAGGGGCAGTTCCCGCCTCCGGCGACGGGCAGCGAGGCGTCCGGATCACGATAGGGTCCGCGCATGTCAGACGCGATAGCGACCGCGATCACCGCGGCGACGGGCCTCGGCGGGGCTCTCCTCGGCGCGGTGCTCCCGCAACGCTTCAACGCCCGCGAACGCGCCACCGAGGCCGAACTCGCCGACCGTAGACGGTCGTTCGAGGAACGCCGAGAGGCGTACACGGCCATGAACCGCGCCTCCGAGCAGTTCCACACGCTCCTCAAGGACGCCCTGCACCGCATTCGCGACGGCGTCTACATCGAGGAGGACCGCACCCGTCTCGAGGATTCCCGCAGGGAGTATCGCGACCGCTACGCGGCAGCCCAGATGATCGTCCCGCTGCGGATCATGGAGGCGTCGCGGGAACTCAACAAAGTCCTCGCGTGGGTAGACGCGGCGGCCAAGCGCATCGACCGCGGCCTCGCGCGTGACGGGGAGAGTGTCGAGCGCCTGCTCGTCGAGGTCAAGCAGGCGGAGCCCCGGCTGGTGGCGATGCGGACATTGATGCGGGAGGACCTGGGGATCCGGGACTAGCCACCTGAGGCACGGTCAGCGCAACGAACGAGGCCAATGTCAGCGTGCATGGGGGGGTTGGGACAGAGCCTCCCCGCCAGGTTCGCTCACGCGTCCCCTGCCTCAACCTAAAATCCGGCGCTGTCACATTGGCTGACAGGTGAGATGATCTTCTTGCTGATCGTGGTGGAGGGGGATTGTCCGTGGCGGGCCGTCGACCTGGACGGGGACCTGCTGGACATCCTCGTGCAGAGCCGCCGGCACAAGGCCGCGGCCGACGCCTCTTCCGCCGCCTGATGAAGAAGACGAGCACGGTGCCAAGGGTGATCGTCACGGACAAGCTCCGCTCCTACGGCGCGGCCCAGCGGTTTCTGTCCGCGTTCAGCGGCATCTCGCCCACTTCCGGCCCCGCCGCCACCTGATGACCGCCCACGAATAGCGAGCCGCGATGACCGTCCGCTTCGCTATCTGGGACCAGATCACTGGCGCTGCCGGCCAACCCGCCACGGCCTGAGCATAGGCCCGGACCGCAAGCCGACCATGCCTCCACGCACCGTCAGGCGCTTGCAAATTCGACGGCTGGATGCCGACGTCCTCGACGACGCACTCGGCGTCCGGCTTCCAACTCCGACGAGCGGGCCCGCTCACCTCAGAGCCGACGATCGCAGATCGGCCGGCGGCCGGTGCGCGCCGGTTTCTGCTTCCACTTTCATCCAAGCAGCGAGCGGTGCCGGGACAGGAGGGTTCCGGGGGTGACCAAGCGGTGCCGTCGCAGTCTGCCTGGTAGGTGCCGGGCCAGAGCTGCGAGCACGGCGCGGTCCGGCCAGGCAAGGCGCGGCCGGACGCCGGGTTGGCGGCGCAGCATCGCGTTCTCGTGGCGGAGCGCGAGCAGCTCGATGTCCTTGGCGTCCTGGGAGCGCGAGAGCAGCAGGAGCAGTGCGAGGAGTCTCAGGAAGAGCATGCTCAGCGCCATGCAGTCTGAGCCTGCCATGATCGACCTGGGGTGCAGATCTTGTGAGGGTGCCTCGTTGGGGTGATTCGCGCGGGTTCGGGATCTGGTGGTGTAAGGCGGTCTCTACCGTCGGCGAGGTGAGCCGGCCGTGGGTGCGGGCACCGGGTGAGGCGGGGTGGTGTGGTGCCGTCGTTGATGGCCGCGTTGGATGCTAGAGAGAGTGAATGCCGGGCCAAGGTCTTGGGGTTGGGCAAGCAGATCGCAGAGCTTTCCGAAGCGGTGCCCCAGGCGGAAGTCGAACTGTCCCGGCTGCAGATCACGCGGGAGACGGTGAAGCAGGTGCTGGCCGACGGTCCAGTGGCCACGCGTGATGCGGCTGGGTCGGCGGTGTCCGGGCCGGTCGATGTTGCCGCGGCACTGTTGGCGGCGGAGGCAGCGGGCGATGTGACGGTGATGTCACCGGACTACCAGCGGATCATCGCGTTGTTCGCGACGTCGGGGTCGGCGTGGCGGTGCAAGGACGTGTGCGTGGAGCTGGAGCTTCAGACCGAAGCCCGTCACGTGGAAGGTATGCGTTCGAAGCTGAAGCGCCTGGTGGAGCGGGGGATCCTGGCGGAGACCGCGCCGGGGCTGTTCAGGGTGGACGGACGGGAGTTGGGCTGGTGAGCGCCGCCCTGGAGTCCGGCGGTCTGGCGGTGACCGAGACCGCGTTCGCCGCCTCCCGCGGCCTGTTCGAGCAGGTCGCCACGGATCTGACGTCGCCGGACGCCGCCGCGTTGACGCATTCAGGGCTGGAGGACCTGCTCGCGGCGCGGATGCGCGAGGTGACCCGGCAGCTGTTCCAGGACCATCTGGACCTGCGCGCGGTGCGCGAGCGGCGGGCCGATCCGGTGGTCGATGCGGCCGGTGTCGAGCGCACCCGGATCGAGCGGGGCCGGACCCGGATCCTGTCCACGGTGTTCGGGAAGGTCACCGCGACCCGGATCGCCTACCGGGCCACCGGTTCGGCGGATCTGCACCTGGCCGACGCCGCACTGAACATGCCGGCCGGGATGCACAGCCACGGGCTGGCCAGGCTCGCCGCGACCGAGTCCGCCCGCGGCTCCTTCGCTGAGGCGGTCGAGCGCGTCAACGCGCTGACCGGCGCAGGGATCGGCCACCGGCAGGTCCAGGAGCTCGCCGTGGCCGCCGCGGCCGACATCGACGCCTTCTACCAGGCCCTGGTGCCCGAGCCGTGCACCGACGCCACGCTGCTGGTGCTGTCCACCGACGGCAAGGGCGTGGTGATAAGGCCCGAGGCGCTGCGCGAAGCCACCGCGAAGGCCGCCGCGGCCAAGAGTGGCAACAAGATGGCGACCAGGCTCGCACCCGGGGAGAAGAACGGCCGCAAACGGATGGCCACCCTGGGCACCGTCTACGACGCCGAGCCCGCCGTCCGCGGCGTCGACGACATCATCGCAAACCCCGCCGACCCCGCGAAGGAGCGTCGCCCGGGACCGAAAGCCAGGTCCAAGTGGCTGTGCGGCTCGGTGAACGACACCGCCGAGCAGGTCATCGCCGCCGTGTTCGACCAGGCCGAGGCCCGCGACCCCGAGCACCGCCGAACCTGGGTCGTGCTGGTCGACGGCGCCCGCCACCAGCTCGACCTCATCCGAGCCGAGGCAGCAGCCCGCCGGAACGTCACCGTGAACATCGTCATCGACATCATCCACGTGCTCGAATACCTAATAGCAGTGCACGGCGCCGGATGACCCCTACTCAATACCCGGAGCCCTGACTCCTTTCCACAGGCAGAGGGCTCCGTCGCCGTGCACTCT
>NZ_JBFAWG010000160.1:0-9318 GCF_040680215.1 Streptomyces sp. NPDC052107
TGCCGTTGGCAGGGCGACCGCGACCAGGGTGCCTGGCGGCGTATCGCCGCACGCGGCCTCGCTCACCAGGCCAAGACCGTCACCGACCGCGCCACTGCCACCATGGTGATCCGCACAGTGGTGGACGCGATGGAGACAAAGGCCGTCATCACGGCCACCCCGAAGACCAGCCGGACGGACCGGTCGAAAACCGCTCCCACCCGGCCGCGAACCAACCGCCCCACGCCCAGGCGACGTGAGGTTCCCTCCCCGACACGGCCCACCGGCCGTGCCGGCCAGCGTCCGGAGGGACACGCACCAACGGGCCGGACCCGGCTGCCCCGCGCTGCCCACCGGCACCAGGACGTGACCACGATCAGCACACCCACCACCCGCCGACACCGGCCACGCGGAGCAGCCCTGGGCGCCGGATTCCACCTCCACGCTCACGCAGCCCCGCCCAGGTGGGAAGAACCCGCACCGGACCCCACGGTTCCCATGGGATCGCTTAGCTGATTAGAGACGCTCGTGGGCGTCGTGCTCGGCCCAGGCAGGAGCACGACACCATGCGGCGCCTGCCGTATGTCTCCGCCGATTCGCCAACTCCCGGAGCCGGCCACGGGGTTCGCTGTCTCAGGTCCAGCCCTCCCTGGTCAACGGAGCCGCGCGCTGCAACCAGCCCGCCTGACGACCCCCGGGGAACAAGCCGACCGATCGCCCCCTGGAAGCGTGCCGTATCGTGACGGCACATGTGGCCAGGAGAGCAGTCGTCGACGGGCGGACCGAAGCCACAGCAGCCCCCGGTCGGACGCCAGTTGAACCCGTATCAGCAACCTGGCCCGCCGAACCCCTACCAGCAGCCCGTTCCCGGCCCGTTCCAGCCGAACCCCTACCCGCAACCTCAGCCCTGGCAGATGCCCACGCAGCCGGCCACCGGCGCACCCGTGCCCCCGCCGACCGGTGGCAGCCGGAACCGGACCGCACTCGTCGCCGTCATCGCCGCGGCGGCCGTCGTCCTTGCTTCGGGCGTCACCGGATTCCTCGTGCTCGGCGGCCACCAGCACGACGGACCCGACCCGAAGCCGACCAACACCGCGTCGGCATCGCAGAGTTCGGCCAACCCCCGGGAACCCGGCACCCGGGCCGCCACGATCAAGGGCTGGAAGGTCGTGATGAATCCGACCCAGGGAATCGCGTTCGATGTCCCGCCCCAATGGGAGATCCAGTCCGCCGGCTGGGTCACCTATGTCTCCAAGGACGGGGACCCGGACGACAAACCACTCATCGCGATACGCAACGTTGCGATGCTTCAGACGAAGTGGTGTTCCTCGGACGAAAACCGGGACGGCGCGCTGGAGGACACACCACTCGCCCAGGTGGGTACGAGGGGCAACAACGGCTACCGAAGCATCCATGAGATCGCCGGTTCCGACCCGGAGACGTGGGTGTACGGGGCGTACGCCCAGCCGGACAGGACGAAGGTGAAGACCGGCACCGTCGAGGCGTTCACCACGAACTCCGGCATCAAAGGCAGTCTGGGCACCGCCTGGTCCGTGGGCGTGAAGAAGTCGAAGAAGTGCGTCACGGACGGCAAGGCATGGATCTTCGCCTTCAAGAACGCCGCAGGAGATCTGGTCTCCTGGTCGTTCTTCGGCGCCAGGAACGTGTCCGGCGAGGTGCCGGACACCACCATTCGGAAAATCGCCGCCACCGTACGGCTCCACAAGGCACCGTCGGACTCCTGATCCCTGGGCAGGCCGTTGCTGTTGTTCCAGGTACGGCGGGTGCGAAGCGGAGCTGCGGCACCACCTACCACCGCCTTCACGGTCGGTGAGGCGCTCCGCAGAACGTGAGCCACAGCCTGATGGTTGATGGCGACCTGCCCGGGCCGCGTGGCGTGAAGATCATGCGTGCGGCAAGGAGGTTACGTCCTGTTGATCGGCTTCCGGAAGGGCTAGGGCAGTCGGGAGGCGATCGAGGCCTGGTTGCGGCGGACGGCCGAGAGCTGGCCGGCCATCCGTCCCATCATCCGCATCGGCCGCGACGGGGCGGTGGTGGATCCGGAGCTGACCGACCTGGTCGAGCAGTGGATCAAGGAGGCGGTCGGTGACATCGAGGACGGGCTCACCCAGGCCGGGCGCCTCGAGCCCTATCAGCGCCGCTTCCGGGGCGTGCTCGCCATGGCGCAGCTCGACTTCGTCGCTCAGAACTGGGAGCGGGCCGACTGGAAACTCACCCGCGACCAGATGCTCGACGAGCTCGCGTCGAGCTGGACACAGCTGCTCGGCTGACAGGCCGGGTCACCGCCTCTCACCGATGCCCAGTGGCAGGTGATCGCCCCGCACCTGCCCGCGCCCGGACTCGGGTTCGAGTCCCCATGGGGGTAGCGGTGGCACGGTGTGGGTTGCGCCCACACGACCGATGAGTTCCGCCTCGCCGCGTCGTCTGCATGTTGGGAACGTCCCCCTGCCGCACCCGCGGGAGGCCCGAGATGAGATGACAAGGAGCGTGCACACCATGGACCAGGAGAACGTGAGCGCCACCCTGACTGTCGCCGTGCCGGCGGCGAGGGTGTTCGCGGTGCTGGCGGACCCGACGACCCATTCCGCGATCGACGGCACCGGCTGGGTCCAGGAATCCGTCGACCGGGCTCCGCTGACCGAGGTGGGGCAGATCTTCCGGATGGACATGTACCACCCCAACCATCCAGACGGTGACTACCAGGTGGTCAACAAGGTGCAGGTGCTCGACCCGCCGCGCACCATCGGCTGGCTGACGGGGCAGGACAAAGGCGACGGTCACCTGGAGTTCGGCGGCTGGTTCTGGCGTTACGACCTGGCGCCGCTCGGTCCGTCCGAGACCGAGGTCACGCTCACCTACGACTGGTCGGCGGTGCCGCAGTTCATCCGCGAGCGCGGCATCCGGTTCCCGCCGTTCGGCCCGGAGCATCTCACCAACTCGCTGCACCACCTGGCCGAGCTTGCCGCACCGACCTCCCGGGCCTGGACGCCCTGCGGCTAGCTGCCGGCACCGTGGGCATCGGGCCGGGACCGCTACGCGGCTCGGCGGCGCACGGTGTTGCCCATGGTCTCGGCGCGGCAGTAGGCACGCAGGGTGTCGGGGTGCAGACCACCACGGCGCCCCGCACGTCACCCGCCGGGCGGTGCACGTACGCCTCGATGCCGCCCGCTTCGCCGAGTATCTCCCACTGACCAGTCATCAGTCCCCCGTGCCTCGATTGCCGAACGTCGATGCGACCCTAGCCTGACACGACGACAGTCACACCAGAGACAGACGCGTGTGATCACTCTGTGGATCACGAGAGGATGTGGACGCAGAGTCGTTTCCTTGGCTCCGCGACGGTGATGCCGTACGGCTCCAGGACCTGGAACCCGTCGGGCCGGGGGCGAAGACGCCGTGGTCGGTGTAGACGAGGCCGACGCAGGCGGGCGCCCGGTCCAGGAGCCCGGTCGGCGCGGTGGCGGCGAGATCGTCGGGCCGCACTCCGGCGAGGGCACCGCCGTACCGGCCGAAGGGGGTGCGGGCCGCGGTGTAGAGGAAGGCGTCACTCACGGTGTGCCGTTCCCCGACAGCGTGAGCGCTTCGCCCTCCGGCTCCTCGGCGACGGCCGAGGACAGCGGGATCGGCGTGAACATGGGCGGCTCCGCGTCCGGGGTCAGCGCGGTGGGGCCGTACACCCAGTCGGTGAAGGAGTAGTCGTAGGTGTCCCGCGCCCGCATGATCGCGTTGCGCCGCAGTCGGTGCTCGCCGTCGAGGTGCCACAGCTCGCCCCAGGCGCGGGCCGTGGTCTGCACCCGGCGGCAGTGCTCCACCCGGACCGCCTCGTAGGCCGCCAGTGCGGCGTCCCAGTCGGGCGCGCCGTCCGCCGGGGCGGCCTCGGCCTGCCGGGCATAGTGGCGGGCGAGCACCCAGCCGTCCTCGATCGCCATGATCGCGCCCTGTGCCATGTACTGCAGCGGCGGGTGCGCGGCGTCGCCGAGCAGGGCGATACGGCCGTGTACCCAGGTGTCGACCGGGTCGCGGTCGAGCATCTGCCACCAGCGGTCCCGCCACATCAGCGGAATGCCCTTGCGCACCGTGTCGCAGGTGGCCTCGAAGGCCGCGTCCAGCTCGTCGGGAGTGCCCCAGTCGGCCCGGCCGGCCAGGGCCTTGGGCGACTCGAACACGGCAACCTGGTTGAACATGTGGCCACCGCGCAGGGCGTACTGGACGAAGTGGCAGCGGGGGCCGACGTAGACGGTGACGTCCTTCTCCGCGATGCCGTTGTCCCGGACCTGTTCGATCGGGATGGCCGCGCGGTAGGCGACGTAGTCGGAGCTGACCACGTTGTCGCCCACCAGTCGGCGTCGGGCCACGGAGTGCAGGCCGTCGGCCGCTATGACCAGGGGCGCCTCCTGGGCGCTGCCGTCCTCCAGGCGGATCAGGGCGCCCTCGGCCGTGTTCTCGTAGCCGACGACGGTCTGGTCGGTCAGCAGTTCGACGCCGGCGCGTTCGCAGGCTCGCAGGAAGATGCCGTGCAGATCGCTGCGGTGGATGACCATGTACGGGAAGCCGTAGCGGCGTTCGAGGTCGCGCAGGTCCAGCCGGGTCAGTTCGCGGGAGTCGAGCGCGTCCCGCATCACCATGTTCTCGGGGACGACGCCCAGGGTCCTGGCTTCCTCCAGCAGGCCGTACTCGGCGAGGATGCGGGTGCAGTTGGGCGCGATCTGCAGGCCGGCGCCCACCTCGCCGAACTGCTGGGCACGTTCGAGGACGCGTACGCGCAGTCCCTGGCGGGCCAGGGCGAAGGCGGAACTGAGGCCGCCGATGCCGCCGCCGACCACGAGGACGTCGGGCCGTCCGGCGGGGGTGGATTCAGGGTTCATGATCTGTATTCCTTCGGTCGCGGGACGGGCCGCGGGTCAGAGCCAGGCGCCCAGTGTGGGTGCGGGCGTGCCGTCGGCGGTGAGCGGGCCGGCGTCCCGTCCGGTCAGGTAGGCCGCGATGTCGTGCAGTTCACCTGTGACCAGGGCGGCCTCGCCTTCGCCCGGCAGGTCCCACGTGGCTCCGGCGGCCGTGGCCCGCAGGTGCACGGCCGGGCCCGGGGCCGCGGCGCGCTTGGTGACGACGTCGTCGCACAGGGCGGTGAGGAAGTCGGCCGGCAGGTCGGCGAAGGACACGCCACCTGCCAGGTCGACGGCGTGCACGCACACTTCGCGGGAGCGCAGCCAGGGCACCTCGGTGGCCGGCACGGTCCTGCCCTGCGCGGTGACGACCTGCGCGCGCCAATGTTCCTCGCCGAGCGCGGCCATCCCTGTCTCCAGTGTGTCCGCCGAGCCGCGCAGCCACGCGTTGAGTTCGGCGGCCGGCAGGGCACGGTCTCGTTCGATGCCTGCGGCGCGTTCCTCGGGCGAGGCGTACATGGGGGTGGGTTCGCCGGTGGCGGCCCAGTGCACCAGGTTGGACAGCGCCTCGGCGTTGGCGGCGACATGTGCCGCCACATGGGCCCGGGTCCAATCGGGCAGGGCACTCGGCGCGGCGTACCCGTCGTCGTCGAGGCCGGCTACGGCTGCGAGCATCAGCTCGGTGCCGAGCAGGGCCCAGCGACGGGCGTCGTCGAAGGTCCGGCGCATCAGGACACATTCGCCTTGACGACCCGGTTCTCCAGGCGGCCGATGCCCTGGATCTCGGTGACGACGGTCTCGCCGCCGAAGAGGTAGCGCTCGGGCCTGCGGGCGTGGCCGACGCCGCCGGGCGTACCCGTGGCGATGATGTCGCCGGGGTTCAGGCGGACGATCGTGGAGACGTACTCGATCAGGTCGACCGGGTCGAAGAGCAGGTCGCCGGTGGAGTCGGACTGCATGACCTCTCCGTCGACGAGCAGGCGCACGTCCAGCGACGGGCGGACCCCGCCCGGCAGTTCGTCGGGGGTGACGAGGTACGGGCCGACGGGTGTGGTGGAGTCCCACATCTTGCCCTGCAGCCACTCGCGGGTGCGGAACTGCCAGTCCCGGCAGGTGATGTCGTTCAGGACGGTGAAGCCGGCGATCGCCGCCTCCGCCTCGGCGCCCCGGGCCCGGCGCACCCGCTTGCCGACGACGACGGCCAGTTCGACCTCCCAGTCGAACTGCTCGGTCTCGTCGGGTCGCACGATGTCGTCGTCGGCGCCGATCAGGCAGTCGGGGAACTTGGCGAACAAGGTGGGGTGTTCGGGCAGGTCGCGGCCCATCTCCTGGATGTGGTTGCGGTAGTTGAGGCCGACGCAGACCACCTTGGAGGGTGCGGGGACGACGGGTGCGAAGTCGGCTCCGGCCGCCGGGTACGTCGTACCGACCGCGGACGCGGCCGGCTCCGGCCAGTTGTCCTGGCGCAGCAGGGTGCCCACGTCGGGGAAGCCGAGGTCGACCAGCGTCTCGCCGTCGAGCCGTACGGCCCTGGTCGTGCCGCCGGTGCGGAGGGTCGCGAGCTTCATCGGGTGGTTCCTTCCACGTGGGTGCGGTCGAGCCGCAGGGCTTCGAAGACAGGCGCGTCGCTGAACCGGAACAGGTCCAGGGCGCCGGAGTCGGAGTCGGTGGCGCCGGCCTGGGAACGGATCGAGAGCGGCTGCCAGGAGGGGACGACGAACAGGTCACCGCGGGTGACCGACCAGGTGGCCTCGCCCACGGTGACGGTGCCGGAGCCGTCGAAGACCTGGTAGACGGAGGAGCCTGTCTCGCGCACCGGGGCGGTGTCGGTGCCGCGCGTGATCCGGTGCATCTCTGCGCGGAGGGTGGGCAGTACGTCGGCGCCGGTGGCCGGGTCGGTGAACCGGACGGCGGCGTGACCTGGCTCGACGGTGCCGCCGTGTCCCTCGGATTCGAGGGCGAGCTGGTCGGCGAGGGCTCGGTCGGTGTGTTCCCAGCGGTAGGCGAGGAGGGGCGTGCCCGGGGCATTCGTACCGGCCGCGACGGGCTTGAGGCCCGGGTGGCCCCACAGGCGCTCGGAGCGGGACCGGTCGGGGGTGGTGCGTTCGGCGTCGCTGATCTCGTCCCGGCCGAACTCGAAGAACTGGGTCTCGGTGGCGTACTGGAACGGGATGTCGAGGCCGTCGATCCAGGCCATCGGCTCGGCGGTGGCGTTGTGGTGGGCGTGCCAGTTCCAGCCCGCCTGGGGCAGGAAGTCGCCGCGCCGCATGGCCACCGGGTCGCGCCCGACGACCGTCCACACTCCTTCGCCCTCGACGACGAAGCGGAAGGCGTGCTGGGTGTGCCGGTGCTCCGGGGCGTCCTCGCCGGGCATGAGGTACTGGATGGCCGCCCACAGCGTCGGGCTTGCGAACGGCCTGCCGCCGAGGGAGGGGTTGGCCAGGGCGATGGCGCGGCGCTCACCGCCGCGGCCGACGGGGACCAGGTCGCCGGCCTGGGCTGCCAGCTCCCGCAGCCGTGCCCAGCGCCACAGGTGCGGCACGGCACGCGAGCGCGGGTGGGCCGGCATCAGGTCGCCGATCTCGGTCCACAGCGGTACGAGCAGTTCCTGCTCGAATCCGCGGTACAGCTCTTCGAGGGCCGGGGTGACCTCGGGTTGCCCCTCCGCGGAGACGGCTTGGAGCCGGACGGAGGAACCCGTGGTGATGTCGTGGGTGATGCAGGACTGAGTCACAGCCCACAGCGTGCGCCGTGTCCGCCATGAGGACAGACAGATTCTGGAGAGCAGAACCGACGGCCGCCCGGGCCACCACAGTGTCCACAATCCACGCTCTCCTCACGTTGCGAACAGATCTTTGACGCGACGTAAGGCGAGTGTCTTTCTCCACGGCATCGCACCCGCCTCGCGCTGCATCCCTCCCCTCCCCCACCACGCACGCGGAGCCGAGCCCTGCCACCCGCTCCACGGCTCCAGTTTCGGGACGCCCACTCACCCAGCCAGGGAGATCAGCAATGACGCTCAACAACAGGACGACGTCGTCCCAGGGCCCAACCGCGGGCCGCCCGGATACCGGGCTACGCGGGAACACGGGCTGCCGCCTGCTGCGCGGTCTTCGTCGCCCAGGTCGCGAACGCGCTGTCGGCGTCGCTCACGGCGGTGTTGAGGATGCCGCCGGCGACGCCCGCGCGGTGGGCGGGCACGATGTCGGGGAGGTGGGCGGTCAGCGGGGGCATGACGAGCGTGCCGCCGAGACCGACGGGAACCATCAGCGCGGCGACGGCCCAGAGCGGTGCAGCGTAGAAGCCGACCATGAAGGTGAAGCCGACGGTGACCGCGATCACCATGGTGCGGTTGCGGAACATCTCCAGCGGGACCATCGGGTGCGCGGTGCGCGCCTCGACGGCGAGGAAGCCGGTCATGCCGAGGACCGCGACCGCGAAGGCGACGATCACGCGGGGTGCGGTGAAACCGTCCACGCCGGCTTCGATCACCCCGTACGTCAGTCCGCCCATCCCCGCGACCGCGGCGACCTGCCCGGCCCAGTCGAACGGCACCCTGCGGTGCGGCGACGGCCGGGTCCGCGCCACCAGGCGCAAGGCGACGACGCCCACGGGGATGTTGATGAGGAAGATCAGCCGCCAGCTCAGCTCGGACAGCACTCCGCCCACGAGCGGCCCGGCCGCAGCGGCTGCGGCCCCGTCCGTCGCCCACACGGCCACCGCACGGGCGCGCCGGGCCGGGGCGTCGTACGCCTCTCTGATCAGCGCGAGTGTCGTGGGCATCACCACCGCCGCCCCGGCGCCCTGCACGAAGCGGGCGGCCACCAGGATTCCGAGACCGGGCGCCGGGCCGCAGGCCGCGGAGGCGGCGACGAACACCCCCATGCCCGTACCGAAGGCGCGCCGGGCTCCGACCCGGTCCGACAGGGCACCCGCCGACAGCAGCAGCGCGGCGAACATCAGGGTGTAGCCGTCCACCACCCACTGCAGACCGGTCATCCCGCCGCCCAGCTCGTCGCGGATCGTGGGCACGGCGACGTTGACGATCGTGACGTCCAGGGTGATCACGAAGAAGCCGACAACGGCGGCGGCGAGGGCCGCGACCGCGTGACCGCCGCTCTCCCCGGCTGCCGGGTCAGCGGCCGACCGCACGGTGATGGGCACGAAAGTCTCCGGACGACGAGATGGACGTAAGGGCTGGACGGCGGCGCGCGAGCCACCGCTGGCGAAGGCGGATCGCACCGCTCCTTCTCTCCCCCACCGATGAAACCGCTGGTCACGGGCGTGGGGAAGGTAATGCTGTTCCATTAATGACAGAACCCCACATGCCCCGCGCACCCGCCCTAGAAGGCTTATGAAGATCTTGGGGTTCTGGCCCCGCCGCGTGAGCGGCGGGGCCAGACTCGTTTTCGTGGTGATGGGGGAATGGGCCGGG
>NZ_JBFAWG010000161.1:0-9203 GCF_040680215.1 Streptomyces sp. NPDC052107
AGCGCACCCGCACCACCCACTTATCCCGCCTCCTCACCCACCCCTCGAAATGAGAGATCAGCAACGGGGTCCTCCAGGGAGGAGAGCCTTCAACGCAGGACACTGCCTTGATCGGGCCGAGGTTCCCGACGCCGACCAGACGGATGGTCTGAAGGGATGTACATCGTCAAGGCTCCTGGCTGTGGATTCAGAGACAACAGTTGTCGTGTTGCGAAGAGCTCCATCAGCCCCGGACGCCGTTGGAGGGGTGTCCGGGGCCGTAGCGAGGAGTTGGCGGGTCAGCCGTTGCGGGCGGCCCCTGGGCCGGTGATGCGTTTGAGGAGAGGGAGAGTCGAGGCGATGATGCCCAGCGAGGCGACGAGGCCGAGGGCGACGAGCGCGTAGTACGCCGCGCCCGGCGACACCAGGTCGTAGTGCATCTGCGATTTCAGGAACAGGGCGGAGGCGGCGAAGGCCGTACCGATCGAGATCGCGGCCACCGCCAGCAGCGGCAGCGTGCTCTCCAGGGCGATCACCCGCTGCAGCAACCGCAGCGGCGCGCCGGTGAGCCGCAGCAACGCGAACGGGCGTCGGCGATCCGACAGGCCCGCGACCACGCTCACCGCCAGGCTGCAGCCTGCGATCGGCAGGGTGGTCAGCAGCACCACGTTGGCCAGTTGCCGCCAACCGGCCAGCTCTTGCTGCACGTCGGTGCCCCAGTCGCCCACCGTGCGGGCCTGTTGATGCGGGTAGGCGGTGGTGAGCAGGGTTCGTACGCGTTCCACGGCGACTGTCGACCCGTCGGTGGCCACGTAGATCATCTGCACGGGCAGCCTGGTGAGGGCGGCCGTGCTGATCGCGGCGGCGGGCCACTGGTAGCTCGGTCGCGACTGCAGGCTGACGAAGGCGTAGAAGTCGACGGCCGTGGCGCTTGCTCCGGTCGGGCAGCGGCCGACCATCGGGGTCTGCGCCAGGTCGGAACAGGACACCAGCGCAGGCGCCTGCGGGAGGGGATCGGTCGGGTCCTTGCCGATGCCGTCGGGGTTGGCGTGGACGAGGGCCACGCCCCGCACACCCGGGATCGCCCGCACCTCGGTGAGCAGCTGCGTCGGAATGGCCCCGGCCAGCGGCGCCTTGCCGTCGCCGCCGTCCTCCACTACCGTCCGGGTCTGCCGGTCGCCGCCCAGCGTGTCGCGGTAGTCGTTGATGGTGCCGATGATGCTGACTGTTGCGGTGGTCACGAACAGGGCCAGGACGAGGCCGCTGACCGCGCGGAAGCCGGCCTTCGGGTCGTCGGCGAGGCGGCGCACCGCGATCAGGGCGGCCGGGCGTCGGGTGCGCCGGGCCACCGCCCGGGCGGCGGTCATGGTCAGCCACGGCCCGGCGATCACCAGGCCCAGCATCACCACTAGGAATCCCGGGAGGTAGGCCGCCGTCTGGCCGTTCCCGGTCGCCGGGCGACGGCCGGCGAAGACGAAGTACGCCAGCTCGGCAAGGCCCGCCAGCAGCGGGACCAGCCGCCAGGCGCGCGGCGGGCGCGGGGTCACCCGGCGGGCCACGCCGAGCGGGGAGATGGTGACCCGGCGCAGCGCGAGGCGCGCCGCGATCGCCGCCGCCACCGGCACGCCGACGACGACGCCCAGGGCCTGCGGGGTGCTGAGCGTCAGATCCGAAAGGAAGAACCGCTGCTGCCCGGTGAGCGGAACGGTGGCGACCAGCGGGCGCAGCGCGGCGTAGAGCCCGAAGCCGATCGCCGTCCCGGCGGCCGCCGCCAGCGCGGACTCCACCGCCGAGATCACCGACACCTGCCGGGGAGTGGCGCCGACCAGCCGCATCGCCGCGTACCGCTGCTCCCGCGTGGCGGCGGACAGGCGGGTTGCGGTGGCGATGAAGATCAGCACCGGGAAGATCAGTGCCCCGGCCACCACGGAGGAGATGAGTGTCATCGCGTCGCCGCGCACGGCGTGGTCCCAGCACTCGTTGTCGCAGGTGGATGGCCGGGTACTGGCGATGGTGGTGACCGCCCTCGCCCCTGGTGCGCCCTTGATCTGGGCTGGGACACGGCCGATGACGGCAATCAGCGAGTCCGGGGAGGGCAGGGCGGCGTCGCCGATCGTGCCGGTCAGACGCCCGGGAAAGCGGTCGCCCAGCTGGTCGGCCGGGGTGTCGCGGATCAGCTGGGCCAGCGCGGGGGAGGCGTAGTACTCGCCGGGCGCGGGCAGGTGCGTCAGGCCGGGCGGGACGGGCGAGTTCGGGCCGGTCGCGGCGACGTCGACCTCGGTGAGGGACTTGCCGTCGTAGTAGTCGCCGTGCGGCCACCACCACAGCGGGTCCGCCGACGCCTGCTCGCCACGGCTCGCGGCGCCGGTGTCGAGCCACACCTGCCGCTGGTTCGTCCGCTCGACGGCGTTCATGCTGGCGAAGGTCGACAGCAGCAGCCCGACGCCGATGGCCACCGCGGCGGCGATCATGGCCAGCCGGGCGAGCGCCTCCCGGCCGCCGCTGACCGCGAGGCGGAGCGCGAAGGCGATCACGAGGCGATCCTTCCGGGCGTCAGCAGGCTGGCCTTGCCGTCCCGCACGATGGCCTCCCGGTCGGCGTGCGCGGCGACCCGGGGCTCGTGGGTCACCAGGACGACGGTGGTGCCCTCCTCGTGGGCCGCGTCCACCATCAGGTCCATCACCTGCTCGCCGGTCAGCGAGTCCAGCGCCCCGGTCGGCTCGTCGGCGAACAGCACCTTGGGCCGGGCCACCAGACCGCGGGCCAGAGCCACCCGCTGCGCCTGGCCACCCGACAACTCCCCGGAGCGACGCCGCTCCAGGCCGTCCAGGCCCAGCCGGGCGAACCAGGGCCGGGCCTCGGCGAGCGCGGCCGCCCGGCGCACGCCGGCAAACAGCAGCGGCAGGGCGACGTTCTCCTCGGCGGTCAACTCGGGGACGAGCTGGCCGAACTGGAAGACGAAGCCGAAGGTGTCGCGGCGCAGGGCGCTGCGCTCGGCCTCGTTCAGGGTGTCGATGCGGTGTCCGTCGAAGTGCACCTCGCCCGAATCGGGGGTGAGGATGCCGGCCAGGCAGTGCAGCAGGGTGGACTTGCCCGAGCCGCTCGGCCCCATCACGGCGAACACCTCGCCGGCCTCGATGGCCAGGCTGGCGCCGCGCAGGGCGGGGGTCTCGCCGAAGGAGAGAGTGAGGTCGCGGGCCTCGATCAGGGCGGTCATGTGCGCACCGCCGCTGCGAGCGTATCCATCCGGGCCGTGGTCAGCTCGATCCACCGTAGGTCGGCCTCCAGATGGAACAGGCCGTGGTCGGCGAGCAGGGCGTCGACGATCGGGCCGGTGCGGCGCAGCCGGGTCAACTCGTGCATCCGCTGCAGGTGGGCGGCCCGCTGGGTGTCGAGGTACTGCTGGGCGTCGCGGCCGAGCATCAGGGCCAGCACGACTTTGGTGAACAGCACGGTCTGCAGGTTGGGCTCGGGGGCCACCGGCTCGGTGAGCCAGGTCTCGAACTCCGTCGCCCCCGCCTCGGTGATCACGTAGCGCTTGCGCTCGGGGCCGACTCCGGGCTCCGCCTCGCCGGCGATGATCTTCCCGTCCCGCGCCAATCGGCCAAGAGTTGTGTAGACCTGCCCGTACGGCAGCGGCTTGCCGCGGTTGAAGAAAGCGTCGTAGTCACGCTTGAGGTCGTAGCCGTGACTCGGCTCCCGCTCCAACAGCCCCAACAGGGTGAGAGGAACACTCATACGAGGACCATACACCGGAGATATACTCTGAGTGTATATCTGCTGAGAGTGCGTTCTGGCCTTGCGGACTCGCATCCGGTCGCGGGCCGGTCACCGGCGACCACCGAGTCGCCCTGAGCCGACTATCAGGGACGCTGGTTCAGAGCTCCGGTCAGCTCACGGTTGGCGGCTCGAGCGGCGGTGAGTTCGGCATCGCGTTCTTCCAGCCGAGCGGAGAGCTCGACGTTGTGCTGTTCCACTCTGGTGACCGTGCGCAGGAGTTCGTGGATGTCGCCGGGGGCTTCGAGACCCGACTCCCGCCAGACCTGCTCTCCCAGTGCTTCGGACAGCCGCTTCTCCAGTTGCTGGATGCGGGTGGCGAGGCGGGTGTTGCGGGCGTGGGCGTGGGCGAGGTCAGCTTGCAGGGAAGCCCTCGTGATGGCTGGCGCGCTCGCTGGTGCTGGACCTGCGGGTTCGCGAGCTGCGGAGTGGAGTCGCTCCAGTAGGTCTCGGTGGCGGTGGAGGAAGGTGCGATCGACTCCTGCGGCGCGGGCGATAGCTGAGGCGGTCAGATCGGTCCCGTCTGGGCACAGCAGCTACCCCGCTCGCTCAAGGGTCAAGCTGCTGCGAGTGGGCTTGGCGCGCCACATGGCTGCCAGCTGGGGGTAGGACTCGATGAACCGGCGCATCTCTCCCAGCGCGGCGATCCTGGGCGCGCCGATCTCGTCGTAGTCGAACCCGGTGTCTTGGTGCCCGAGGCTGTCGAGATCTGCCCAGGCCGGGTCCTCGCCGAAGATGAGCTGCAGCTCCACTTTCCAGTACTCCGGTTGCCGGTCGGGGTCATCACGGTCGTCGGCTTCGTTGACCGCAAGCAACCGCCCGAAGGACAGCGCAGGCTGGTCGTCGTTCCAGCCCCACCTGCCCCATTCGACGATGAAGCCGTCACGGTCGTTCTCAGGCTGCTCGATCCCTTCGACCTCGATCTGGAGGAACTCGCCGAAGGCATCCCAGGCGGCGTCGACATCGCGTACGGAATCGGGCTCGACCGCACACTGTCTCAAGATGCGCGCGAATACGTCCACGCTGGATCTCCATGGAATGGGCATGCGGGATGCTAGCGCGCTGCTCCAGCAACACCTTGGCGAACGTAACCTTTCTCTTGATCAAATGTTTGGCTACGGAGTGTGACCGCAGATGGATACGTTCGCGCAAAGTCGGCTCGACCGGTGAGAAGCTGCTGCCTCTCACGGTCAAGAACGTGGCACCGGCACCGAACGGTCACGCGCACTGAGGTGGGTGAGGCACTTGATCGGGTGGTTGAGGCGCTGGCGGGGGAGCGAGGACGAGGCTGCTGCGGTCGACGCTTCACGTCTTCGCCTGCACGCGCCGCCGGCCTAGCCTCGGACGCCGTTGCCGGGCCCTGGAAGCGTCCCACAGATCGTCTGCGAAGTGGCTGGCCCTGAGGGCCTGGGGTGTCTGAGAGGGGCGCTTACACCCGCGCACCGTCGGGAAAGCACCTCCCCTGCGGTGAGAACGGAACGACTTCTACCGGGCGGAGGGCTACCACCAGCAGTACCTCTCGGACAGCAAAAACCCGGGCGGGTCCTGCGGGCTCGGCGGGACCGGTGTGTCCTGCCCGATCGGTGCCGCGAGGTTCGCCGAAGAGTAAGTGACTCGCCTCCAAGAGATCAGGCGGTACGGCTTGATTTCCCGGATCTGCCGGCGGACAACGATCAGTCCGCCTGGGGGGCCGCAAGCTGGGCGTCCACGGCAACGACACCGTCGACGCCCTGGCACAGGCCCACGGCCACCGGGACGAGACGCGGTTCCGGGACGTGACCCCGCAGGGTAACGGCGCCGTCCCGGACCTCGACCGCGACGGTGCCCTTTTCCAGACCGAGGATGCGCCCCAGGACGTCCCGCTCGACCTCGCCGCATATCTCGGCGTCGGAGCGGATGAAGGCGTCCAGCAGGTCGCTGCGGCTGACGATGCCGGTCAGGAGCCCGTGGTCGTCGACCACCGGCAACTGCTTGACGTGCCGCCTGCGGAGTTCACGCGCGGTCCGGGAGATCGTCCAGTCAGCACGGGCCGTGAAGACGGGGCTGCTCATGAGCGCGCCCGCGGTCCGGGCCCGAGCCTTGCCCCATGCGTGCTCGTCATTCCCGTCCTGCCCCTGCGGGTCGGGCATGCCGGTTTCGTGCCGCAGCACGTCGGACGCGGACACGACGCCGATGGGAGCGCCCTCGTCGTCGATAACCGGGGCCGCGGCAATGTCGTTGGCGTCCAGCAAGGCGGCGATCTCGTGGAACGGTGTGTCGGGGCGGAGGGTGATGACCTCCTCAGTCATCACGTCACTGACCGTCCGGCGGTGCAGCATGGCATCGGCCTCCTCCACTTCGCGAGCGGGCGGAGCCCGGGCCTCCCCGGCCGCTCGTCCAAACCCGTCTCCCTACCCATGACAACACCGCGCCGCTCCGGCGACCAGTGGCGTTCGGCCTGGCGGGGAGGGCCGGCTGTCCCACGGCGGGGTCCGGCGGGCCGCTCACCGCATGGCCGGCGTGCTTCGCCGAGGGCTGAGCAGCCCACAGTGCGTGCCAAAACATCCATCCTGGTCAAGCGAGAGCAGTCACCACCCGAACGGGTACTGCGGGCTGGGCGGCACCGGAGTGTCCTGCCCGATCGGCGTAGCCAAGGCAGATGGCTGAGCTCTTCAACTGCGCCATCTGCCCGCAGATGGATACGGCCATACAAATCGGCCCGACCGGCAAGAAGTTGCTTCCTCTGATGGTCAAGAACGCTGCCCCGTCGCCGGTTTCGAGTGGTCACGCGCACTGACGTGAGCGAGGCGCTCGATCGGGTGATTGAGGCGATGGCGAGGGTGAGTGAGGACGAGGTGGCGGATGCACTGGCTGCAGTCGGCGCATCGCCCCCTCGCCCGTCGGTGCCGCTACCGCCCTGCCGGATGCCATTGCCGGGCCGTGGAAGTGCCCCGCACATCGTCTCCGAGGTCCAGTGGGTCTGAGACTCGTTGCAGGCTTACATGGCCCTCTGAGCCTCCTTCCCGGCTAGGACGATGTCGGAGTGCACGCCGCTCGCATTCACTACGCTGGGCTCCGTGGACGTGCGCGGGTTCAGGCCGTCGGGAACCTGACGGGAGAAATCGTCAAGACCTGTGGCTTCAGAGGCCGAGCGACGTGGGCGGCACGAGGCGACGGGGGACGTGACCAACTGCGAGAGCGGCGAGCGCCAGGCCCTCGCCGCGGTTGCGAGCCGGGCGAAGCGAACCAGCTCGCCGAGCCCCTGGTACGCCGAGCCCGTACGGTGAGCGACGGCCGGGCTGGGGCGCTCCAAATGAATCCGGCTCGTCTTGTCATTGATCTCACTACAGTTGGCCCGTTCGTGCTGGCATACGGGCTGGGAGCGACGTAGTGGGGCCATACAAGATGACGGGACGGCGGGCGTTCGCGCATCGGATCCTCTCGGCCGGACTGGCGATTCTGCTGGTGGCGAGCGCATCGGCGTGCGGTCGGGCGAGCAAAAGGTCGCCGCTCGCCCAATGCCCAACGGCCCAAGTCAGTCCTAGTCCGGGGTCAAGGTCCGGTTCGGCCGGACCCGTGTTTTTCATCTCTGATCCGGATAACTGCGGTGCCCGGGCGTTCACGTTCACCGGCGAGCGCACAGACCGCCAACTCATCTTTCCATCCTGTCTCGAAGCGTGCAGCCGGCCGTTGATCGCGCCGGACGGGTCGTTGCCGCCCGCATCTGGCATGCCCACAGGGCTAGGGGCGACGCGATGGGCTTCGGACAGCCGAAGCATGTGCGGCCTCCTCGACGGCTATGCACAGCCCATCCGGGTGGGCTCGTTCGACGTGGGCAGCCCGCAGCACCTCCATGTCGCCACCTTTACCGGCCTGTTCGGCAACGTGCACGCCTCCCAGTACAACCTGCTGTCCTGCAACCTCGCCGCCGATCGAGTGGTCTTGACGGCCACCTACAACAGCATCGTCGCCTTGGCGGTGGTGAGCCTGGCCAAGCAGAAGGTGCTCTTCGAACAGGACTACCCCGACACACCGAACGTGGTCACCGCCGTGGTGGTGGCCCCCAACGGGCTCAACCTGGCGATTCAGCACGCCGTGCAGCCCCCGCGTCCCTCGCAGTCCCCCTCGCCTGCAACCTGCGAGTCGTCCTTGCAACGCTCTGGTCAGCCGCAACAGATCTGCAGGGTCGCGCCGGTTGCGGCCGCTCCGCCTCCAGTGCCGACTAGCGTCGACCTGTACTCACTGATCGGAACGCCCCTTTCAATCGGTCGTATAGGCGACCGCGCCGTCGCGGGCTGGTCTGGCGACGGTAGCCGACTCATAGTCGAGACTCCGAATGGGCGTGGCAGCTTCAACGGCTTTCAGGTACTCCGCGTGAGAGACGGCCATATCGTGTGGCAGACCGACGAAAATCTCACCGGAGTGACCAGCGCCCCCGGCCTCACCAGCGTCGTTGTGCAGACCTCTGACGCTCTCCACAGCAAGACCACCATCCAGATTATTGATGCCCTCGGCCGACCCAAGCGCCTGGAGACGAGTGGCCAACTGCTTCCGTAACCGGACACCCCGGACAGCCCGGTCTGCTCCTGTGCGGCCCGATCGCGGCATAGCCCGAAGAGACCACCCCTCATCCGCGGGGGTGGTCTCTTCGCTTGTCCCGCTCGGGGCTTGGCGTCCGCACCCCAGTCATTGTCAAGGTCTGTGGATCAGGCCAGTCTGAGGCGGCTTGGTGGACATCCTGATCTTGATGTTGTTCTCGCCGTGACGAGTGACTTCGTGCAGGCCTAGTCGCTGGTAGAGGGCCTGGGCTCGCTGGTTGACGACGAGGACGTCCAAGGTGAGGTCCCGGTCCTGCTGGCGGGCCTGATGCAGGAAGCTGCGGATGAGCCGGCCGCCGATGCCGCGTCCCTGGTGGTCAGGGTGGAGCTCGATCCGCGCAAGGTAGATCTCCGTCGGGCGGTGCTCGACGTGGAGCATGCCGGCGTCCGTGCCTTCGGCGGTGATGATCTGCCATCGGTCCGGGGTGAACGCGTTGGCGTGGAAGTCGCGTTGGATCTGTTCGTCCCAGCCCCAGATGGCCGTGATGTAGGTGCCCATGGCGGCTTTGTGCAGCTGGAAGCAGTATTCGCTGTCCGCGGAGGTGGCCGGCCGCAGGCCGATGGCCGTCATGCCGCTCGCTCCGTGGGCCGTTCGATGAGCTGGCCGCCTTCGAAACGTGCTCCGGCGCGGACGAGGGCGACGAGGTGGGGTGCGTTCACGGCCCGCCACCGCTGCTGGGCGGACTCGACGAGCTTGAAGACCATGGCCAGGGCGGCGGTGCGGGTGACCTTGGTCCGCAGCCGGACGGTGGAGAAGGTCGACTCGATGGGGTTTGTACCCGGTATGAACATCGGTGGAGGCCCGTTCTGGTACCGGTAGTGACGGGACGTGGTTCTCGCCGTACGGTGCGACCGTCCGGGCCAGGGGCA
>NZ_JBFAWG010000162.1:0-9136 GCF_040680215.1 Streptomyces sp. NPDC052107
TGCCCCTGGCCCGGACGGTCGCACCGTACGGCGAGAACCACGTCCCGTCACTACCGGTACCAGAACGGGCCTCCACCGATGTTCATACCGGGTACGAACGCGATCGAGAGCGTCAATGCACGTATCCGCAAGGCCGTCCGCGCCCGCGGGCACTTGCCGAACGGGGCCGCAGCCCTCAAATGCGTCTACCTGGCCATCATGAGCCTCGACCCCACCGGACAAGGACGCAAACGCCGGACCATGCGCTGGAAGCCCGCACTCCAGGCCTTCGACATCGCCTTCGACGGCCGACTCTCCATCGGCCGTCGATAATCCACACCACCCGAGTTACACCGTTGGCCGGGCAGACCCTACTTGGCACGATTCGGGCGAGGCGACACGGTCAGGGTGAGGCGTTGGTGCCCGCCGAAGACGCACATCGCCAACGTCAAGAACGTCGCAGCCGAGACGCCCCGAGCATCTGCTTGATCAGGCGGAACGTGTGCTTCAGATCGAGGTGGCGCAGTGGTCTGCAGGTGATCGCGGTGTGCGGTGACGAGGGGGCGCCAGCGTTCGCGGACGGTGTCGGTGGCGTCGAGCCGGCGAGTGATGAACGGCTCGGGGAGCAGGCCGCCGGTCATGGAGCGGGCGGCGGCCCGCCTTGCCCCGGCCGCCGGACGGCTGCGTCACCTGGGGAGGCATCGACGCGAGTCATCGGTGGCCGCCACGCCCCATGCGTTCGTACGCCTCCAGATTGAGGCGGGTGATCTCAGAGAGTGGTTCGGGGAGCCCGTCCAGGTCGAACCACCCGATGGCATCGCATTTGTCGGGCTCGCGGATGGTGGGAGAACCGGACAGGTGGTCAGCGAGATACGTGCCCGATACCCAGTGCTGGCTCTCCTGGGGAAGGATGTGGTCGAACATGCCAAGGAAGTCTGTCACTTCGATGCGGATCCCGTACTCCTCGAAGAACTCGCGGCACACCGCGTCCTGAAGCCGCTCGCCGAACGTGACGGATCCACCGGGGAACTCCCACGATCCCGCCTCGTTCTTGGCTCGGCGACCGCGCTGTGCCATGAAGACACGTCCTGCGTCGTCGAAGACCAGGGCACCGACACCGACGCCGATGAAGTCGCGCCCGGCGACGGCGACCGTCTCATCCATCGGTTGCGCTCCTCTCAGCGTGAACAGCCGGATCACAGGGATCACCTGATCATCGGAAGCATAAACACCACGGCGTACGTCCACATGAAGAGGGTCGACACCACGATGAAAGCCATGATGTAGGTCTCGTACCAGCGAAAGAAGTTACCCGGGCGTGGTTGCTTCCGGAACCCCGGATGGACGGCGCGATCGGTCAACTCGCATTCCTCGCTGCGGTAGTCGAGCCAGTTCAGTATGCCGATGAAGATCAGGATCTCGGTGAAGACCGCTACGACCGTTTCGAGTAACAGAAGGCCGATCACTCCCGTACGTGCCACCGCCGGCGCCACGCCCCACTGCCGGTAGCTGACGAACAGGGCTACTGCTGCACCGACAGCGGTGGTGGCGAGCGCCTGGTAGATGGCGAGGAACTTGTAGACGTTCTCATTGACGGCGTGGATCTGCTGGAGGATGTACTTGTAGCGTTCCAGGGAGAAGTCCTGGGCGGCCTTGTGGAGCCGTTCCTCCCGCGGCGTCAGTTCTTCGGCACTGCCGCCGTCGGCAGTCGAAGAACCTGGCTCGGAGGTCGCGGGCCGTGTCGCGTTCGGATCTGTCATTTCTCTCCAGAGGCTGCGAACGACAGGCAATCGAAGTGAGGCTGCCCATAGGCCCCGCCACAGAAGCACGTTCACAGGTGCACGCCACCTACCGCGCCAGGGCGGACAAACCGATACCGCAGGAGCAGGTAGGACGCGCGCCGGCTGACCAACCGGGTGCTGTACATGTCCGCTCCAACGCGCTGGCGGAACGGTCCGGCGGGTGCATCGCGCGCTCTGCCGGCCGCGCAGAGCGAGGACCAGCCACATCGCTCAAGGCTCGCACGGCCTGGCCAAGGCCGACGAGCGCCACATCCAGCCTGAACCTTCCACTGGGCTCACGCGGCACGCACGGCCTGACACCTCACAGACCTGCTGTAACAACACCGACCGGACACGACAGCGGGCCGCACCGAAGATCGGTGCGGCCCGTCGGCGTCATCAGGACCATCGCATGCCGATGACCGACAGCTGTTCGACGCGTTCCGCCGAGAGGCTCGCGGCCCGCGAGCGCTGGTTGCTGATCCATGCTCCGAGCCGAAACTCCCGTTCCTCCGGGTCCTCGCCGTCCTCACCGCTGACGACGATCCGTTCGACGTGCTTCCTCGGCACGCGGAGGTGTCCTTCACGCTCGTAGAACTGCTTGGCGGCGGCGCAGTTGGTGGCCCACTTGTCGGCCCGAGTTCGGCGCGGTGGCGGTTTCTCGTCCTTGGATGCCGAGGGGGCGGTCAGGGCCGCATGCGACGGATCTCTGAGGCGGAACCCTCCCAGATCATCGGCCTGGTCAGACAGCCGGCACCGGGCCGGCTGACGGTGCACGCGGCCGGCGACCTCGCCGCCGCGGACGAGGCCGGACCACCGCAGTGCCCCCTCGACGCGCTGGCCACTGAGGCGATGCGGCTGGGCATCCAGATTGGTCGCAGTCAGGTCCACCGAATCCTGCTGGCCGAGGGGGTGCGCTGGCGCCGCACCCGGTCTTGGACCCGCTCGAAGGACCCAGAGTTCGAGGGAGAAGGACGAGGATCATCGAGCTCCACACCTGCCCGCCCGAAGGCGTGACGATCGTCTGCGCCGACGAGCTGGGACCGGTGATCCCCCGCACCTTCCCGCCGACGCCGGGCTGGACGCCGGACGGCCACGGCATCAAATCCGAGGTCGACCACGGCCGCGGGCCGGAGAAGACCGGGGTCTACGGCGCCCTGCGGGTGCGCGACCGACTTGAAATCACCATGACCGCCTCCTCCCGCAGCAGCGCCTTCTACCAGAAGTTTCTCCAGAAGATCGAGACAGCCAATCCCGCCGGAGGGTGTGCCGGCTCGTCCTCTTCCTGCGGCTGCTGGCTGGCGGCTTCGGCTCTCGGGAAGCGACCACCTCGCACGAGCCAGGCTGGACCCCGCGCCACAAGCCGGAACTGGCGGCCCTCGCGGAACGATTCGCAGCCAACCGGCAGCAGTCGGCCACTGCTGTCATCGGGCAGGCGGCGGCGCGCGAGTGTGCAGACTTTGACGACACGATCATGGAGCTGTGCCGCTGATGCGGCTCGCATACCGGCATGCAGCCAGTCATCGTGCAGCTGACACGTCGAGCTTCCGGTTGGGCAGCCCTGACGAAGGCAACGCCTGGGAGACGCACGCGTGCAGGTCAGAAAGGGGTGCCACCTTGCGGAGCGGCGCCCCTTGCGCGTGCGCCCTGCCTCACCCTGATCCGGCCCACCCGGCCCATTAGGCTTGGGGGCTCCGACGGGCGGTCGCCCGCCGCCCGCCGGCGGGGGGACGGCACTCGTGCGGCTGCCCCGCACCACCACACCCAAGGACGGCAACCGAGTGTCTTTCTTCACCATCGGCCACCGCGGCGTCATGGCCGCCGAGCCGGAGAACACCCTGCGCTCCTTCCTGCGGGCCGAACGCGAGGGGCTGGACGGCATCGAACTGGACCTGCACCTGAGCAAGGACGGCGAGCTGGTCGTCATGCACGACGAGACCCTGGACCGCACGACGGACGGCTCCGGTCCGATCGCCGACCAGGAGCTGCGGAAGCTCAAGGAGCTCGACGCCGGCCTCGGCGAGCGCATCCCCACGTTCGGGGAGGTGCTGGACGCCGTCGGGCCGACGCTGCCGATCCAGGCGGAGATCAAGGAGGTGGCAGCCGCCCGGTCGCTGGCCAAGGTGCTCACCGACCGGGACCTGCTGGACCGGGTTTCTGTGCTGTCGTTCCACGACGCGGCGCTGATCGAGATCCGCAAGCTGCTGCCGCGGGCCCGCACCGTGCTGGTGGCAGGCCCCAGCGCGCACCGCGACACCTTCGTCGGCCGCGCCCAGAAGGTCGGTTCCACTCTGGTCAGCGTGGAGCTGTGCCAGCTGAACCGGGCCATCGTGGAGAAGTGCGGCGCCGCCGACATCGACGTGATGGCCTGGACCGTCAACGACGAGCGCGATCTGTCGCTGGCCCGGACGCTCGGACTGGTGGGCTGCGTGACCGACCAGCCTGGCATGAAGCGGCTGGTCGAGGCCGCGGCCTGACCTCAGGGGTCCGGCACCGAACCGGCCGCCCGTGCGGTCAGACGAGAGCATGCACGCCGTGGTCGCAGTCCCGCGCGCAGGGCCCACTCCGAGCTCAGGCCGCTGCCTGCCAGGCGTCGACAAGCGAGCGGACGGACGGAAACCGGCGCCCTGGGGAGGTGGCAGTCGCTGTCCTGACGACCTCCAGCTGCTCAGGTGTCCCGCGCCATTGCTTCTCCTCGTCGCCAGCGTCCAAGAGGAGGCGGAGCGCCCGGCCCAGAGCGAACACGGTTGTCCGGATGTCGATCAGCGATCCGCGCGCGAACTCCTCCGGTGCCATATAGCGCGTCGACCCGGGCAACCGGTCCGCGTTCAGGACGAAGGGGCCTGCCCGGTATTCGTCCAAGTCGCACAGCATCATGCGGTGCTCGTCGAAGTCGTACAACATGCATCCGTCATAGAGGTCGACCGCAACAAATCCGGCTTCCTCCACGACCAAGTGGGCAGAGAGGATGGATTCCAGCGCGGCGTGAATTCGAGGAAGCGGCTGGGCCCTGAACCGCGCCATCGGGCTGTCCGGAGCTGCCCGACCTCCATGGCGTGAGAGGGTCGGGTGGTAGAGAACCTCACCGCTCAACCATGGGTACACCAGCACAAGGCCATCGTCGGTGGTGAAGGAATACATCAGGTGCACGATGGCCGAGTGTGAGACGTTTTGGTGAAACGACACTGCCCGACGCAGGGAGGAGATCCCCTGCGGCGTCGACGCGCCTTTCACGAACCAACGTTGCCCTGATGCCAGCAGTCCGTATGAGATACAGTCAGAGTCCCGCTCTTCGAACTTCTGGAACACGGTGCCCAACCGGTCGAGAGCGGCTCCGAGCGTCGCAACGTGCGTCACGTCATGAAACGGGTGCGTCGTCATTCCGTGCATGATGTCACTCGCTCGCTGACTCCGTGCACCGCATGCTGCACGTGACTGGCGAGACTCCCACCCCAGGCCGAGCGCTCACTGCCCGCAGGAGACACAACACCCAGAACCGGCCTATCTCATTGTGCTCACTGTCGTGAACAGAAGAACTTGACAGAGAACACCAGTGACAACGCCACGCGCGAAGGTTGCGTCCTGAGAAGTGGTGTACGGGCTCCCACCTGGTCCGGGCGTTCGTCCCGGCGTCGGAGTGAGTGTCCGGATACAAGAACGGCCACCGGCTGATGTTCGAGATGTCGAAGGCTCGAAGGAGATCAGCACGATGACCGCACCCGACAGTCTGCGAGGGTCCGATGGTCCCGGCCTGGGCGAAGCGGCTGACGGTGCCGGACTCCGAGACCCGCGCCCGCTCGAAGATGGCCATCGACCGGTTGATCGCACGGCGCGAGGTGCACCTGCGGGAGAAGTCGCTGTGGCGGAGCTGTACGAGACCGCCGGACGTGCGGAGGAGATCCTTGGCGTGAACATTGGGGATCTGGACTTCGCCGGGCGCCGCTGCCCGGTCAAGGCGAAGGGCGCCCGGACCAAGGCCCGCCGCGGGGGCCAGGCTCGCGAGGACTTCGTGCTGGAGGCTGTGTCCTGGGACGCCGGCACCGCCCGGCTCCTGCCCCGGCTCCTCAAGGGCCGCACCCGTGGGCCGGTGTTCGTCACCCACCGCCGCCCAGGTCCGGGCAAGGTCGTCAGCCCCCGCGACGTCTGCCCGGACACCGGCCTGGCGCGCCTGTCGTACGGGCAGGCCCGCGCGCTGCTGGACGAGCACACCGCACTGCGCGGCCTGGGCACGGGCTGGGACCTGCACGAGTACCGTCACTCCGCCCTGACCCGCCTCGGCGAGCAGGGTGCCTCCCTGCTGATGCTGATGGCGAAGTCGAGGCACAAGAAGCCGGAGAAGGTCCGCCGCTACTTCAAGCCCTCCTCGGAGGCGATCGCCGAACTCACCGGCCTGCTCGCCTCTGGAGACGTTCGCCGCTGAACCGTCGCCACCCGACAGGGTGGGCCGCGGGGGCGGGGTTCGTGTCCAGGGCGCGTGGCTGCTCGTTGGCCGCCGGGGGGGCGATGAGCGAGGAGGCCGCCGGTGGGGGTGTCAGCCTTCGCGGCCGGGGAGCATGGCCAGGGCCTGGGAGCGCTGTGCGACGAGGTCGTCGTAGGTGCCGTCGCGCTCGGCCCAGCGGTGCACGAGGACGCCCTCCACGAGGATTTCGTGAGGGGTGGGGTCCTGCGAGAGCAAGCGCATGACCTCGGTGGCGAAGTCGTCGAGCGGCAGCGCGTGCGGGTTCACCTTTTCCTGGCCTGCTGTGGCGACGGCCGGGGGGACGAGCTCGACGACGCCGACACCGGTGCCGTCGAGCTGCGCCCGCAGTGCCTCGGAGTAGGCGTGCACTGCGGCCTTCGAGGCGGCGTAGGTGGGCATGGGCGGGAAGGGCAGGAAGGCGATGCCGGAGGTGACGGTGATGAAGGTGCCGGCGCCCCGCCGGACCAGGCGGGGGGTGAAGGCGTCGATGACCCGGATGGTGCCGACCAGGTTGGTGTCGATCGTCGTCTGTGCCGCCTCGAAGTGCGCGGGGTCGCGCAGGTCCTCCAGGAACATGACGCCCGACATGGTCACCACGGTGTCCAACTCGGGGTACCGGGCTAGCACAGCGTCACGGACAGACGTGACGGAGGTACTGTCGGTGACGTCGATACCGAACGTGCCGAAACCTTCTTCGGCGAGTTCCGAGAGTGCCTCCGGGCTCCGGCCGGCGACGGCCACGGTGCTGCCCGCCGCGGCGAACCGGCGGGCCAGCTCTCGCCCGATACCCGAGGTTCCGCCGACGATAAGAACGGTGCGGTTGGAGAGATCCACGGGATCTTCCCTTCAGTCCAGTGCGCCGACGGCGTTCAGGCCCGCGGCGCAGACAGTGATGTTCTCTGTCCTTCTCAAACGATGTCACCGCAGTCTTGACGGAATCCGCTGGGTATGGCAGAGCCCTCGTCTTCCCTGGTCCTGCCAGGGCCCCCTCTGAGACACATGCACCGCATTACGGTGTCCGTATGAAGGATGAGGAATCCGGCAACCGGCTTGGCAGCTACCTTCGTGCCCGGCGTGAGCTGGTCTCCCCAGCGCAGGCAGGACTCCCGCCCGGCGGAAACCGCCGCGTGCCCGGCCTGCGCCGTGAGGAAGTCGCCCTGCTCGCCGGAATCAGTCCCGACTACTACCTGCGCCTGGAACGGGGCCGTGACAAGAACCCCTCGCCTCAGGTCCTCGAAGCACTCGCGCGCGTCCTGCAGCTCGACGACATCGAGCGGACGTATCTGCTCGGCCTGGCTGCGGCACGCCCCAGGGCGCCGCGCCGCAAGCGGCCCGAGCACGTACCGGCGCGAGTGCACGAGCTGCTCGCCCACCTTCAGATCCCCGCGTTCGTCGAAGGGCGCGCGTTCGACGTGCTGGCCTCCAACCCCATGGCCGTCGCGCTCTCCCCCCGCCTGCGGCCCGGACAGAACCGACTTCGTTCCCTCCTCCTCGATCCCGAGGAACAAGCCTTCCACCAGGACTGGACCAAAGCCACCGCCGACTTCATCGCCGCGCTTCGCACCACTATCGGGGACGACACCGACAACCCTCGGTTCGTCGAACTCGTCGGAGAACTCGCACTGTCCAGCCAGCGGTTCCGCACCCTGTGGGCCCGCCACGACGTCCGCAGTCTCGACGGAGGCACCGCCACGCTCCACCACCCCGTCGTCGGTGAACTACGCCTCCACCGAGACAAACTCCCCATCGATGACGTCATCCTCGTCGTCTACTACCCCGACAAGGACAGTGACAGCGACGAGAAACTGCGGCTCCTCGCCGCACTCTCACACACCGAGTCCGCCGGCACAGCGCACGACAGACGGGCGGACGACCCGCACCCAAGGGCGCCCTGACGAACACGCGCCGTCCCGGCGTCGCAGCCAGAACGCCCGCGCCGTGGGTTCCGTCATCCGCGAGATCGCCCCGGGCCCTGATCACGAGCCATCCGCGTCGTCCTTGTCGTGTAGGGGCCGCAGGCCGCCGGGCAGTTCGGAGAGCTGGAAGGAGTACCGGCCCAGCACATTGATGTGGTGGCGGACGAACGGGGAGAGGCGGGCGACGTCCTGGTCGCGGACGTCGAAGCCGTCCGCGCGCAGCTGGTTGACCGCCGCGTCCATGTAGCGGGTGTTCCTCCATGCCGTCCTGGTAGCGCTGGTAGAGCTGTCCCTACTTTCCGTGGAAGATCCTCCGGGCCAGCGAGTGGCGGCCCTCCTGGAGGTTGGCCTGGCTCTTGATCTGCCTGCGGTAGCCGGGCTCGTCGGCCAGGCGCAGGATGTGCAGGGTCTTGGAGATCCGCCCGTAATGCGCGATCGCGTCGCCGAGCGGGGTCGGGCGGCCATACCGGGACAGCGTGCGGATGACGTCGTACGCGCGCACCGCGCCGGTGTGGACGGAGCCGATGATGTGGAGGATGTCCTCCCAGGTTGAACTCGGGGAGTCCGTCAGCGCGTGACACTTCTTGATCGCTGCGCTAGTGTCCTGAGTCTTTGATTCGGTTCAGATATCCGGTGAGGCGTTCGAAGATCTCGTCAGCGGTCTTCGTCCACACGAAGGGCCTGGGGTTGTCGTTCCAGTCGGCGATCCAGGCCCGGATGTCCTTCTCCAGGGCTTGGACGCTCCTGTGGACGCCACGCCGTATCTGCTTGTCCGTCAGGAGCGCGAACCAGCGCTCCACTTGGTTGAGCCAGGACGAGCTGGTCGGGGTGAAATGCATGTGGAACCGGGGATGAGCCAGCAGCCACTTCTGGATAGCGGGCGTCTTGTGGGTGGCATAGTTGTCGCAGATCAGGTGGACGTCGAGATGGTCAGGGACCTCCTTGTCCAGCTTGGCCAGGAACTTCTTGAACTCCACCGCGCGATGCCGGCGGTGGAGCGA
>NZ_JBFAWG010000163.1:0-9007 GCF_040680215.1 Streptomyces sp. NPDC052107
ACACAAAGGCTCCTACGCACCCGCGTCCTCGGCGGAGTCATCAACGAGTACAGATATGCCGCGTGAGCTGCAGCGATGACTTTCCGAGCCCCGCAGGACTTGCCGATGCGGAAGGCGAAACGCCTTGTCGGGGCGGTTTGTGCGGCACTGCTGGCGGGTGCGGCGTCCGGAGTGGCTGACGCCGCTCCTCGCCCGCACGATGAGGGCAGGGGCCGCCTCGACCACATCTTCGTGATCATGTTGGAGAATCACTCGAAGGACGGCGTCATCGGTGATCCGGACGCCCCCCGTATCACCCGGCTCGCCCGCACATATGGGATGGCCGACCACTACTTCGGGGTCACCCACCCGAGCATGCCCAACTACCTGGCGGCGACGGCCGGTGACACCTTCGGCATCCAGGACGACGAGGACGAGAACGTCACTCGCCTCACCGCCCGCAACGTTGTGGACCAGTTGGAGGAACACGGCAGGACCTGGGCGGCGTACATGGAGGACCTGCCGACGGACAAGCAGGCCCGCTTCGGCCCCGTGGTGAACGGCAGCCAGGTCCATCTGTACGCGCGCAAGCACAACCCCTTCGTGCTCTTCAACGACATCGCCGAAAACCCGGCCCGGATGGCAGCGGTGAAGCCTTACAGCGCGCTCGCCGCAGATCTGGCGAGCGGTGACATCCCGGACTTCGCATGGCTCACACCGAACCAGTGCAACGACATGCACGGCGGAGTGAACGTCGCGGTACCCGGTCACCCCGAGACGCCCTGCCCGTACGCCGGGTCCCCGGGCGACGCAAACGACCAGGCCCTCAAGGGGAAGTCCGACGTCTGGGTCCAGCAAGCCGTCGATACGATCACGCACTCTGCGGCCTGGAAGGAGAACAGTGCGATCTTCATCGTCGCCGACGAGAACGACTGGATCGGCGGCGAGGACAACGGCGGATACGAAAGCGCCGATGGCTGCTGCGACTCCCCGTACGTGCCGCTGCACGACGTCCGCCTCAACCCGGACTACCCCGGCTCCACCACCCCATCGAACTGGCCCGGTGGTCCCTACGGCGGCGGTCTGAGCCCGGCCGTGGTCATCACCAGCCGCGGTCCGCGCGGTGCCGTGAGCCACACGCCGTACAACCACTACTCCCTGTTGCGCACCGTCCAGGACAACTGGCGCCTCGGCCACCTGCGGTACTCCGGTGACACCGAGGGCGGCGTCCTGCCGATGACGGATCTGATGACCAGGCGTTAGCTCATGGCGGTCTTGTCCTCGCACGTTACTCGCCCCGCTGCGACACGTGGTTCCGGCGGCCCGTGACACGGCCGTCCTCCACGCTTCGAGGCCCGGCAACCGAGCGCGCAGGCATAGCCGTTCAGCACGGGTTCCCTGGCCGAAGTGCCCGCCGCGCCGGCGAGCCGGCTCCGACGGGAAGGCACCGGCGCGGGGGGCTGTGCGATGGCTCACGGGTGGGCCCTCGTCGAGGCGCGGTTCGGTGCCCATCCGGCCGACCCGGGACACCCGCCGCGCCTTCCCGACGGGAAGTCAGCCGCACGTCCGCGTGCCCGCCGACGCGCTGACGGCTCCTTCCCCTGTCGGGCCGGAACGGCAGCGGGTGTCCTGGCCTTTCCCTGTCCCTGGGCTCGGGCCAGTCCCTCAGGCGTGGTGATCCAGGTTGTGTTCGGTGCCGGGGCGGTCCATGTCGGTGTCGGCGTACAGCGTGGTCTCGCCGTCGGATTGATGCCGGCGATGCGGTCGGTCACGGCTGTTCCAGCTTCATAACGGTGGCCGGCGCCGGCTACTCGGGGGTCGCCAAGAAACCGCGTCCGCCGAACGTGGGCCGATGGTCGCCTCGCGGTCGGGTGGCGATGGTGGCCAGCCCGGCGGCGCCCGCCTACGACCCTGTCGTCCTGCGCAGATGGCTCCGATGGAAGCGGATCGGAGTACGCATCGCCCGCAAGGCATCGAATCCAGCGAACGATTGGGCCGCCGGGCTGGGTCATTGAGCAGACGATGTCGCGGCTCTCCGGCTACCGTCGCTTGAGTCCTCGCTACGAGAGCGATCCCCGTAACTACCCGGCCTTCCCGGACTCGCCGCAGCCATCTGCTGCTACAAGCACCTCGTCCGCCTCACCGCATAGCCCCATGCCCGGCTCCCGGGCCCCTCCTGACGCACGGTGAAGCCCGCCAGGAGGCCCACGAACGTCAGGGCCCCGAGACGACGAACTGAGCCATCCTGACCCGCTCATAGCCTGGGTTGCCGCGACGCGTCTGGGCCTCTTCGGTCTCACGCCAGTGCCGGAGCGGGTCGACCCCTGCGAACTCGACGACGTCGATCCTGAGCCCGGCCAGCCCGGACGGGTCGATGTAGCCGACCGTACCGCCGGGCAGGTCCTTGGACGGCCCATCTTCCGCAACGCCGCCCTCGCCGGCCAGTCCTTCGCCGGACCACCCGAGATCGAGCAACCCACCCGCCAGGCGACATCCCAGCTCAACGCCCGCGCCCGCCCCTGGATATGGGGCAGACCCGCCCCGCCCACCAGGCGGTTACGCCGCCGATATGTGTACATCCTTTGAGGAATCCAGCACTAGCCGCGGGCGGACTCACGCCATGATCCCCACCGGATCGGCGAAGAGCCGGTAATCCACACGGGATCAACGGCCTGACAACCGACGACGGGTCGTCAGGCCTGCTGCGCTGCCACGCAAGTTCGTTAGCGTCTACCGACGCCAAGGTCTTACCGATCCCGTCACGCGACGTTCAGGCTCCGGAACAAGAGGCCCGGGCTTCGTATCAGGTTCACACGACGTCGTCTGACGTTGTGTACGCGCGAAGATGCTCGACCGCGGCATACAGCGCGTTACGCAATGGCGCTGCGTCGCGGGCGATCTGCGCTAGCAGGCTGCCTCCCTGGTAGGCGGCGATCAGCATGTGTGCGAGCCGCGCCGGATCCGCCGACTCGTCGAGTCGTCCGTCATATTGCATCCGCTCGAGTCCCGCTCGGAAGATGTCTCGCCATTCGGCGAAGACGCGGGCGAGGTCGTCGCGGACATCCAGATCGATCTTGACGATCTCGCTCGCGAGGGATCCGAGGCTACAGCCGTTCTCGAACGGGCGACCGGAGACGACGAAGAAGTCCGCCCACTCCTGGTACGCCTCGATCGTGTCGAAGTCGGCGAACCGTTCGCTTCGGTGGAAGCCGAGCACGCTCTCGGCCTGCCAGTCGCTGACGGCGCGCACCAGGCTCTCCTTGTTCGTGAAGTAGTGGCTCAGCTGCGAGCCGCTGACCCCCGCTGCTCTTCGCATCAGCTCGTTGTTCGTCGCGTGGACCCCCGCGTGTAAATCAAGTCCGTGGCGTCCTCGAGGATGCGACCTCGCGTCGCCAGCCCCTGGCCCGTGAGCCCGCGAAGACTACGCGATCCATCGTTCATCTGCATGTCACCGACCTACCCCGCAGATTGTGCTCAGCACCCCAATCCGAGCATGGATTGGGCTTGACAACCCACTCTGTGCATGTGTTCACTGCGAGTGGGCTGAATAGCCCAGACTGATACCGACCCGAGGACCACCACCATGTCTCGTCTCACCACGCCCGAGCTCACCGACATCGACGCCAAGACGCAGGGCACGCTCGACGCCATCGCCAAGCAGTTCGGCTTCGCTCCTGCCATGTTCACCACGCTCGCCGCCAACCCGACCGTCCTCGAGATCGTGATGGGCCTGCAGGGCAGCATCGCGAAGCTCCTCGACGCGAAGACCCGCCACACGATCGCGCTGGCCACGTCCCACTCCAACAACTGCGACTACTGCTCGGCGCTGCACGGATTCATCTCCGCGAACCTTGGAGGCATGTCCACCGAGGAGATCGAGCTGGCCCGCACCGGCGGCTCCACCGATCCCAAGCGTGCCGCCGTCGCTCGCTTCTCCCAGCAGGTGATCGAGACCCGCGGCCAGGTGGGCGACGAGGACATCGCCGCGGTCCGCGAGGCCGGATACACGGACCCCGAGATCCAGGCGATCGTCACCGTCGTGGTCGTCACGCTGCTCACGAACTACCTCAACAACGTCAACGACACCGTCGTCGACATCCCCGGTGCGGGCGCGTAACCAGCGACGTCGCGACCGAGTCAACTGGCACGGAGGTCGCCCCGATGAAAGCGATGTTCACCACGTACTGACGTGAGTCCAACGCCCAGAAACCGCCTCCTGGCCCGATCTCTCCGACAACGAAACGAAAGCCAAGCATGGATCTCGAGAATCTGATCACCAAGCACCTCACCCGCTGCTTCGACCCGAACAAAAAGATCCCGGAGGAGACCTTCCAGCTCCTGCTGCGCTACCTACGCACCTCGCCGACGACGATCAACATCCAGCCGAACCACTTCCATGTGCTGGAGTCGCAGGCCGGCAAGGACAAGCTTGCGGACGCTCTCGTCGGCCGCTTCGCGGACAACGCGGAGAAGGTACGGAACGCGTCGCACGCGATCGTGTTCACGACCCGCAAGACGATTCCCGACGAGCACTTGCAGGAGATCTTCGCGAAGGAGCGCGCGGACGGTCGCTTCGCGGACCCGGAGATCCAGAAGGGATGGGAGGCTGGAGCGTCCCACTTCGTGGAGATCCAGTCGGAGAACTATGGCGGTGACGTGCTCCACTGGCTGGAGAAGAACACGTACCTCGTGGTCGGCGCGACCATGATGGCCGCCGCTTCTATCGGAGTCGACGCCACCCCGCTGGAAGGGTTCGACCGCGCGACGATCGACGAGGCGTTCGGCCTCACGGACACCGACTTCACCACGACGCTGCTCGTCGTGCTCGGGTACCCGGACGAGACGCGCGTCTCTCGCCAGCCGGTCTCGCGCTTCGACGCCGAGAAGATCTTCACCCACATGTGACGAACTGAGCGGGTGCGCGATCGGCGCGCCCGCTCGGTTCTGGGGGACTCGACTGTCCGGCGCCCGCACCTCTCCTCGCGTGCGGCTTGTACTGCTCCGGCGACACGCCCTGACGCGGGCCCGGCCACAGGCCCGGCCGCAGGCTGGGCCTGTGGCCGGGGCGGCTCTGCAGGCCCGGCGCCACGGCGGGTCAGGAGTCGGTGATGTGCCCGGACCCGTTCGGCATCGGCGTCGGCTCGTGCCTGTGCAGCGTGCACAGCCGCGTTCCCCGGTTCTGTGCAAGGTTCAGCGCGTGCTCCGCATCGGGCAGCACCGGCGTCCTGCGGCGGCTCTTCGCGGTCTGTCGGGTGTAGCACTCGCTTGGCCGGGCTCCGCCCCTTACGAGCGTTCATGAGCGCCCGGCCCGAAGCCGGACGGTCCCCGAGCGGCTCGTGGGCTGCCAGCCGGGCAAGGGCCCCGGCTGCTCGATGGCGTCGGCCGACCGCACGGCCGCGATCCGGTTCGTGGGCGTGGTGGTGGCCATGAGTCGCGAGCTGCTCGCCGAGGCGCGCCTGGCACCTGATCGAGTCGTAAACCGGCGAGACCGTCCTGCCCGACGAACTGACCGCACTGCCTTGAAGAGGAGATCACCGAGTGGCCGCCGATACACCATTGCAACGGACGTGACCTGCAAGAGCCCCGTCAGTGACTCCTGGACTCACGCGGAAACGGCACCTGCGAAGAGTGACACGGCCGTCTCGGTGCCCCGTCGGGCAGCAACACACCTCATGGTGTGGCCATGCCGTTTTGAGCAGCCTCCGGCCTGGCTGTGTGGCGGGCGCCGCCGGTTGCGTGCTCGTGGTCTCCTCGCCGGGCCGGGGGGCGTTGCTCGCCGGTGAAGCCGCCGGCGGCTCAGTCGGCGCCCACGGGGATCGACAGCACTGTGATACCGCTCATGTCGAGCCAGACCGTCTGTGGCGCGCGTACCAGACGCAGCATGACGTGTCCGCACCCCTGGCAGCGGGCTACCAGTCCTGGTGCCTGGCCGTATACGAGCAGGCGTGCGAGGGGCCCTGTGTTGCCGCAGTGCGCGCACTGGCTGGTCGCTACCGTCAGGTCGACCGCGAAGAGCTCGGTGAGGGGGCCGGCCAGCGCGTTGCCGTCCATGTACCCGCCCTCTTCGCCGCGCGGGATTCCGGTGTCCGCCGGTGTGCCTGCCGTCATCTCAGTCTTCTCCTCCGCCGAAGCGTTCTGTGCGGACACGCTCGGGGTCGTGCCCGAGGAGCACCAGGTAGGCAGCCGCCTTCTCGACGAATGCCGTGGGCCCGCAGACGTAGCAGGTGGGCCGGAGGTCCGGTGGCCATCCATGGTGTGCCAGGTCGTCGGGTGTGATGCGGCCCGGGGGGCGTACGGACTGCTGTGGCGCTTGCCGGGTGTAGATGCGCGTGATGTCGACCCCTGGTGTTCCTTGGCGGATCTCCGGCCCGTACAGCAGCTCGGCCGGCGATCGCAGCGAGTAGAGCGCCCGGAAGGGGACCCGGCTGCCGACTGCATGCCGCGTGCGGATCATGCACATCAGCGGCACCAGCCCGGAGCCGCCGGCCACGAGCAGGACCGGTTCTTGCTGTTCCGACTGCCAGACGAACCAGCCTCCGACCGGTCCCCGGAGCTCCAGCTGGTCGCCGGGCATGAGCTCGTCGGCCAGGTAGGGCGAGACCTCGCCCCCGACAACTCGTTGTACTGTCAGCTCCAGGCGCGTTCCGTCCGGGGCCGACGCGATGGAGTAGCTGCGCTGTGTGCTATAGCCGTCTTCGGCGGTCAGCCGGACATCCACATGCTGGCCCGCCAGATGGCCGGGCCATTCCGGCACCTCCAGCACCAGTGTGACGGCCGTCGCGGACTCAGCGCGACGTTCTGTCACTTCGGCGGCCCTCCATCGGAGCCGGTCGCCTAGTCTCCTCGATACCGCTGTTCTTGCCACGGGTCTCCGTAATTGTGGTAGCCGGCGCTCTCCCAGAACCCCGGGGTGTCGTTCTCCCGCAACTCCAGTTGGCGCACCCACTTCGCGGACTTCCAGAGGTAGAGGTGCGGGACGAGCAGTCGGGCCGGACCGCCATGCTCGGGGGCGAGCGGCCGGCCGTCGTAGCCGTACGCGATCCAGGCCTTGCCGTCCAGAAGATCCTCCAGCGGGAGGTTTGTGGTATAGCCCCCGTAGGAGGCGACGAGGACGTACTCGGCAGCCGTCTCGACATCGGCGAGCAGGACGTCCAAAGACACCCCCTGCCACCGGGTGCCGAACTTCGACCACTTGGTCACGCAGTGGAGGTCTGCCGTCGGAGTCTGCGACGGCAGCTTCATGAGGGCGGCCCAGTCCCAGTTGTGCCGACTCCCGGTCTCCGTGGTCACGGACAGTTCCCACTCGTCTGTGCTGATTCGCGGCGTGGGCCCGGCCGAGAGGACCGGAAAGCCGGTGGTCTCGTACTGTCCGGGTGGCAGCCTTCTGCCCGCGGGCGGCCTTCGGCCGTGGAAACCGCGCGAGATGATCGCCATGCTGGCCGTCCAATCGGTTCGTGTGAGGCAACGCTCGGCGCCGTGAAGCGGGGCAGGCATCAGCCCAGGGTCCCCCTCCAGTCGGCGAGGGCGTGCCCGGTCCCGTCCGGCGAGTCTTCCTGGACGAAGCGCATCCCCCGCGACCGTCACCTCGGTCTGCGCCGGCCACCCGCGGACGAAGCAACCAGTCGCCGACGAGGATCGCACCGGGCTCGGCCTTGAGAAACATCTTGGGCCCATCGCTCGTCGTCGGCCAGTCCGCGTAGGCCGCCGCGATCGCGGTCACGTCGGCGGGCTCGCCCTCGATGGGGATCTCCCGGGGCCACGTCAAGGTCGGCCGTCGTCCCTCGCCGGGCCCGGCGAACGGCCGTCCGTACTCCGCCATCAACGCGCTGAGGTTCCAGCCCGGACCCTCGTCCGTCAGTCCGCCAGGTCGATGAGACCGTCCCGCACGAGCTCCTCCGGATACCCGAATCGCTCCGCGAGGGCGACGACGCTGTCGTACAGCTCCGTGTCTTCCGGCACCGGCAGAAGTACGCCTTCACAGCGCGAAGGAACAGCCGGTAGCCGAGGTCGCGCACGCCTCGGTGGCCACCCTCTCCAGCGCCGGGACGAGACCGGTCACCGGAATTCCGTACAAGGGCTTCTCGGCCGCATGGCTGAGCCGCTCAGTGACCGGGCGGATCACCTGGACAACTGTCTGGCACCGCTCTTCGTCCACCACTGGCTGTAGCGATAAAGGCACAAATGCCGGGTCGTCCCGGTGCACGCGGGCCAACCATGCCTGCTCGATCCGCTCCAGCCAGGCACGAGCACTCATGCCGTACTCGGCCGGGTCGGAAGTGCCGTGGGTGGCCCCGAGCCACACCGTGCGGATCGTCTTGTCCGGCAGCGGGGAGCGCAGGAGCCGCTGAACGTCCTGGCCCAGTCGTGCAGCCTTCGACCGGTCGAACTGCTCTACGGCGCTTTCCTCGAAGTGGAGCCACATCGGCACGGGACCGCTTTCCGGCAGGTAGCGCCGGGCGTCCTCGGGGGACAGCGCACGGGGTAGGTCCCACCGTGAGGCCACCCAGGTCAGCCCGACGTCGGTCACGTAGATGCCTTCCCGGAAGCCGTTGTCGGCGGCGTCCTCGTGTTCGGCTTGGGCTTCGTCCGGCATCATCACCCCTCCAAGTAGGACGTGTACACGACCCATTTGCCGTGCGGGTGTGCCCTGTCCTTGCCGATGTACTTCAGCTGCACGATGACCCAGTTGGTCTCGACCTCGCTCTTGATCACTTGGTCGCCGCGGACCACCCACTTGTACTCGACCGCTTTCCCGACCGGCGTGTCCCGGCCCATCGGTCGGTTGAGGTCAGCATGAAGAAACCCCGCCAGGTAGTCCCAGGCGGGGTCTCGACTTCATCGAGCTGTCGAGATCACTCTTGGCTCAAGGCAGCGCGCAGGTAGGCGATCAGATCACCGGTCGGCACCTCGACCCAGGCGGCAGCCCCTGTACTACAACACCGCTGCGTTTAGCGTCGTGAGCGGGACGCAAGGCCGTTCTCGAAGAACGTGATCTCGGCGTGGACGGTGTAGGTCTGGGCGCTCTGGG
>NZ_JBFAWG010000164.1:0-8772 GCF_040680215.1 Streptomyces sp. NPDC052107
CCGAGGAGGGTGCCCGACGTCGCCTGGGCGCCGGGCGTGCGCGTAGCACTCTGCCACAGGTTCACTACGCTTCGCTAATCCAACTGGTGAGCCTGACACCGGTGACGGTAACCGCCTCGAAGAGGTCGCAGGCGAGCAGGGCATCGGCCTGGGAGCGCAGGAAGTCAGCCCATGTACTGGAACTACGCTCGGGCACTGGATCGATGCGGCCTCCTTCAGGATCTCCCAGACGGTGGAGGCGGCGACCTTCATGCCCAGGACGAGCAGTTCGCCGTGTATGCGCCTGTAGCCCCAGCTGCTGTTCTCGCGTGCGAGGCGGAGGACGAGGGCGCGTACGCACTGCACGGTCCGCGGCCGGCCCGGGCGCTTGGGTCGTCACTGAGCGGCATGCCTCCGTACAACCACGTCGCGATGCCAGCTCATCACCCTCTCCGGGCGCACCAGCAGCCACACCCCGCGCAGCACATCCATCGGGAGGCGGTGCAGCAGCGCCGCCAAGAACGCCCGGTCAGCCGCCTCGAACCGCGGCCTGTGCCTACCCAGTGGGCGCTCCAGCACCGCGATCTGATGCCGCATGGCGAGGATTTCAACGCCCTTGTCCCAATCACTCATCGGCAGCAGGCGGAACAGAGCGAGCGCATTCCTCACACCGAGGTAGGCCAGTCGCAGCAGCACGACTCATCACGTTGCCGTGCTGATCAGCGTCAGCGCAAGCATCCCGGCGAGAGCGTCAGCCGCGAAGCTCCGCGGAGGTGAGCCACAGCCTCCCACCTGGGCGGATAAGGTTTTCGGCAAGGACAGGGCTGAGTGAAGCCCGTCTCCTCGCGGCGGGCTCGCCAAACGAGCCACCACGACGGCACTGCCCGGCGAAAAGCCCCTGCTCACGTCGCCGTCGCTCGCCGCCAGGGTGGCACCGTCGCCAGACTCCACAAACCGTCCAGGTGCTTGTTCCACGCGGCGACAGCGGCCCTGGTGCCGTCTGCCTCCCTCGCGGACCAGACGATCAGGTCGGTTCGGTAGCCCCTGGGGTCGTAGCACTCAGGGCCCGAGCTGTGCTGGATCGAGCGGGCGACCACATCGTAAAGACCGTGCAGCATCAACTCCCGGTTGAAAATACAGACCTTGTCCCTCGGTATCCCGGGATAGAGGCGGAACTCGCTCTCCACCATCACCCGTCCCAACCTGTTGAGCCGCTCCGCGAGCCCGGACATCGACCGGTCGTACCCCCGGCACCTCAGTTCCTGGACTCGCCGGAGTGCGGGGTCGTCGAGCGGCTCACCGTTCGGGCCCACCCTGGACGGGACAGTCATGGGCTGCCCGAAATCCGGAACAAGCACTCTGATGCGGACACGCCTGGTCCGTCCGGGATCGTCGACCAGCTCCTCCAAGCGGCCGTGAAGCGCGCCGAAGATCGTCTCCCCGGTATAGCCGAGAAAGGTGATCTCCACCGTCCGGGCCTGGAAGGCCTCGCTCACGAATCGGCCCAACTCACGCGACCCCACCTGTGACCGCTCAGGCAGCCGAAGCGGTGCGGCCAGATCCTTCACCGCGTCGTACAGCACGTACGCCACGAGGCCGAGCAGCGCACCACCGAGGAACGCCTTGCCCTGCAGGGCGTCTCCGAGCGGTGTGACGAACTGAGCAGTCAGCCCGACGACGAAGATTCCAAGGAGAAAGAACCGCGTCGCCGCGGACTCGAAGCGTGTCAGATGCCGCCTCAGACGATGAGCCACACCAGGCTCGGCCGACCCGCTCCCTGGCACGGACATGCGCAACCCCTCCCCGTACCGAGCCGCCCGGCATCGCGTCATGTGCCTGCCGGGAACCCGGCCTGTCTGTTGCTCTCATGGTTCCCACTCGGCATTGGCCAGGCAAGATAGCCACCGTAGAGCCTGGTTATCGTCGGTGACGCGCTCGTGGCGGTCCTCGGCGAGGAGCTCGCGTCCTCAGGCCCAGGTCTCCTGGACTGGGAACCAGTTAGGTGGGAGCCAGCCGAGGAGCACCAGGTCGCCGTCTTCCGGCGGTCCGGTCGACCAAGCGGATAGAGTTGCCCCGCAGGCTGAGAGGGGTGAGGGTGGGCTCGACAGGGGCGTGGGTGGTCGGCGTCATCCCTGACGCGGAGGCTCGGGAACTTCCGAACCGTTACGTCCCTCTCATACAGCCCGGCGACTGGGACAAACCGCGGAATTTCAGCCAGGCGCTGGCCTGGTGGTTGAACGGTGGCGATGGAGAGACGTTTTTCCAGCGTTCCAAGGGTCCTTCCAGAACCTTGGTGCCCACGTCGGTCGCCCATCGATTCGCGGACTTCATCGAGGACGCCAACGTGTCCACTGCGGCCACGGATGCGATGCAGGACGCGAGTATGACGTTGATGCCCGAGGCGGTTGGCGCTGGTCTCTTCGTTGCGACTGCCCGAAAGGCTAATCCAGTGGCGGCCCTGTACTACGGCCTTGGCGCTCAGAGATCGGCGATGCTCCCCGGCTGGTTCGGGAACTTTCTGCTTTCCGCCGACGAGGTTCGGGCCGCTCTGCCTCGGGTTGAGGAAGCCCTGATCATGTCCGACGCCCAGCGAGGCACCGCCCTCTCCCGGATTGCCGACTGGATGACCGCGATGGGCGACACGCCCGACGACGATGCGGCGGAACTCATCGACGCGCCCCTCCAGGTTATTCGATATGCCGCAGAGGCCGGGTCCGGTGCTGCTGCGTTCAGTCGCTGGTACTGACCTCGGTCTGGCACTCACGGGCTGCTGAGGACGCGCCGCCGGAGCAGGCCGAAAAGAGGGGCCCGCCGGAGCCGGGCCAGGATGGGATGAATCGTTCCGCTCTCCGTCCCCGGCGGCTGCGATGCCGGGGACTAAGGCGCTTGCGCAGGTGCCTGAGCTACAGCTCGATGGCGGTGAACCGCCACCTGCCGGAGCTGAGCCAGTGGTGCAGGGCTTCGTGCACGCTGTCGGGCAGTGTACTGAGCTTCTCGATCGCTTCCCGGTCTCCTGGCCAGGGGGCGAATCCAGCCGCGGTCAGCGCTGCGTACAGGTTCAGGCGCCGCAGGTCGCGAGGATCGACGCGGCACGCAATGCGCTCTTCGGGATTGGGCGGTGCCAGCAGGAAGTCGTCCGCCGGGGCATGGTCCCACGCTCGATCGGTTGATGCGGTGGTGGTCTGCATGATCTCGCTCCGTTCTGCGTGTGCTTCGTTCGCACGCCCCGCGCCGCCGGGGCCGAGTGTGCTGTGTGCCGGGTTCGCTACCGGTCATCGCCTTCTGGCGCGGCGGGCGGATCGTTTAGCCGACTGCCGGCGGCCGTCTCCTCGGCGCATTGCAGTGATCGACACCAAGGGCAGTCCGCTTCCGCCTGGTCCTCGTACCGGTCGCCATCGGGGCGATAGGCGTCCGCCGGCCGTCGACGGCTGAAAAGTGGACCGGTGGCGAAGAATCCAAGCCTCGCCACAAGCGCACGATCCAGGCGACGCCGACGCTTCCAGAGGCGCCTTCGGTGCGGGCCCTTCGCCTCGTCAGTCACCGGCGCCAGGTCCCGGTGGCCGGCCTTCGTCGAGAAGGCGCCCTGACCGAGGGTTCACCGCGCCGGCGCGTTGCCTCGTGCGTGCCAGTACACGCACGCGCCGTTTCACCGGCGTCGGGCACGAAAGCGGATACACACACGGGCTCTCCCTGCAGGGTGCGGGCGCAACCCTCTCCCGCTACCGCAGGCCGTGAGCAGGGCTTACGCGAGGGCGTTGACGGCCGGCTGGCCGCGCACCACACCCTCCCCGCCGACGCGGCAAGTACGCGCAATACGCGAGTGATATTACAGATCACCCATAATTCCGTGGCTCTTACCTGCATGCTCCATCAATGTGCAAAATCCACCGTTTGATATCCCATCAGGCCGCGCCACCGCAACGAACGCTGCTCCGCGGCCCCATCCCACCATCCAGCCGAGACCCGAAAGTGGGTAACAACCATCCGAGGAACAAGCTGATCAGCAGCGACGACAGGTCCCCGCACGCCCACCCGGATCGAAGAAGCGCAGGCCAGCCCCACACCACGAGCCCGGAACGACCGGGAAACCAGGCGAAACCCTCACCGAACGCGTCCGCTTGAAACGGCAGCGACGATAAACACCACGTCGCCCGGTGCCGGTACGCCTCCACCCAGGCCCATCCCTCGGGCGCGGGGTCGGGCGGCGGTAGCTCGAGGATGCCGATCGCCTGAGCGTGCCGGCCGTGTCTGCACCAGGCGGCGATGCCACTGCCGGTCCTGGAGTGCCGTGACGGTCACGGGGATGCCGAGCACGACAGTGGTGAACGGCAGGGCCAGGTGGTCCTCGACGGCCGCCTGGAAGGCGGCGAGCTGTGCGTGTTCGTCCTAGGCATCGATGATGGCCTCGGCGACCAGGGAGTCGAGTGCGGTAGTGGACAGCCTCATCGCGCCGTGCGCCCTTGCGTGGGCAGGAGTTGTGCGAGGCGGTCGCCGACCGGGGTGAGGCTGGGCAGGGCCTCGTGCGCGAAGTGCACCGGCTTGCGGCGGCGCAGCAGCTCCTCCCCGTCGCGCTCCCAGGCGAAGGTGGGCTTGCGCAGGAGTGCGCGGAAGACGACGTCTGCGTTGTCGGGATACCGCTGGTCCAGACGGCGGATGACCATGGGAGCGACAAAGTCGTCGTTCAGGTACTGCCTGAGCCGGTTCAGGCAGGTGCGGTCACGGGTCAGGGCCGGGTCGGTGAACAGCGCGTCGAGGTGGCCGAAGTCGGCGTAGTAGCACAGGCCTTCGGTCTCCTCGAAGATCACGGCGACGGTGTCCGCGTCGCGGAGTTCCTCAGGCAGACTGCTGAGCTCGTCGAAGGTGGGCCCGTGGTTGATCGCCTGCGCGGGGGTTTCGTCGCCGAGTTCGGCCTGGGCCCTCTCCTGCCGGTGGCGGTGGTACTCCCGCATCCGTACGGGCGCCTCGCCGGCATTCAGGACGAGCAGGTCGGTGCCGAACACCTCGATGAAGAGGCACACCTCGCCTACTTCACGATCTCCTTCGCGAAGAAGGCCGCCGCTTTTACCAGGATCTCGTTCGCCTTCCTCAACTCGGCGGCCTCACGACGCAACCGCCGCAACTCGTCCCGCTCATCACTGGTCAGCGCGCCAGCGGGACCCTCGCCCCGGTCGACCTTCGCCTGCTTGACCCAGCCGCGCAGCCCCTCGGCACTCACGCCGAGCTCCCGGGCGACCTCGGTCACGTTCCGACCGGAGGAGCGGACCAGCTCCACCGCGTCCCGCCTGAACTCGGGCGTGTACCGCTTACTCATGTAGCTCTTGCCACTCAACCTGGACTGCTTCCTCCGGGACCCAACCGTCCCAGTATCAGGCTGTCCAGCTCAGCGGGGGAACTTCAGAGGGCGCTTCGTACGCGCCTACGGTCCTCGCGGATGTTCCGGCAGACACGACCTTGGCCTGCGAGGAGGTCTTCGGGCCAGTTCTCACGGTCCTCAAGGTGTCCGGTGAGGCCGAGGCTTTCGCCGCTGTGAACGACTCCAAGTATGGCCTGCTGACGGGTGTGTTCACACGCGACCTGCAGGCTGCCTTCCGGGCACATCGGGCTCTGGAGGTCGGCGGAGTCGTGATCGGCGACGTGCCCTCCTGTCGCGCCGACCAGATGCCCTACGGCGGGGTCAAGCAGTCTGGTGTCGGCCGCGAAGGAGTGAAGTTCGCCATGGCGGATTACACCTACGAGCGCGTGCTGGTCCTTACTGACCTGGCGATATAGCAGTTCGCTCACAGCCCCCTGCGAGGCGAACGCTCGCCGGGAACGACGGTGCGAGGGGGCGTACGAGAGCCGTGCAGTACGACAGGACTGTGGGTGGCTCCGCTGTGCGGTTCGTTCAAGTCTGCGGACCGAGCAGCGCCAGTTCATCAGATGTCGTGCTGCATGCTCGGCGCCGGTGGTCGCGGAGGGCAGGCCGGCGTCCGGCTCGAACCCGCCGTCGCCGCCCCTTGTGCAGATCCGGCTGAGCAGTTCGGCATCCCGTGGTCCTCTCAGCCGGGCCATGGACCGAAGGAGCCACAGTGGACCAAGTGATGGCACACGAGGTCGACAACCATGACTCCCCAGCTGCTCGTTCAGCTTTCGCACGCGCCTCGTTCGGTGCGTTTCATCGTCAAGACCCCTTGACGGGTGGCGCCCGCCGTCCTGGTGCTGTGACTGCTCGGGTTCGTCACGCTCTACTCGCGCGCGGGTGGCGGCCGCGGACGAGGTCAGCGGTGGTGATCTGACTCGCACGGACCATAGGAATGGGGCCCGGCCGTTCACGGCCGGGCCCCACTCATGTCGCTTACGCCGGTGCCGGCGCCCAGAAGCACACGTCTTTCCTATGGCCGCAGCGACGGAGGGACTCGAGGTATTTCGTGCCCTGAGATGCCCTGCCGGAGAGGCCCCATGTCTTCTGGCGCTTCCGACGGCTGTATGAACTCGGTGGCTGCGGCGGCACGCACGGTCGTCGGCAACGCCGCTGGCCAAAACCGCCGGGCGACGGTGCTCTGCTGATCATCTGTGTGTACGGCGTCCGACTCCACGCCCTCAGCCGATTCCGGGGGTCGCCGTGTGCCCGCACACCGGCGGGGCTGCGCTCGCCCGAAGGTTCGGTGTGACTACCGGTGTGACCGCGACGCGGTCACACTCTTGTCTTCGCTGGGACGGGCAAGCGCATCGTCTTGCGGCGCTCAGATCTGGTTGAGTCCGCCATCGACGAACAGCTCGGATCCGGTGACGAAGCTGCTCTCATTGCTGGCGAGGAACAGCGCGGCGGCTGCGGCCTCGTCCGGGTGCCCCATCCGGCCCAGCGGTATCTGGCTGGCGAAGGCGTCCCTCATCTTCGCGGCCTGGTCGGCGTCCGCGGCCAGGCCGGTGATGCCCGGGGTGACGATCGGGCCGGGCACCAGGGTGTTCACTCGGATTGCGCGGCCGCTGAGTTCGTTGGCCCAGGTGCGGGAGAAGGAGCGGACCGCGGCCTTGGACGCGGCGTACACGCCGAAGGCGGCGCCACCTGAGGTGGCAGCAGTCGATCCGGTCAGGATCACCGAGGCGCCGTCGTTGAGCAGCGGAATTGCCTTCTGAACGGTGAAGAGCATGCCTCGCACGTTGATGTTGAAGGTGGCGTCGAAGTGCTCCTCGGTGACCTGCTCAAGCGCGGCGAACTCACCGCCGCCCGCGTTGGCGAACAGTACGTCGATGGACCGGCCCCGCTCGGCGACAGCCGCGTAGAGGCGGTCGATGTCCGCGAGGTTCGCGACGTCGCCCCGGACGGCGGTGGCTTCCCCACCGATCTCGGCCAGCGCGGCGTCGAGAGCCTCCTGCCGACGGCCGGTGATGAACACGTGCGCGCCCTCACGCGCGAATCGCTTGGCTGTGGCCAGTCCGATTCCGCTGTTGCCTCCGGTGACGACTGCCGTCTTCCCGTCAAGCTGTCCCATGATCGCTTATCCCTGTCCGGTGCAAACGCCAAAAGTCGTGCACCATGTGTCGCTGCAGTGTTACAGCCCGGAGCGGACAGCCCCGGACCACTTATGGACTGTACGGTAAAGAACCACGTTATGGACCGCTCGGGCAAAAACGTGACTGCATCCACACCGCCGAGCAGCAACGAGCCGGCCGACGCCGGTCCGCCCGCCGGGACGCTAGGACGCCGGGGCGCCGGGGCGCCGGGGGGAGTCGTGCGCCACACACTTCGCCACCACCCAGCCTGTCCCCCTGTGTGCCGCATGCAGCCGGGCGCTCACGATCTGGACCGATAGGTCAAGAAGGACGTATGCTGTTGAACATGGGACGACCACGGAATTTCGACGAGAACCAGGTTCTGGAGTCTGCGCGCGAGCAGTTCTGGAATCAGGGGTACGCGGCTACGTCACTGCAGGACCTGACGGACGCCACCGGACTGGGCAAGGGGAGCTTGTACGGGGCCTTCGGCGACAAGCGGCAGCTGTTCCTGCACGTGCTGGACGGCTACCGCGACGAACAGCTCAACGGCGTCCGGGCGGTCCTGACCGGGCCCGGTACGGCCTTCGAACGCCTGACCCTGCTCGTTGAGGGCGTGGCCAAGGGATTCACGGAGGACCCGCAGCGGCGCGGCTGCCTTCTGGTCAACAGCACGTCCGAGCTGCACAGCAATGATCCGGACGTCGTCTCCCGGGCCCGGAGCAGCTACCAAGCGGTCGAAGATCTTCTGATCGCCTGCGTGAAGGAAGCCCAGGACGAGGGGACGGTCGAACCGGGGGCGGACGCCCAGGAGGTCGGGCGGCTGCTCCTTGCCGTCATGCAGGGCATCGAGTTTCTCGCGAAGACCGGCATGGACGGCTCAGCTCTGCTGCAGATAAGCCAGGCCGCCCTCAAGCAGCTCTCCCGACACTGACCATCCTGCGGGCCAGCACCCTTCACAGGTGACGTGCCGACCGGCAGGGACCCGAGTGGGCCCGCTTGAGTCGGCTGCGAGCACGCGAATTACCTGCCCTCCGAGCACCCCCACGAGTGGCCCGGGCGCCCGCCCCAGCGCGGTTGACGGCCTGCCCCTTTCACCATGCCCTTGAGCAGGCACTCCGGCCGGGCGGCTGCGCCATCGACTGCGCCGCAACGCGGGCCGGACGACGCTCCGGCAGCCGACGGCGCCGGCCCATTGCGCACGGGCCCTGACGGCAAAGTCTCCAGGCTCAACAACTTCGTTAGCTATCCCGGGTGTTGTGCTCGTATAGTTCTGTGCATGGAGTTGCTGCGGATGTCCAAGGCTGCGAAGCGTCTCGG
>NZ_JBFAWG010000165.1:0-8284 GCF_040680215.1 Streptomyces sp. NPDC052107
ATGATGTTGCGCTTGAGGCCCTCGTAGCTGCCCGGGATGCCCTTGGCCTTCATGATGCTCAGCGACTGCTTGATCCAGCCGTCGAGGTTGTTGGCAGAGCCGCTCTTGGACGCAGAAGCGCCACGGCTGTCGTTGCCGGAGGACACGACCGCGGTGGCATGCGCTCGCGTCGACTCGGCGGCCTGTGCGTTGGCCGGCATCAGGGTGAGCGCTGCGGCTGCGGCCCCCGTGGTGGCGATACCGGTCAGGCCGAGACGGGCGATGCGGGTGCGGTTGATCATGGCCATGCGAAAAGCAACTCTCCGTAGGGGACATAAGTCGGTGCCGGCCGCTGTCGTTGGCGGCGGCGTCGGCCACCCGTGCACACGGGCAGACCCTTGGGGGATTCGCTCGCTTCCGGTCATCGGGCTCGCGGCGACGACAGCCATGATTAGCGGCGGCCGGGTGTGGACGCAATGATGTGACCTACTACCCCCCTACGGAGAAATGTCCGTTTTGTTGATATAGACGACAATCGATGCATTTCACGGGCATCTGGTCCTACGACCCTCTTTAGGATGTGATCCCGCTCGCATGGCCGGCATCACACCCAGAGCCCGCGAACCCACCCCCTCGGCCCCAGTCCCGGGCGGGGGCCGCAGCCGGAAAGACCGGGTCATCCGCACGGTGACGGCCTGACCGGCGGGGCCAGATGACGGCTGTGCCCCGGCCGCGCGGGCAGCGCCGGCGCGGCACCGAGTCATTGCCTGGGCACTGGAGGACGAGTTGGAGGACACAGGTGTCACCCTCACCGTGTTCATGCCGGGACCGGCGGGCGCCGGCATCTTCCGCCGGGCCGGCACGGGTGACGTCAGGACCGGCAGCGCGGACAGCGACGACCCGGGCCGACGTCGCCCGGGCAGGGTGCGCTGCAGGACGGCAGGGATCTGCGACGGCCGCAGCCGGGGCCCTCGGGGCAGCGGGACGTGGGCCGGCTCGGTCGAGCGTGGCAGGCCTGTACGGATGGTGATAGACGGCCAACGCGCGGCGCGGGCGGTCGTCGGGGCGGGTCGCGGCCGTGGCGGCGGTCAGCCGTTGGCGGTGCAGGTCGGCCCATGAGGCGATGCGGTCGCGCGGCGGGACGAGGTGGACGGTGCCGGCGTGCTCCCCGGCCCCATCCGCCGCCTGCTGCCGCCCGCACAGGGCGGCCAGGTGCGGTGACCAGGTGACGGGCCGCCCGGTGCCCGCCTCCGCCAGATCGTCAGCCTCGGCCGCGGCCAGCGCGGCGGCCAGTCCGGCCTCCAGGTCGCGGCCGCGGATCAGGCCGACGGTCGCGGGCGCGTGGGCGACGCGGTCGGCGTATCGCCGGCGTGCAGCCTGACGGGAGACGCCGAGGCGTTCGCCGATCACGGTCCAGGAGTATCCGGCCTCGCGGGCCTGCTTCACGACGTGGTCGACGGCCAGGTCGGACCGGCCGGACACGTGACGGGTCAGCGCCAGGAGGGCGTCGAGCGGGTCGAGCGGGTCATCGCTGCACCAGCGTGGGCCGCCTAGATGAGCTGGTCCACGGTGGGCTCTGGGCTCATGCTGTGAACCGCAGATTGTCACGCGCGTGGTGACAATCCCTCGTTGTCACTCGGTCCGGGCGTGATGATGCGGCAGATGTCTGCCTCGGTACAGGTGCTCGGCTCGGTGGCCTGGGCTCGGTGGGCGAGCGTGCGCAGGGCGGCGCGCGTGGCGCGCAGTTCGGCCATGCGGCGCTCGATGTCCGCGAGGTGCTGCGCGATCAGGTCTGCGACGTGCACGCAGGGCGCCTCGCCGGAGTCTCGTACGGCCAGCACGGAGCGGATCTCCGCAAGGGTGAGGCCGGCCGCTTGGGCCTCGCGGATGAAGGCGAGCCGGTGTGCGGCCTGGGGCGGGTAGTCGCGGTAGCCGCCCGGGGTGCGCGGCGGTTCGGGCAGCAGGCCGGCCTGCTCGTAGAAGCGGATGGTCTTGGCCGTCAGCCCGCCGGCGGCGGCCAGTTCTCCGATGCGCATACGGCCGAGGCTACGCCTTGACCTTCCAGTGCACTGGAAGGTCTACCGTCGGACGCAGAGGCTGTGAGCTGGGAGGAGGACCATGCGGATCACCGTGCTGACCGTGCCGGGCTGTCCCAATGCGCCACTGGTTGAGGACCGGCTTTCCCGGGCCCTCGACGGCCGCGCTGTGGAGGTGGAACGGGTTGAGGTCGGCGATGGCGAGCAGGCCGCCCGGCTCGGCATGACCGGATCGCCCACCGTTCTGATCGACGGTGTGGACCCCTGCGCCGTGCCGGGTGCTGCCGCGTCGCTGTCCTGCCGTTTGTACCGGGGGCCGGACGGCCGGGCCGAGGGAGCACCGAGCGTCGCCGACCTGCGACGCGCTCTGACCGACGCGGAAGCCGGCGGGGACGGCGACTGCCCGCCGACGGATGCGGTAGGCCGCGGCGGCCAGGGACGCCTCGCCCCGCTGGCCGTCGGACTGCGTGCCATTCAGCAGGCCTTGCTCCGCCACTTCGCCGCCACCGGACACAGCCCCACGCTCGAGGACCTGGAAGCCGCGGCCGCCGCTCAGGGCCGTACGGCCCCCGAGGTCGTCGCCGACCTGGCGGCCGACGACTTCCTTGCCCTGGATGATCACGGCCGCATCCGGGCGGCGTACCCGTTCTCCGCCCTGCCCACGGCCCACCAGGTCCGTCTCGCCAGCGGGATCGAGGTCTACTCGAGGTGCGCGATCGACGCCCTTGGCATCCCGGACATGCTCGGCACCGACGCCGTGATCACCTCCGCCATCCCCGTCACCGGCGACACCATCACCGTCACCTCCACCGGCGGACAGACGACCTGGCTCCGCGCACCGCGCCGCCGCCCGGTCCAGCGCGTCGAGGAATTGCTCCTCGCGTGTGTGCTCCGAGACTGGCGGCTCCTCCTCTTCGAGGAGCGCGTGCGGCTGGCGCTCGACGACCTCGCGGAACGCGGCGCGAGTGTTCTGGCTGACCAGGCGGGCGGTGATGGAGAACGCCACCACGGTGACCCCGGGCGGCGGATGCAGGATTGAACTCGGCGAGCAGCGCGGTCTTGCCCGCCCAGGCGGGCGCCGACCAACGCCGCCACATCGCGGCCGGGCTGGTCCCGGAGGAGTCGGACGCGGTGCCGAACGCAGCCATCGCAGCCAACTCCTGCTTCCGGCTCCGGAAGTCCCTCGCGGCCACCCGCCTGACCTGGTGCACGTACCCGGAGACCGCGGCGGGCCGTGCGGCGGAGAGCGTCACGTCGCCTTGACCACTCCGGTGTTGACGAACGCCACGCGGCTTTCTGCGTGCGCGTCTGTCCTCGCGGCCCATGCCATCCCCCGTCAGATCACTACTGCGCGCGGTACCCGGTGTTGGCGTTGCCACCGTCGGCCAGCGCGTCGCCGGTCCGCTGGAGCGCCACGATGCCCCCTGCAAGGAAATCGCACCGGCGTTCGCGTCTTCGGCCCCCGAGACGACGGCCCGGCCGGTGTCCGACACCCGCACGGACCCTCTGCTACGCCTGCCCGCCGGCGCCGGCCACACCGCGGCTCCCAGCCCCGCCACACCGACTAGTACTCCAGTTTGATTCGTGATCCAGGTGGGTGAGCAGCGGTGACGCGTCGTCGGTACTGGTAGCGCTGGGCCTGTGCTTGGTGGCGTCTGCGCCAGATCGAGCAGGCCAGCAACGTGGTCACTGGTACCGATGGTCGCTTGAGCAGGGCGGCAATCAGGTGGCGGATTTCCGGGATGGCGAGGTCGATCGGGTCGCTGCTGCGGGCGGGATGGTTCGGGTCTGCGCTTGGGGCGGAAGCAAAGTGCACGGGCGCCAGCGCAGGCCCAGGAGGGTTGCCTCGCGCAGCGGGAACAACCGGTCCGGCCAGCACTGTTGCACCCGCCGAGGGACCGGCGCCGCGCGGGCGGGGAACAGAGAGACCAGAAGATTGTCCGCCCCGAGGTGATCCGGGACCGCGGGCCCGCGGTGCGCCCGGTCACCCGATATCGGGGCGACCCCTTATACGCCTGCCGCAGACTCGGACCGAGGCCTTTTCACACAGGAGGACTGTTTCATGAATGACCGGCCCTTGACGCTCATGGCGGTGCATGCCCATCCCGACGATGAGGCCACTGGAACGGGAGGTGTCCTCGCACGGTACGCGGCGGAGGGCATCCGCACGGTCCTTGTGACGTGCACCGACGGCAGTTGCGGTGACGGGCCGGGGGGTGTCAAGCCGGGCGAAACCGGGCACGATCCGGCAGCCGTCGCCTTGATGCGGCGTCAAGAGCTTGAGGCGAGCTGCAACATCCTGAAGGTCAGTCATCTGGAGACGCTGGACTACGCCGACTCCGGGATGATGGGCTGGCCGTCCAACGACGCCCCCGGATCCTTCTGGCAGATACCCGTGGAGGAGGGCGCTGCCCGACTCGCGGACCTCTTGCGCCGCTACCAACCCGATGTGGTCGTCACCTACGACGAGAACGGCTTCTACGGCCACCCCGACCACATCCAGGCAAACCGCATCACGATGACGGCGCTGGCGATGACCACGCAGACACCGAAGGTGTACTGGACGACGGCGCCCCGCTCGATGATGCAGCGGTTCGGGGAGGCAATGCGCGAGTTCGGTGCGGACTGGCAGGAGCCGGATCCCGCCGAGGCCGCCGCGATGGCCGAGATCGGACTCCCCGACGAGGACATCACCACCTGGGTGGACACCACCGCGTTCGGCGGTCAGAAGTTCGATGCGCTGGCCGCGCACGCCAGCCAGGGCGAGAACATCTTCTTCCTCAAGATGGGCCAGAAAAGGTTCACCGAATTGATGGGCGTCGAGACCTTCGTACGTGTCCAGGACACCACCGGCGCGGCCGTGCCCGAGAGTGACCTCTTCGCGGGCCTGCGCTGATCCACCCGCCTTCCCGGGGGCCTGAGAAAGCTCATGGTTCGTACGGCTCGATCGAGCGTGCTCGCGCACCAGGAGGCTTGTTCACGTGGGGTCCGCTCCGGCGGCCCTTGATCATCAGGATGGCCCTGCTCAGTGGCATGGCGGTTAAGAGGACGCCAGTCCCCTACCCGGGCAGGGCCATTGAGCGGGCAACGCTCGACAAGGCTGGACGGGGATCAACCGGACGGTCTGGTGACCGGTGTCCAAGCCGAACTGCGGGCCGACCGCACAGCCCGTCCCCGGAGCAGAGGCGGGCTGAGCGTCTGCGCAGATCAGCAGCGCCGACGTGGCGACCACCCGGCGCTGCGGCTGCGGGTGAGCCGGAAGCCCGCCTACCAGTGGCACCAGCTGTGGCGAGAGGGCGGTGTGCGGGCTCTGGCCTCCCGTGGCCCGAGCGAATCGCGATGCCGTCTGCCCCCGCGCTGTCTGGAGAAACTGGCCGCGTACCTCGATGAGGAACCGGCCGCGCACGGCTGGGTGGGGGATCAGCTGTGGACCGCGGCGAGGGCGGCCACCCTGATCGGCAGGAAGTTCCATGTCGCCTACGCCGTCTCGGGTGCCACGAGGCTGATGCACCGGCTCGGCTTCAGCCCGCTGTGCCTGGGGGTGATGATGTTCGGCCCCCTTGGACATCGACGACGCAACCGACTCGGTGCGCATCATCCACCGGGCTCGCGACGCCGGCATCGACTTCGTCGACACCGCTGACGTGTACTCCAGCGGGAGCTCGGAGGAGATCGTCGGCCAGGCACTCAAGGACCACCGCGAGGACGTCTTCCTCGCTACCAAGTTCTTCATGCCCCTGCACCAAGACGACCCCCACCAGGGCGGCGGTTCAAGACGCTGGAGCATCCGCGAGGTCGAAAACTCCCTGCGCCGCCTGAACACCGAAGGTGCGTGCTCATCGAATGTCCGTCAGACGCACTGCACACCCACGTTGTTGTCCATCTGCGCACGGCAGGCTCCGCTCCGGGCCGAAATATCAGCCGGCCCGGAACGTTCAACTCCTACCCGGCGGCGATGTCCATGCGCCCGTCACGGACAGGCGGTAGACGAACGTCGGAAAGCCTTCCCCCGTCGCTCGCCGCCACGCCTCTACGGCCACCTCCCCGTGCTCCGCACGGGCATCGGCGAAGGTGGTAACGCAGAGGGCATGGACGTCAGTCTGATCGGTGCGGCGGGTGAGAGCGAGGAGGCAGCGCAGCTCGGCAACCGCCTCTGCGCAGTGGCCGCAAGCCAGGTGGGCTCGCGCCGCAGCGGCGAGCGAGACGGCAAGACCGGACTGAGCGGCGGCGAGGGCGGATGCGTGCCGGTCCGTTTCGGCGCCTTCCATCACGTCCCGCAGGATGGACTCCGACTCCTCGTAGCAGGCGACGGCCGCCGCGTAGTCGCCGCCGTGACGAAGACCCCGGCCGAGGACTCCCAGACGTCGGGCGGTCAGTGCGTGGTAGGTCGGCCAGTCGGACTCGGCCAGGCGCCGGGTGAGGGCCACCGCCTCTCGGGCGACGGTGACGGCGCCGTCGAGGTCGCCGTCGTCCTGTCGGCAAAGGCTCAGGTTGGCCAGGACGCGGGCAAGTTCCGGCTCGTACAGAGGGTTGTGGTCCGCGGCACGCCGATAGGCGGCGACACTGCGCTCTGTCGCCTCTGCCGTCGCGCGACGGTCGCCTGTCGCCTGCTGGCAGTCGGCCAGCCGCTCAAGTTGCTGGGCGAGGAGGGGGTTGTAAACCTCCGGCTGCTCGGCGTCGAGACCGGCGTACAAGTCCGCCAGCTCCCTGCGGGTGCTCAACTCTTCAGCTCGCTCCTCCAGTTCGGCGAGCAGGTCTGCGAGGCAGTCGAGCGTCACGGTCAGCCACCGCCTCCCAGCCGGCGGGTTCCGGTCGGTCAGCGTGCGGGCCTCGGCGACTGCCTCGTCGGCGGTCGTACGTGCCGTGGGAAGGTTCCCGGTGGCCTCGTGGCAGCGGGCCAGGTCCACAAGGAGCCGGATACGCAGCGGCCGCACGGTGCCGGGTAAAGACCACACGAGGATGCGGTCGGCCGCCTCCAACGCCTCCCGGCCGACGGTCAGGGCCTCCTCGTGCCGACCCAAGTCCCGCAAACCGGCGGTTAGTTCACTCAGCACGCGCGCCCGAACCACCAACGCGCGTCCCAACTCCCGCAGCGACATGGCCCGCAGCAGCCCAGCGCACTCCTCGTAGGCGGCCACGGACTCCTCCGTACGGCCGAGGGCGCCCAACACCAGCGCGTACGTGCGCAGCGCGCCCGGCAGACCGCCCAGCGCCCTCTCCCGGCGCGTGGGGACAAGACGGCGATATGCCGCCACACACTCCCCTGCCGGCGCCAGCGCCTCGTCGTGGCGCCCCAGGTCGAACTGCGCCTGGGCCCGAAGGTGCAGCAGGGCCGCCCGCTGTGCCGACGACCACCGCGCGCCTGGTACGGCCAGCGACGCCTCCATCGCCGTGCACGCCTGTTCGTAGCGGCCGACGAGCAGGAGCGCGGAGGCGTGCTGGATCAGAGCGCGGGCCAGAAGGTCCCGGTGCCGCGGACGCGGCTCTTCCGCCTCGACGAGCGCCCGGTACACGGCGACCGCCTCCTCGGCCCAGGCCAGCCGACGCATCGGCGATGGCGGCCGCAGCAGCACCCAGTCGGGGGCGAGGCAGTGCATCAGCGCGGCGCCGAGCAGCGGTCGGCCCACCCGTGGGCTCAGCCGGGCCACGGCACGCGGCAACGGCAAGATTGTGCGCACCAGGCCCATCAGCGCCCCCTCTTGGATCGTTAACCAGAGGACGACCGAGGACCCGCTGTGGTTGCCATAATGCCACCGACGCAGGGATGAGGAGAGCCGGATCGCTACGCCGCCAAGCGGCTGTGCACCGCAGGCTGCCGACCGCAGCACCGCTCAGGAGCCGGTCCACCTCGCGGTAGCCGCTTGGCATAGGAGCAAGCGGACGTGACCCCGAGCAGCGGTGCCTCGTGGGATGCTGTAGTCGCGGTACAACTGGCCAGCTGCGAGCATAGAGCCGGGGGAGCTGTGAAGCGGGGATTGCTGGCGGGATTCGTTGGTGAAGCGAGCGGCGTGGGGCTGGGCATGTTTGCGTTCCGCTCCGTGCAGGTCATTCCTGAGGGCTCAGCAGCGATTGTCGAACGGTTCGGACGCTACTCGAGAACGCTGGACTCTGGGCTGCACCGCATCCATCCTTATGTCGACTCCATCCGCAATCGCATCGATCTGCGACGTGAGCTGAACCGGATTTTGTAGCGGCCCTGAAGCCAGGCATGATCGCCTCGGCAGACGGGAGAACACAGGTCCGATGCCTGCACCATGGAAATACCCCGA
>NZ_JBFAWG010000166.1:0-8184 GCF_040680215.1 Streptomyces sp. NPDC052107
TTGAGCATCGTGAAGTAGAGGGAGTCGACGTCCGGCAGGTCCCGCAGCTGTTTGCGGGTGATGTCGCCGGTCGGCGCCTCCAGCTTGATGACGTCGGCGCCGAGCCAGGCGAGCAGCTGGGTCGCGGAGGGCCCGGACTGGACGTGGGTCATGTCCAGGACTCGGATGCCGTCGAGTGCCTTGGTGGTCACCTTGGGTCCCCTCACTTGTACATGGTCTGGTTCATGGTTCCGGGGGCGTACGCGTCCGGGTCGACCCAGACGTTGATGAGCGACGGCTTGCCCGACTCGCGGGCCCGGCGCAGCACGGGGCCGATGTCGGCGGGATCGCGGACCTCCTCGCCGTAACCGCCCAGCATCTGCGCGAACTTGTCGTAGGCGACGTCGCCGAGGGTGTTTCCGACCCGCTCGCGCTCCTTGCCGTACTTGACGGCCTGGCCGTAACGGATCTGGTTCATCAAGGAGTTGTTGCCGACGATGCCGACGAACGGCAGGTCGTAGCGGACCAGGGTCTCGAAGTCCCAGCCGGTCAGGGAGAAGGCGCCGTCCCCGAAGAGGGCGACGACCTCCTTGCCCGGGCGGGCCTGCTTGGCGGCGAGCACGAAGGGGACGCCGACGCCGAGCGTGCCGAGCGGGCCCGGGTCCATCCAGTGGCCGGGCGACTTGGGCTGGACGACCTGCCCGGAGAAGGTGACGATGTCGCCGCCGTCGCCGATGTAGATCGAGTCCTCGGTGAGGAAGCCGTTGACCTCGCTGACGAGGCGGTACGGGTGGATGGGCGACGCGTCCGACCTCAGCAGCGGCAACCGCTTCTCGAGCGCCGTCCGCTCGGCCGCGCGCAGCTCGTCCAGCCACTCCTTGCGTCTGGCCGCGCCCCCGTCGAGCCGTCCGGAGGCCGCCTCGGTGACGGACTTCAGGACCAGCCCCGCGTCGCCGACGATGCCGAGGTCGATGTCGCGGTTCTTGCCCACCGTGCGGTAGCCCAGGTCGATCTGGACGACCGTCGCGTCGGGGGAGAGGCGCTTGCCGTAGCCCATGCGGAAGTCGAACGGCGTGCCGACGATCACGATGACGTCGGCGTTGGAGAAGGCGTACCGCCGTGAGAGCTGGAAGTGGTGCGGGTCGCCGGGCGGGAGGGTGCCGCGGCCGGCGCCGTTCATGTACGCCGGGATGTCGAGGGCCCGTACCAGCTCGACGGCCGCCTCGGTGCCGCGGGTCGTCCACACCTGGCTGCCCAGCAGGATCGCCGGCTTCCCGGCGTGCACGAGCAGGTCGGCGAGCTTCTCGATCGCCTCGGGGTCGCCGGCCGAGCGGGTGGAGGCACGGTAGGCGCCGGCCCTCGGCACCCGCGCCTTGTCGGCCGGTACCTTCGCGTCCAGGACATCGCGGGGGATCTCCAGGAAGGAGGGGCCGGGCGCGCCGTGGTAGCACTCGCGGAACGCCATCGACACCATGTCGGCGGCGCGGGCGGTGTCCGGCACGGTCGCCGCGAACTTGGTGATCGGCGTCATCATGTCGACGTGCGGCAGGTCCTGCAGGGACCCCATCTTGTGCTGGGTGAGCGCCCCTTGGCCGCCGATCAGCAGCATCGGGGACTCCGCGCGGAAGGCGTTGGCGACCCCGGTGACGGCGTCGGTCGTGCCGGGGCCCGCGGTGACCACCGCGCAGCCCGGCCCGCCGGTGATACGGGCGTAGCCGTCGGCGGCGTGCGCGGCGACCTGCTCATGGCGTACGTCGACGACTTCTATGCCTTCGTCGACGCAGCCGTCGTAGATGTCGATGATGTGGCCGCCGCACAAGGTGTAGATGCGATCGACTCCCTCGGCCTTCAGCGCCTTGGCCACGAGATGACCACCGGAGATCATGTCCTGGGCGTCGTCGGGCATGGCGAAGTCCTGTCCCTTTCGTAGGGTTGGGCGGCTCGCGTGCACTGCATACCGACAGCCGCCGAGCTGTATGCAGTAGATTGCATACAGTCGACGAATACTGTATGAAGCTTGTTATCCCGCATCCCGTGGATGGTGTCCAGGGGGCGAACACACTTTTCGGTCATCGGAGTCCGGCCTCATTCGGTCAGTGCCGGGCGGACTCGCGACGGCCTCGCAGACAGGAGCCGCACATGGACCTGTACGAACACCAGGCACGGCAGCTCTTCGAGGAACACGGCATTCCCGTGCCGCGGGCAGAGGTCACCGACTCGTCCAAACAGGCCCGCGAGATCGCCCGCCGGCTCGGCGGCCGGGCCGTGGTCAAGGCGCAGGTGAAGACCGGCGGGCGCGGCAAGGCGGGCGGGGTCAAGCTCGCCGCCGACCCCGCAGCGGCGGAGCTGACCGCACGCCAGATCCTCGGCATGGACATCAAGGGCCACCTGGTCGGCACGGTGATGCTCGCCGAACCGGTCGACATCGCCGAGGAGTTCTATGTCTCCTACGTCCTCGACCGCACCGCCGGCGGCTTCCTCGCCATCGCCTCCGCCCAGGGCGGCATGGAGATCGAGGAGGTCGCGGCGACCCGGCCGGAGGCGGTGGCACGGATCCCCGTCGACCCGGCCAAGGGCGTCACGTCCGCCAAGGCCGGGGAGATCGCGAGCGCGGCCGGGCTGCCCCCGCAGACCGTCGACGTCCTCGTACGGCTGTGGGAGGTGCTGATCCGCGAGGACGCCCTGCTGGTCGAGGTCAACCCCCTGGTGCGCACCGCCCAGGGGCGGATCCTCGCCCTCGACGGCAAGGTCACCCTGGACGACAACGCCCGCTTCCGGCAGGCCCGTTGGGGCCAGCGGGGCGAGGAGCACCAGGACCCGCTGGAGGCGGCCGCCGCCGAGCGCGGCCTCACCTACGTCAGGCTCGACGGGGAGGTCGGGGTCATCGGCAACGGCGCGGGCCTGGTCATGTCGACCCTGGACGTCGTCGCCGGCTGCGGCGCCCGCCCCGCCAACTTCCTCGACATCGGCGGCGGGGCCTCCGCACAGGTGATGGCCGACGGACTGTCGGTGATCCTCTCCGACCCGGCCGTGAAGTCCGTCTTCGTCAACGTCTTCGGCGGGATCACCGCCTGCGACGCCGTCGCCGAGGGAATCGTGGCGGCCGTCGACACCGTCCGGCTGACCAAGCCGCTCGTCGTCCGCCTCGATGGCAACAACGCCGCACGCGGACGCGCGATCCTCGGCGCGCGCGCCCATCCGCTCGTCGAACAGGCCACCACCATGGACGGCGCCGCCCGCCGGGCCGCCGAACTCGCCCACACCATCTGAGGAGCCGGGACATGGCCATCCACCTCACCAAGGAGAGCAAGGTCCTCGTCCAGGGCATGACCGGGGGCCAGGGCATGCGGCACACCCGGCGCATGCTCGCGGCCGGCACAAACGTCGTCGGCGGGGTCAACCCGCGCAAGGCCGGGCAGACCGTCGACTTCGACGGGCAGGCCGTCCCGGTCTTCGGTTCGGTCGCCGACGGTATACGGTCGACCGGCGCCGATGTCACCGTAGTCTTCGTGCCGCCCGCCTACGCCAAGGCCGCCGTCATCGAGGCCGCCGACGCCCACATCCCCCTCGCCGTCGTCATCACCGAGGGCATCCCGGTCCACGACACGGTCGCCTTCACCGCCCACGCCCGGCGCACCGGCACCCGGATCATCGGCCCCAACTGCCCCGGCCTGATCACCCCCGGCCAGTCCAACGCCGGCATCATCCCCGCTGACATCACCAAGCCCGGCCCCATCGGCCTGGTCTCCAAGTCGGGCACGCTGACGTACCAGCTCATGTACGAGCTCCGTGACATCGGCTTCTCCACCTGCGTCGGCATCGGCGGCGACCCGGTCGTCGGCACCAGCCACATCGACTGCCTGGCCGCCTTCCAGGACGACCCGGACACCGAACTCGTCGTCCTCATCGGGGAGATCGGCGGCGACGCCGAGGAACGCGCCGCCGCCTACATCCGGGAGCACGTCACCAAGCCCGTCGTCGGCTACATCGCCGGGTTCACCGCGCCCGAGGGCCGGACCATGGGCCACGCCGGCGCGATCGTCTCCGGCTCCGCCGGCACCGCCCGCGCCAAGCAGGAGGCCCTGGAGGCGGCCGGAGTCCGCGTCGGCCGCACCCCGACCGAGACGGCCCGACTGGTCCTGGACACCCTCCACGCCGGCTGACCCGCCCCGGCCCCCATCGGGCCCCACTCCCTCCCCAACCAACCTCAAGCCCCCCACCCCACCTGGAGCCACCCCACCCCACCCCACCCCGCCCCGACCGTGCAGCGAGAGCGGAGCCGACGTATGACACCCACGCTCACCCCGAACCCGCCGCCGACGAACCCCGCCCAGCGCCCGCCCGCCCCGACCCCCGCGCTCCTGAAGCCCGGCACGGCCTACGCCGACGCCTGGCGGCGCTGTCTCGCCGTAGCGCCGGAGGCCTTCCGGGACGACCGTGTCCTCAATCTCTGGGGTGCAGAATGGCGGGCCGGCGGACGTGCGCTCCCGGCGACCACCCCGGTCGACGGCACCCCGATCGCCGGCGCCCCGCGGCTCGACGGCGCCACCGCCCAGCAGGCCGTACGAGCGGCCCTCGACCAGCACCGCGCCTGGCGGCACATCCCGCTGCCCGAACGGCGGGCGCGGATAGCCGCCACCCTGGACGCGCTCACCGCACACCGCGACCTGCTCGCCCTGCTGCTCGTGTGGGAGATCGGCAAGCCCTGGCGGCTCGCCCTCGCGGACGTCGACCGGGCGATCGACGGCGTGCGCTGGTACGCCGACGGCATCGAGCCCATGCTCGCCGGCCGGAGTCCGCTTGATGGACCCGTGTCCAACATCGCCAGCTGGAACTACCCGATGAGCGTGCTCGTGCACGCCGCCCTCGTGCAGGCCCTGGCCGGCAACGCCGTGATCGCCAAGACCCCGACCGACGGCGGTGTGGCCTGCCTCTCCCTGGCCATGGCGCTGGCCGCCCGCGAGGGGGTGCCGGTCACGCTGGTCGGTGGCAGCGGCCGCGAACTGAACGAGGCACTGGTGCGGGCGCCGGAGATCGGCTGTGTGTCCTTCGTCGGCGGCCGCGGCACCGGCGCCGACGTGGCCACCGCCGTCACCGGTCTCGCCAAACCGCACATTCTGGAACAGGAGGGCCTGAACACCTGGGGCATCTGGGAGTTCTCCGACTGGGAGCGGCTCACCGCCGTGATCCCCAAGCTCTTCGACTACGGAAAACAGCGCTGTACCGCTTACCCGCGTTTCGTCGTGCAGCGTTCCCGGTTCGACGCGTTCCTGGCCGCCTACCTCCCCGCGGTCCGCTCCGTCCGCGTCGGCCACCCCCTCGCGGTCGCGGACCGGGCCGACCCGTTCCCCGAGCTGGACTTCGGCCCGCTGATCAACGCGGCCAAGGCCAAGGAGCTCACCGACCAGGTCGCCGAGGCCGTCGACCGGGGCGCCGTACCGCTGTACCGCGGCCGCCCCGACGACACACGGTTCCTGCCGGGTCAGGACACCTCCGCCTACGTCCACCCGGTCACCCTCCTCAACCCGCCGCCGTCCTCCCCGCTGCACCACGCGGAGCCCTTCGGCCCCGTCGACACGATCGTCCTGGTGGACACCGAGGCCGAGCTGCTGGCCGCCATGAACGCGTCCAACGGCGCCTTGGTCGCCACCCTCGCCACGGACGACCGGGCCACCTACGACCGGCTCGCCCCGCAGATCCGCGCCTTCAAGACCGGACACGGCGTTCCCCGCTCCCGCGGCGACCGCGACGAGCTGTTCGGCGGTTCCGGCGCCTCCTGGCGGGGTGCCTTCGTCGGCGGCGATCTTCTGGTGCGCGCCGTGACTCGCGGGCCGGCGGGGGATCGGCTGCCCGGGAACTTCCCGGAGTACCAGCTCATGCCGTAGCCCTCACGGCATGTACACAGGATCATGCATTCTGTATGCCGCCGCCGACCCGGGCGGCCCGGCCCGGCGCCGAGCCGCCCCCACGGGACGGATACGCAGGTGAAACGCACTCCGAAACCTTGGTATTGTTGTCCATGTCGCCGCGGGGAACACCCCCGGCAAGGCGGCAGACACCTAGTCCGGGTGGCGGAATGGCAGACGCGCTAGCTTGAGGTGCTAGTGCCCTTTATCGGGCGTGGGGGTTCAAGTCCCCCCTCGGACACAGAGTTGCCCCACGCTGGCCTGTTTTCGGGCATGTGGGATCGGCACCCGTTTCCGGCTCCCGGCCAGGGCGGGTGTTCGTCGTTGCGGGGTCTTCGGCCTGGCTTCTCCCCTTCGTCGGCGGTTCGGTGGGCATCGGTCAGCTGATGGTGATCCTTTCTGCCTGGGGCGTGTCCGCGGTCAGGGTTCTGGTCGCGGGGTCGTAGGTCAGGGTGATCTCCTCGCTGCGCAGGTGGGCGATTGCCTGGGCCGGTGTCGGTGGCGCCGGGTCACGGCTCACGGGTGCTGACCCCGGAGGATCCAGGCGGCTGGTGAGGCGGAGATGCAGGGCCGGTAGGTGCGGCAGTACCTGGTCTTCGCGCAGGTAGGCGTTGGGAGTGCGACCGGGGTCGGGCCGGGTAGCGCTGGTGTGGCCGTGGCGGCACCGGTAGCCAGGACGGTGGTGAGTCCAGTGAGACTCCATGCGCCGGCCGCAGACACCGCAGCAGAGCAGCCCTGCCAGTAGGTAGGCACGTCCAGGGACGGTTTCCCGGTGGGGGCGGAGGTTCTGGACGGTGATGAAGTCGGCCTCGCTGACCAGTGCTGGGTGTGCGGGCCGGGCGGAGATGATCCAGTCAGTGGGGGTGTTCCAGCGCATGACGTCGCGGTGGCCGAGTGTGGTGTTGGCGGGGTCGAGGAGGTCGTGGTCGGTGCGCTGGCGGTTCCAGACCTGACGGCCGGTGTAGCGCGGATTGGCGAGGATCGCCCGGACCGTGTTCAGCACCCAGCGCTGCCCTTCCCGGTGCGGGTTCCGGACGGGGTCGGCGGCTGCCGGACAGGGGACACCGGCGTCGTTCAGGGCGCGGGTGATGCGCGCGACGCTGTGTCCGTCCAGGCGCTGGGCGAAGATCCAGGACACGATCGGCCCGCACTCGGGGTCGGTGTCCAGACGCTGCAGGCGTACGCCACGACGCGCGAGGGCCCGGTTGGGGTGCGGGCCTGCATCGACCAGACGGTAGCCGTAGGGTGGTCGGCCGCCGAGATATCGGCCTTGATCGCGGGTCTGCACGGTCATCGCGGCGCGGGTGCGGATCCGGGCGCGGGCGATCTCCCGTTTGGACAGGATGCCGAGCAGGATCATCAGCTCTTCCTGCCCTGCGGTCTGCGGATCCACGGCCCCGCCCAGTTCCGGCACCCACACCTCGATGTCGTAGTGGTCGAAAAGCGGGGCCATGGTCGCGAACTGGTTGCCGTAGAAGGCGCGTTCACTGGAGCCGATGACGATTGCGTCGAAGTCCCGGTCGGGGTCGGCCATCGCGGCGAGCAGGGCCGCCGCCTCAGGTCGGCGCGCCCAGGGGATGGTGCGGCTGCGCCCGGTGTCGAAGAACGAGGAGCAGGGAGTCCAGCTGCGGGCCCAGTCCGCTACGAGAGCCTGGGCTGCAGCGGGATCATGGGTGTGCCCGACCGTCTCTTGCGACGCTGTCATCATGGGCGCCTCCCCACAGCCGTCGTGCCCGGCCTTACCGTGGACATGCCCGGACAGGGAGGCAGGATGAACCGGGACACATCAAGTTGACCCGAACGGGTGAAGATCGGTGGTCGAACGCTGACGATGAAAGCTGCCATGCCGATTCCTCGCGCTGGCTGGAACCGGCACGGCACGTCTCGGCTTGCGGTGGGACTGTGCGGTCGGCTCCTGGGATGCTGCGCGATAGGTGCGCGGGCGGTCGGTGATCTGTTCGACGATGGCCGCCGTGCTCTACCTGCGCAGACTCGGCACCCGAGAGCTGCTCGCCCAGCTCTTCGGAGCCAACGGCAGCACCCTCACCGGGGCCATTCGCCGAGTCCAGCGCCTCCTTGCCGACCACGGCTACACCATTACACCCTCGACAGCCAGGTCCGGACGCCCGCTGACGTCACTGCCCTCCTCGCGAACAGCAGCCTCACTGGGATCAAAGCAGCATGTTGATTCTTTACGGGCCCTTAGGGCCCGTAAAGAATCAACACGTTGCTTCGCGGTCTCCTTGTCGTTGGTGTGGTATGCGCATACCGAGCGAGGTTCGTGACCAACTTGCCCTGA
>NZ_JBFAWG010000167.1:0-7953 GCF_040680215.1 Streptomyces sp. NPDC052107
AGCCCCACGTCACGAGCCCGGGAAAACCGTGAAACGAGTCGAAACCCTCACCGAACACGTCCGCCTGAAACAGCAGCGAGGATAAAGATCAAGCTCAGCCGGTGTGGAGGATCCGAAAGCGATCGGGTTCCGCCGGATCTCGATCAACGACTTGGACCGGCGCCCAGGCCCATTGCCAAACGCTGACGCCGGGCGTGCGGGAGAACTGGATCTGCCCGCGGGTGCCCTCGACTGCAACGCGCGGCCAGGATCCGGCAGTGCGCGCCCGGTCCATGCCGTGAGAACGCAGCACCTCGGCGAGGACGGCGACCGTGTCGTAGCCTTCGAAGGCGACGAAGGAGGGCGCCTCGGCCAGCTGCTCGCCGAGGGCCGTCTCAACTCGTGCACCGCGTGGGCTCAGGCGCTCGGGCAGGTAGCGCAAGAACGGGATGGCGGTGCTGTCGTCGCCCAGCAGCGCCGCCCAGTCGGCGAACTCCGGTTGCCCGGCCGGAGCACCGATCAGGATCTCGGCGAGGCGCTGGTCGCGGCGGACGGACTTGACGATCGACACCGCCGGCTCCGGGTGGCCGACCAGGAGAAGGAGGGCTGTCGCGTGATTGTCGACGAGTTCGTCGCACACGGCCGTGGGGGCGAGTGCGCTCATGTCGAGTTCGACGACGGTGCCGCCGCGTGGAGCGAGGTAGTTCCGCAGAATGCGGGTCCCGGATGCCCAGTAGACACTCGACTCGGTTGCTACGGCGATTCGACTGTGGCCCGCGCCGAGGAGGAAGTCTGCGTAGATCTGCCAGCCGCGGGACTGCGGCGGGGCGAGGCGCGCGACCCATTCCGTCGGCTGTTCGGTGAGCGCGTCGAGAACCGCTGACGAGCAGAGGAACGGCAGGCCGAGGGCGTCGGCCCTGGCGGCAGCGGCGCGAGCGACGACGCTGTGGTACTCCCCCGCCAGGGCACCCACGCCCAGGCGAGCCAGTTCGTCTACGGCCGCCGCGGCCCTTTGTGGATCAGCCGCGGTGTCTCGGACCAGCAGCTCGAGTGGTCTTCCGACGATCCCGCCGGCGTCATTGACTTCACGAACGGCCAGTTCGAGTCCAGCGAGCAGGTGTTGGCCTGCCTGGACCCAGCCAGGCCTAGTCAGCGGAACGAGAGCGCCGATCCGGACCGATGATCCGTCAGTCCGCTCCGCTCCAAGCGGCGATGGCGGCGTGTTCATGCGTCGGCGTCTCCCGTGTGGGGACTCGGGTGCAGTTTGCCCGGATCGCACAGTGGCAAGGCCCGGTCGTCCGCGTTCATGCCATCTCGCCGTGGCGGGCGCACCTGGGTGATCATGCCGGACATTGCATCCGCCACCGTCGGCGACAGGCAACCGATTATCTTGTGCTTGCCGCAGTAGAAGGGCCGGTCGGCGGCGATCCGGTCGACCGGCAGCAGCGTCCCGTCCAGGATCAGGTACGCCTTCAACGACGCGGTGCTGATACCGACACCGGAACCGGCTGCGAGCTGGGCATGGGTATGTCCGTTGCGGAGGTGGACGAGAACGAGCAGGGCCTGTCGGCCCGCACTCAGACGCCGCCATCGGGCGCCGAGAGCGCGGCGGCGCACTCGCCGGCAGGCGAACAGGAAGCGAAGGGCAGAGCCGGACACATCGACACCCGACGGATGAGCGAACACGCGCAGCCTCCGGTGGAAACGGTTCTCTGGTCGAAAACCCACCTACCAGGAGCTTTCTCGTCTCGTGCGGCGGACGACCTCAACTTCCCGCGGTCAAAGAGAGTTTGGCAACGTGCGCTTTGACGCAGGTCACCCCTGCCAGACGTCGGCCACCGACGGGGCCAGTGCGCTGGCCTGGGCGTAGCCCGCGCGGGCGGCAGCCGTTCGGCGTGTGTCGTCCGCCATGTTGCGGCCCATCGCGCGGCGCGCGGCGCGGTCCGGGGACAGCAGGATGACGCGCGCCCCGCCGTCGGACAGTTCCGCGGCCTGCTGCGAGGCGCTCGGATGCGGCCCGACCGCCCGGGGGACCGGCACGACCGCCAGCACCCGGCGGTACCCGCGTGCAAGCTGGAGGTTGGCGGTCGAACGACTGCCGCCGTCCATCCAGCGCCGGCCCGCCACGGTGACCGGCGGCCACACGACGGGCACGGCGCAGCTCGCCGCGACCGCTTCGAGCAGTGTCACTCCGGAGCGTGAGTCGAACACCTCCAGTCGTCCGGTCCGAACGTCGACCGCGGTGATCCGCAGTTCCCGTCCGGGCCAGTCGCGTACGTCACCCAGGAGTGCTGCGACGGTGTCGAAGACGTCCGACTCCGGCCCGGTCCGGGCGCGCAGCGCCGCCTGGGCGAGGCGTTCGACGGACCGCTGGGGATTGCGGGAGCCGAGCGCCGCCCAGAGGAAGCGTGCTGTCTGGCGCACGGTCACCGGCAGACGGACCGCGTCTGCTCCGGAGAGCTGACGCTCGTACAGATCCGCGGCCGGGACGCCGCATCGGATCCGGGACCCGAAAACGGCACCGGCGGAGGTGCCGATCACGACGTCGGCGCTGCCGAGATCGATCCCGGCCTCGGCGAGCCCGGCGAGCACCCCGGTCAACCAGGCCCCGCCCACCGGCCCGCCGCCACCGAGCACAAGCGCGGTGCCGGACATGCTTCCCCCTCCCCCGTGAACGACCGCGGACGCCCCGCCCGCGGGAAGCGAAACGGGGAACGGTCCCCATTTACTCGGCCGACGATAGCATCCGTACCGGGGAACGCTCCCCGGTACGGGGCGAGACAAGGGAGACACCATGGACGACCGTCCGCCGGTAGGGCGCCGCGATGCGCTGCGCAACCGGAAGCTGCTGACGGACAAAGCCCGCGAGGTCTTCGCCGAACAGGGCCTGGACGCCCCGCTCGATGAAATCGCCCGGCGTGCGGGCGTGGGCAACGCCACCCTCTACCGCCACTTCCCGACCCGTGCCGCGCTCGTCGACGAGGTCTTCCGGGATGCGCTCACGGAGACCACAGCGGCGGGCGAGCGGGCACGAACCGCCGAGGACGCATGGACGGGACTGACGCAGTACCTGGAAACAGTGTTCGCCGGCCTGGCCGCAGACCGCGGCACCAATGACCTCATGACCACGAACCTGGAAGGCGTGACTTCCCTGGAGGCGATCCACGCCCACAACCGTGACACCATCGACAAGCTGCTCCGGCGCGGTCAGGAGCAGGGAACTATTCGCCCGGACCTCACCACCGAGGACCTGCTCTTCACCCTGGCAGCACTGGGCAGGGCTGTTCCCGCGCTCACCACGGTCGCCCCGCAGGCCTGGCTCCGCCCGCTCTCCCTGCTCCTCGACGGCCTCCGCACCAGCCCGTCCGCACCCCCGCTGCCCGCACCGGCCCTCACTTCCGGCCAGCTCGGCAAGGTGCTGCTCAACCTAGGTCCGCACAGGCGGCGTTGAGAGGGCCCCTGACTCACACGATTGCCCTGGCTGACCAGTCCTTCACCAGGATCTTCCGCCTCGGCATCGCGATCAGGTCGGATAAGGCTCACTGCCGCTCGTACCGCTCATTTGGCGGTCCTCGGGTGGGGGTGAGATGGTGAAGGAAGGGGGAATTCGAACATACGGTGACTGTGTCACTTTCCCAAAGCGTGTGGCTGGTCGCTTCCATGCAACCTCGTTGCTACCCGTGCACGAGTGGACGCTGTTTGTCGCACAGAACCCATCGGCTGTGCAGCACCACTCAACACAGTTGCCTACTGAACGATTGTCTGGGCAATTCCGCTGGAAAGGACAATGGTTGTGCGCACCAAGCGATCCATTATTCAGGCCAGTTCGGTGATTCTTGCGCTTGCCATAGCCCCACCGGTTATGGCCACGCAGGCATTTGCCGCGGGAAGCGAACCCGCCGGCATCCAGTACAGCATCACGCAGCACCCGGGCCAGGACGACGACGAGGGACCTGGATGGACAGAGGGCTACATCGATGGCAAGGCATGCCGCGATGGGGACCCTGGAGCGTACGAGAGCTTCCCCGACGAGAACTTCGAGGGCAATTACTGGGCGGGCTGGGACGAGGGGTACTACGAGTCCGATTGCTAGTCGACGACGCGGCTCGGGCCGACAGAGCCGGAGACGACGGTCGCGTCGACACCGTCGCTTGTCCATGGGCAGTGATCCGCGAAGACGTTCTTCAACTCAACGGAGTATCCCGGGACCGCAAGGGCGTCCTGGCGAAAGGACCCCATCGGCCCTGGGTGAGGCTCTTCGCTCTCGACGTGGCCGTAGACAGGGACCCGGCCGCCGCCAGCCCTCCGCCGACCACCCGACACCCGGCTGGGCGCCGAACAGCCGTGCCGCCGTAGCCTTTCTGGCCGGGGTGGTGGCGTGACTGTAGACCGAGATGGAGGTATGGACCAAACGATTAGACCATAAGTAGACATATCCCCCATAGCTCGATACCGTCGAAGTTGACGACGCCACGGCAGACAGTGATCGGCAAGTAGAGCACTCGGCGTCGAAGGCGGATGCCGGCCGCATGGTGGCCCACCGCTTCTCAACTGAGCATTCACGCCTGGCCCGCTGCCGCATGGAGTATGCGCGCGAAACGATTCCTCGGACTCCCCGTAAGCCCAGTTGCCGCCGCAGCCGCCCTGACGTTCGCGCCGACGGTAATGCCGCAGGCCACGGCTATGGTACAAGCCGCTGTACATCGGCGGGGGCTGCCAAGACGGTTACGACGAGGGTTTCACCGTCGGCTGGGAGAATTACTGCGAGACGCCCTCCTGATTGAGGGACATGCGCCTGCCGCGCACGCTCCGCAGGCTCGCTTCCCGCGTGGCCATCAGGCCGATGGCCACTTCCGTCTCCGGGGACGCGGCCAATGCCTCTGCAGGCCCCGCAGCGGGTCCAGCAAGTCGTGGTCCGCGTGCACGGCCAGGACCGGCGGGCGACGCGGCCTGACGCCCTTGCAGCACGAAGGCCCGACCGGGAGTTGATCCGGCAGGGCCTTCGTCACGTCCGCACGAGTGCAGGCCGGCTACCGCCAGCCACAAAGGACACGGTGTAAGCCCCCCGGACGGCGGCAGTCCATCGGCCGCCGTCCGGATTCCCGCGGGTTCTGCCTGCGGCTCAGCAACCGCCGCAGTTGTAGTACAGAACGTCCCAGTGGCTTCCCTCGTCGGTGTAGACGTTGCCGGCACCCGACGTCCACATCGGGTAACCGTCGCCGCGCAGCCCGGAGTAGCTGAAGTTGTTCTTGATGTAGTTCCCGATGCAGGTGTACTTGCTCATGTCGAGCTTGTAGCCGTTCCAGTGCGAGTACGTGCCGGAGGCGTGCCCGACCTCGGTGCCGCCGGTGATGTTCAGGGCACAGCCGCTGGCACGCTTGAGGGTCTGGGCACCCTGGGCGGTGGCGAGGTTGAGCTGCTCGAACGAGGTACAGGTCGAGTTGTAGCGGTCGGAGCAGTTACCGGAGGAGGACCAGGTGATGCCCACCTCGCGGAACATCTGGGTCGCGGTGGCCTGGCTGATCTTGGTGACGGCGAAGGCGTCGGTTGCGGCGCCGAGAACGGCTACACCGGGGGCGACGACGAGGGCGAGAGCGGTCAGTGCAGAGCGGACCTTCATGGGGAGCCTCCTGCGAGTGGCCGTGCTTCCTATGGGGCGGCTGTGCAGGTGGTGCCAGGAGATGATGCCAGAGTTCTACGCGCGTCTGCCAGAGGGGCGGCCAACTCGCGAGCGCGTCCGAGGCGGCTGCGCGGGCACAGCGGGCCGCCTCGAGGAATGGCTGCCTGCAACCACACCACGATGTGTGGCCCCTGCCCGACGAACCGGACCGTGTGTCACGCTCGTTCGCCGTGCGGCGAGCTGCTCCGTGTACGGCTGCCACGGAAGCCGGGGAGGACCTTGGGCCCTCACCCGGACAGTTCAGCCCGCCACTGCCGCGGCCATTCCCCCGACGGCGGCGGATCTCCCGCTATCCCGAGATCACGCCGCGCACTCTCATAGAAGGCATCACGCGCCTCACTCGCCAGCCGATGCGCCTTGGCCCACATCCCGGCGTCCACCGGCCCCTCCCGTACGAGCAGCTCGATGGTCCAGATCGTCTCGTGCCACCGCCGTGCCGCCGCTATCGTCGCCGCATCCCCGACGAGCAGGACGGACTCCCATTCCGTCGCACGCCGGGACTCCGCCTCAGCGAGGAGAGGCAGGCCGTCGGCCGACCGCAACGCATCGGCCACGTCCGCGAATCCGAGGCCGGCGCCGATGCGCTGGGCGACGCGAAGCTGCGCCTTGAGGGCGTTGGCGTAACGGCCATACGTCTCGAAGCGCTTCTCGTCCCACCGTTCCTCCCGCTGCCGCTTCCACCGTCGACGCTCGGTCAGGCTCTGAACGGTGTACGAACCGACCGAACCGACCACGACGCCCACCAGAGCAGGCAGTTGATCCAGGAACGCCACCATGCCTCCTCGACGGATCCCTGAAGCGCGCACGTTCGTCCACGCCCGGGAACCCCTACCCACACTCGCCACGGACCGATCGACCCGGCGGCACGGACCCGCTGGTGATCGTTCATGTGAGTCGAGGGCCGCGCGAGCGGGTTGCCGTGCCACGCGCTCGGATTCCGTAGTAGGGGCTGACGGTCGTGGCCAGTTTCCGCCGGCTCTGCCGCAGCATCCTGATCGTCGCCTCGTCCCTGTATCCCGCAGCCGTCGCCCATTCGACGCCCGACAGGCGGCGACCCGTGGACCGGATCGAGTGCGAGAAGAAGCAGCTCGCTTGTTGCGGTCATGGGCGGGCGAGGTGGAGGCCCGGTTGTCAGCTCTGCGAAGTGTGCGTGTTGTCCGGTCCTTCAGGAGGGCCCTCCGGGCAACGTCCGGCTCAGGGCGTCTGGTCTGGGGCCGACGGGTGGGTGTTGTGGCCAGGTCGGAGATGGCCGCGCCCTGCACCTGGCGGGGTCTGAGGATTGTCGCAGCCGTTGTCGGGCTGATGGCACAGGCGCGTCAGCCGCTGGGCGCCGTCTCCTCTTGCAGCCACTGCCTTGTGTCCCCTTCCCTCTGCCTCGTACCGGCGCCTGGCAGAAGCACCGGCTCCAGTCGCACCCGCTGCTGATCGGCCAGATACCGCTCCAGCTCAGGTGGCCGGTAGTGGCTGTCCGTGTCATAACGGTTCTTGGTCGGCACCCCCAGGAACTCGTTCCCGTCGAGTCGGCCCTTTGCGTCCGTGGCGCATCCGAGGGGCCGGTGCAGGGGCTCGGCCAGTCGGTACAGTGCCGTTCGCGAGGAGTGCAACCTCCCCAAGGCATCCGGCTGCACACGGAAGTCGATGATCACGCCCGGCTTCATCTCACTCGGCCCGCGCGTGCTGAGCGCATCGGTGTCGAACTCCAGCCCGTGTCTGCCGGCTTGCTCGACCATCCACAGCAGGGTGATGTCGGACAGCCCCCTCTCCTTGTATCCCCCGCCGACATCGCAGTGCGCCCCGGCGAACCACACTTGCTTCAGCTCCTGGCCCCGCTCGGCGACACCCGGCTGCTGGTGCCACAGCGTCGGCCGGAAGGCCGAGCGCCGTTCGTCGATGGCGAGCGCGTGGAGGGCTGCCTTGACCCAGCTGCTCAGCTCGGTGTCGTGGAAGGCCCAGCGGCGGTTGAACCAGTTCACGTCCGGCTGGAGCCATGGGGGGCCCGGAACCGGTATGCCCAGGGCGCCCACCGTGTCCCAGACCCCGATGAAGTGGATTTCCGTCTCGTGCGCGTACGAGCGGCGGAACAGCGTGGAGGCCACACCGCTCGGCTTCTCGATCCGGTCGCGGTAGAGGACCCAGGCATCCTGGATCCGGTCGGCGTGATCCCGGCGCACGATACCGCTGTTGCGCACCAGACCCGACAGGCTCACCAACTTCGTTAGTAATCCTTAGTGTTGCATGTATAGTTGCGTGCATGGAGTTGCTGCGTATCTCCAAGGCTGCGAAGCGTCTCGGGA
>NZ_JBFAWG010000168.1:0-7822 GCF_040680215.1 Streptomyces sp. NPDC052107
ATGTCCCCGAGCCATTTGATGTTGGCGTTGCCCACCCAGGACGGCGCGATCACCCGGAGCGGGTACCCGTGGTCGGGCGGCAGCGGCTCGCCGTTCATCTCGTACGCGAGGAGCACGTCGTCCAGGGCCTTCGCCACCGGCAGCGGACGGCGTGTGGACGGACCCGGTCGCGGTGAAGTCCCGGATCGGGGTGCTCCCCGAGGGGCTGCGGCTCTTCGAACGGCTGTCGGGGCGCGAACTGCTCGCGTACAACGGCCGGTTGCGCGGGCTGCCGGGCGACGAGGTGGACAAGCGGGCCGCCCAGCTCCTGGACGTCCTCGATCTGGCGGGCTCGCAGAACAAGCTCGTCGTCGACTACTCGACCGGGATGCGGAAAAAGATCGGCCTCGCCGCCGCCCTTCTCCACAACCCGGAAGTGCTCTTCCTGGACGAGCCGTTCGAGGCCGTGGACCCGGTCTCCGCCCAGACCATCCGGGGCGTGCTGGAGCGCTACACCCGCTCCGGGGCGACCGTGATCTTCTCCAGCCATGTGATGGAGCTGGTGGAGTCGCTCTGCGACTGGGTGGCCGTGATGGCGGCGGGCCGGATCAAGGCGCAGGGCACGCTGGAGCAGGTCCGCGGGGACGCGCCCTCGCTCCAGAACGCCTTCCTCGAACTGGTCGGCGCGGGCGGCCGGGACGCCGGGGACGCGCTCGACTGGCTGGGCGGCGCCCGATGAGCGTGCTCGACGCCCCCGTCACCGCCGCCGCCCCGGCGCCCCCGGCGACGGGCCTGACCCCCACCTTCGTACGGCTCAAGCTGACGCTCCTGCGGAACGGGCTGCGGCAGTCGTCCGGGCGGAAGGCGGCGTTCATCGCCTCGCTCGTCTTCGCCCTGCTGGTCGCGGCGGGCCAGGTCCTCGCCCTCGTCCTGCTGCGCGGCAACACGAACGCGGGCACGGTCGTGGTGCTGCTGACAGCTGTCGTGGCGCTCGGCTGGGCGGTGCTGCCGCTCTTCTTCCCGAGCGGGGACGACACCCTCGACCCGACCCGGCTGGTGATGCTGCCACTGCGGCCCGAGCCGCTGGTGCGGGCGCTGCTGGTCTCCTCGCTGATCGGGATCGGCCCGCTGTTCACCCTCTGCCTGGTGGTCGGCTCGGTGATCGCGCTGGCGCACGGGGCGGCGGGCACGGTCTTCGCGGTGCTCGCGGTCCCGCTGACGATGCTGCTCTGCGTGGCGCTGTCCCGGGCCGTCACCACCGCCAACGTACGGCTGCTCTCTGGGAGTCGGTGGACGCCCTCGCAGATGCACTGCTGGAACGCCAGCCGCCGCCGTACCCGCTGACGATCCTGCTCCCTGACCACCAGGACCACGAGCGCCACTACCTCGCCGCGCGGCTGCGCGGCCGCAGGATCACGGTGACCACCCTCAACCGGCTGGTCAAGCGCATCAAGACGGCATGCGGGGTGTCGAGGTGAGGCCCGAGGAGTGGGAGCTGCGGCGGCTGACGGTGGCGGTGCCACTGGCGATCGCCGAGAAGTACTTCGGCTTCCGAAATCCCCAGGGCGAACTGGTCGTCCCGCTGGACCAGGCCTACATCTGGGCGGCCGCCCGTGCGGATCTGTGGGACTCCTGGCCCCGCGTGCCGCGCCGGGTACGGGAACTGGCCGGCCGGTACTGGCATGTGCGAGAAGACGACCTGGCCAGCCGGGACACCTTCTACGCGATGGCCCGCGCCTACGCCGCCGGCCCAGACGGCCTCTATCGCCTGCCCGAGGATGTACCGCCCCGCGAAGCGCAATACCTGGTCGTGGCGCACGCACAAAACCCCCTGCGGCTGGCAAGGCAGCTGGTGTGCGAGGCCGAGGAGCTCTTCCACCAGGCCCGCAACCCGCTGCCCGTGGCCGGCCCGGGGCAGTGGTCCTTCGGCGGGCGCGAGCCCTCGGTGGTGACGATCCCCGACAGCGAGAAAGACGCCCAGGTGCTTCCGCTGCGATTGCGCACCGCCGCGTACCGGCCCACCACGACGATCTCCCGCAAGAAGGTGCTGCGCCTGGTGCGCCGGCAGGCGGCCGCCGACCCCGACCGTTACGGCTGGAAACCCTCTCTGCTGGCCGGGTTCTTCGACAAGCTCCTCGACACACAGGACCGCCCTGTCACCCGCCTTGAGCTGCCCGCTGGGCGGATCAGGGTCCTCAACGCACCGACCGGAGTCGGCAAGAGCGTCCTGATGAACGCGGCAGCCCCCCTGCTCGCCCAGCAGGGGCAGGGCCCCGTCGCGGTGGTCGTCGGCCAGATTCACGACAGCCTCCGCGGCGCTGAACGCATCCAGGCGGACAACGAACTCGTCCGGCAGGTGGCCGCCCACCTCACCACCGTCACCGCAGGCCAGGGCCTGCGCATCGTGCCCCTGGTTTCCCCCTACCGCAGAGCCGAGCAGGCCGAGCGAGCCCTCACCCAGGACCGCCAGGACCGATTCGACCTCCTCGCCTACGGCTGTGACCTGTCCGCCTGGCTGAGCGACGGCCCCCCAGTGCAGCGCGGCAAGGAGCCCTGCCTGTCCCTGGAACGGATCGGCGCCCCGGAAAGCGGGGAGGAGCAGACGGGTCCCCATGCCTGCCCCCGCCTGGGCATCTGCGGCAAGTACTCGCTGATCCGCGCCGCCGCGAGCGCGGACATCATCGTCACCAACCACCACAACCTGCTGAGCGGGGCCGTGTCGGTGCCGGTGGAAACCGACCAGGGTGTGGTGCGCCGCATGAGCGTGCTCGAGTTCGTCATGCGCCACTGCCGAGTTCTGATGGTGGACGAGGTTGACCACCTGCAAAGCAGCTGGTGCGACCTGGGCTCAGAAGAATTCTCCCTGGCCAGCCGCGGCATGGGCGCCTCCTCCCTGCTGCTGGAGGTCGACCTGCAGCGCGAAGGACTCGGGCCCGGCGCCGACCGGCGCGTGGTCAACGCCCTGTTCAAGGCGCGCGGCCTGGGCGAGCAATTCCTCAACTACGTCCTGGACAACGAGCTCTGGCTCGACCCCGACGCCCAGGAAGAAGACCGCCCAGGCTCCGGCTGGCACGTACCCGGCGCCTGGGACCGGATCCTGCTCAAAGAGCTGCTCCGACTGGGCGAGAACCAGCCGATCGACCCCGCCACCCACGCCGCCTTCCGCGCGATCTTCCCCGACGCCGGCGAAAAGGACACCCCGCAGCCGCAGTTCATCCCACTCGCACAGATTCTCAAGAACGCGGTCAGCCGGGACACCAGCCAGGACGAACTGCCCGTGCTGAAGGTGGAGCTCGACCGTGAACTGAAGAAACTGAAGATCCCTGAGCACCGGCGTGCCGAGGTGACCAACGCGCTGCTGGTGCGGTCCTGGCTGGGCTGTCTGCACCAAGCCCTGACCTACCTCAAATCCGTCGTCGCCGGACTGGGCCCCCAGATGACGGCCGGCCGCGAACTGGCCCGGGCGCTGGGCACGTTCACCCAAAGCGGCGCCCTGCCGTTCGGACCACTGGGCTACCAGCTCTTCGGATTCAAAGTCGACAAGAACAATCAGGGCGGCGGCCGGCTGACGGTGCAGTCGCTGGGCGGTGACCCGCACACCGGCACCGTGCAGCTCGGAGGCACCATCGCGCTGGCCGCAGCCGGACTGGAACGCAGCGTGCTGGCCCTGTCGGCCACCGCGTTCTTCCCGCGCGCGGCCCGAGAACACCTGCACACCGAGCCCGCCTACGTGATGACGGATGCCACCCCCGGGGCGGTCACCGCCCTGCCCGGCAACGTGTCGGACTCCGACACCGAGTGGAACCCCGTCTTCATCGGCGGACTGGAAGAAGCCCGCAAACCCGACCGGGTCCGTGAACTCGGCGCCCGCCTGTGGCAGGACCGCCTCTCCGAGCACCTGCGGGAACTGGAGAACACAGATCCCGACCGGGCCCGCTCCATGGTGGTCTCCAACTCCTACCGTCAAGCAGGACTGCTCGGTATCGGCATCGCCTCCGTGATCGCGGAGCCATCCTGGATCGCCGTCGTCATCCCCAAGACCGGCCCACCCCCCGGCCTGACCCTGCCGACAGGAATCGTCACCCTCACCATCGATCAACTCGAGGACCTGCCCTACACCCACCCCCACGTCAAAGTCGTGTGCGCGCCGCTCCCGCTCGTCGCCCGCGCCCTCAACATCCTCATCCCCGGCACCGACCGCTCCGCCCTGGCCTCGATCTGGGTGGGCGTGCGCCCCGTCGCCGACCTCCACTCCCCGGAGGCGATGTACGCCAGCATCAACGCCGCCGCCATCCACGCCGGCTGCCCCGGCCCAGACCCCGCCCGCATGCTCGCCCTGCAAAACCGCGAGGCTCGCCGCCGCCTGCACACCCTGCTGCGCAGCGACCCCCGCTTCAGCCGCCTTCCGCGCTTTCTGAAAACCGAGATCCTCGCCGGAATCCTCGTCGACCTCATCCAACTGGCCGGACGCGCCCGCCGCGGCGGCACCCCCGTCCAGCTCTACCTCGTCGACAACTCCTTCTTCGACACCCGCCTCGGCTCCGACTACCCCGCCCTCGTCCGCTCCTACTACGACGGGCTCACCGAACAGGAGCAGAACTCCCTGCGCCGCATCTACGGCTCCACCCTCACCGCCTGGCTCGACCTCGCGCACTCCAGCGACACCCCACACCTCACCCACGTCCCCCTGCCGCGCACCACCACCCCCGACTGCGAAAGCACCCCATGAACACACGCGAAACCCAGCTGTCCCTGCTGGCCTGCCACACCGACGAACACCTCCTCGGCACCGTCCACCTCTATCCGCTCCCCGACAAGATCGAACGCGTCTGGAAGCAACTGCGCGAGGAGTACCGCGGCAAGACCGGCTCCAAGGGCAACCTGCCCTACGCCGGGCTGCTCACCGTCCTGCGCGCCATCGGCTACACCAGCGCCACCCTGTATCCCACCTCAAAATCGAACCCGCCGAAGTACCTGGCCACCACCCGCCCCATCACTCGCGACGACCTGCACACCGCGATCACCCTGTGGGAACAGGCCCTCCTGCACACCCCCGCCGAACACTTCTCCTTCGGCTACCACAGCGAGCTCGCCGACCTCATCGCCGGCACCGCCCCCGAAGAAACCTCCCTGTGGAAGCACATCACCCGCACCTCCGACTGCATCGACGCCCCCGGCTGGGTCTGGTCGGCCGCAGGCTGGGCCATCGCCCAACGCCTTGCCAGCGAACCCTGGAGGATCGACGGCAAGACCATCACCTTCCGGCCCGACCTGAACAACTCCCTCCAGGTCTGGGACAACGATCTGCTGTGGACCAACACCTGGGGCGCCGCCTATGGCGACAGCGACACCGACGCCCCCGGCGAGGACGACGACCCCGCGTGGAAGACCACGGTGCGCTACGCCACCCTGCGCCTGGAGGTGGCCGTGAAGTCCCATCCCGGCCTCCTGCACCCCGTCGCCGTCGTCCACCCCCGCGTCTCACGGCTCAGCTACACCCTCAACAGCGCCCGCACCGCCTGGTTCGCACCCCGCACCGCCGACGGCCCCCTCCTCAACCTGGCCATGGGCGGCAAAGGCAAATACACCCACCTCGACCACACCACCCGCCTCGCCCTGGACGCCTGGACCCGGCTGCACGGCGAACACGTCTTCCCCCGCAACCCCGACGAGACCGACTTCCTCGCCCCCAGCGCCCTCGACCTGAGCGGCCCGCCCGGCAAACTCCGCGCGCTCGTCCCCTTCTCCACCAGCTTCCCCATCGGCAAGGGCGCGGGCATGTACACCCGCAGAGAACTCGCCCGGTACACCAGCGCCGCACTCCACCAGCCCCTGCTGCGCACCCGAGAGGTCGCCGGCCGCCACTTCGGCTACGGACGCACCACCATCGACGGCCGCGACGCCGTGCTCCTGGACGACCCGCACTTCGACCGGATCATCGCCGCTTCAGGGTGCGAGCGCCTGCGCATTCTCGCCCTCTACCGCCACCAGGACATGCGCACCCGCATGCAGCGCCTGCTCGCCTACCACTTCAACCGCCCCGACCTCGCCAAAGCCGGCATGCCCGACCACCGGATCGTCCCCGTCACCGAGCACGTCGAAGTACTGCTGCAGGCCGCCTGCGACCTCCTGGCGCACGGCGACCACCACGACAAGCGTGCCGCCCTCGCCCGCCAGCTCACCGGCCTGAACGCCCCCGAAGGCACACGCCTTCTTGCTCTGTGCGAGACCGAGTACGACGCCAAGGCATGGGCCCGCCAGCGCCGCGCCTCTAAAATGCCCGACTCCACCACCCCCGACCCCTACACCCTCGACGCCAAGCCGCACGCCAGCCGTGAACTCGCCCGCCTCGGGGTCCTCGCGCAGTTCCTCACCCCCTACAAGCCCGGGCGCCGCAACCCCAAGAAGAAGGACCGTGAGATCACCACGGACCTCGACCGCCTCGGCCGGGACCTCGAAGGCGACCACCGCGGCCACATGGCCATCGCAGACCTGCACCGCGCGGCCGGCCTGGTCCACCCCCGGCTGACCAAGGCGCTCACCTTCGGCCCGAACGGCCTCAAGGACTCCCTCGTCCACGTCGGCCTCCACCTGCGCCAGCAGCTCGGCGAACGCCGCGGACCCGTGACCGAGGAACCCAAACTGATGTGGACCCTCGTCGCCCTCGTCCCCCGCGCCGGCCAGTGGCAGACCCTCGCCTTCCTCCCCGACGAACACCGCACCGGCGGCGCCTGGCTCGACTACGCCACCGCCAACCAGGCCCACCGCGCACGCCCGCTGCCCGAGGGCAGACGACGCGACGCCCTCCTGCCTCGTCTGGTCGACCGAGCCCTGTACGGCCTGGGCGCTCACGCGGGCACGGCAAGCGGCTACGCCGTCTACGTCTCGGGCAACGAAGCACGCAGCATCTGGCCGCTGCTGGCCAACCGGCACCTCGGCAAGACGCCGGACACCGACGGACTCGTCGACAAGCGGCCGGCACTGCCCGGCTTCACCCTCCCCGCCAATCAGAGGCCCCAAGCCGTCGTCCGCGTCACCTCCGCCAGCGACGACGTCGCCTCACCCGCGCTCATCGAACGCCTCGTCCGCGTCGACGACGAGGAGACCGAGACCACAGAAGGCAAACTCGCCACCGGCCTCTTCCAGATGGAGAACACCGACAAGACGTTCATCCTGTGCAACCTGCCCCACCAATACACAGGCGGATCCCGGTACGCCCGCGCCGGAGAGTTCTACACCCGCTGGGGCACCACCGACCCGGCGGAACAAGCAGAGACCTGGTACAGCCACACCGCCACGGAAATCACCGTGCTCCACCACCCCGACGGCCGACCCCCGCTCACCTACGGTCTGGCTTCGGCACGCCTGTGCGACCACGCACTCCACTGGAACCACCGCACCCAGTACCCAGCCCCCATCCACCTCGGCATCCAGATGGACAAGAATCACCCCGAATACAGGCGCACCATCGACTTCTTCGACACGGACACCGAATCGAGCCTCTGACACAACAAATCGGTAACCCTGCGAAGACCTTTCGCTGACCCAACGAAGCGGCCGTGAGTGGCAGGACGGCAGGCGCCCCTGGAAAAGGGCCGCCTCGCCGCCGCGGACTTGGAGGCCGGTAGAAACCCGGGGCGCGCAGTATGGGAGGAGAGGCACGTGGCGCCGGGGCGTTGGTGTGGAGCCGGAGCTGGTGATCTCACCCGGGCCGCCGCTCTGGCCTCGCGGCCGTTGGGTCTGCGCAGCCGCTGCGCCGCCTCGGGCCGCCCGTGCCGCGCCCGGCCCCACCTTGGTGCGGCCGCGGTCCGCCGCCCGGCCGCCACAGTCCGTTGGACCGTGC
>NZ_JBFAWG010000169.1:0-7759 GCF_040680215.1 Streptomyces sp. NPDC052107
CCGGACGCCCACCCGGCTCGAAGAACCGCAGGCCAGCCCCACGTCACGAGCCCGGGAAAACCGTGAAACGAGTCGAAACCCTCACCGAACACGTCTGCCTGAAACAGCAGCGAGGATAAAGATCAAGGGGAAGTTAAGAGCGGCGCGATCGGGCCCGCCGCCTGGCGGTCGTTGCGGAGGATCTCCGCGGCGGCATTGGTGTGCTGGCGTGGGGACCGAGGGGGAAGCCCTCATCGATCCCCGCTTTACAGTGTGGACGGGAGGTCTTGGTCGGCCCAGACGAGCTTGCCGCCCGTTGCGGAGCGGAAGCCCCACCTGCTGGACAACTGGGCAATCAGGAACAGTCCCCGGCCGTTTTCGTCGACGATGCGGGCATGGCGCAGGCGGGGGTAACACGTTCCGCTGTCAAAGACTTCGCAGGTCAGGGCTTGGTGCTGGATGAGTCGTAGCCGGATCGGGCCGGCGCCGTGGTGGATGGCGTTGGTGACCAGTTCGCTGATGATCAGCTCCGTGGTGGGCACGAGATGTTCCAGTCCCCATTCGCTGAGTTGATGGGCGGCCAGGTGCCGGGCGGTGCTGACGACGGCCGGATCAGTCGGCAGGTCCCAGGAGGCAGTGTGGGCCGCGTTGAGTGTGTGGATCCGGACAAGGAGCAAGGTGACGTCGTCGGATGCTGCCTGAGTCGGCACGGTTTCCACCACTGAGGAGCACAGGTCTTCCAAGGACTGTTCGGGTTGTGCCAGGGCGGTGCCGAGGCGGTGCATGCCGACGTCGATGTCGTCGTCACGGGATTCGACCAGGCCGTCGGTGTAGAACGCGAGCAGGCTGTCTTCGGGCAGTTCCACTTCCACGGCGTCGAAGGGGACCAGACCGAGGCCGAGGCCGAGTGGGGCTCCGGTGGGCAGGTCGGGGAAGGTGACCTGGCCTTGTGCGTCGATGATCGCGGGCGGGGGGTGCCCGGCCCGTGCCATCGTGCACTGCCGGGTGGCCGGGTCGTAGACGGCGTACAGACAGGTCGCGCCCATAATCGCGGGTATCTGACCGGGGGCGTCGTCATCTTCCCCGGTCAGCCGCTGGACGCTGTCATCGAGGTGGGTCAGCAGTTCGTCGGGGGGCAGGTCCAGGTCCGCGAGCGTGCGGACGGCGGCGCGGAGCCTGCCCATGGCCACCGCGGCGTTGATGCCGTGTCCGACCACATCACCGACGACGAGGGCCACCCGGGCTCCGGACAGAGGGATCACATCGAACCAGTCGCCTCCGACACCGGCGTCCGTGTCGGCCGGCAAGTAGCGCCCGGCCGCCTCGACGGCGACGCCGCCCCTCAAACGGTGAGGGAGCAGGTTGCGCTGGAGGGCGAGGGCCGTGCTGCGTTCGCGAGCGTACTGGCGGGCGTTGTCCAAGGACAGCGCCGCCCGGGTGACCAACTCCTCAGCCAGAAGCAGGTCATCGTCCCGGAACGGCATCGGGTCCTCGGTGCGTGCGAACAACGCCACACCCAGCACGGAGCTCCGGGCACGGATGGGCACGATCATCAGGGAGTGCACCCTGTTCTCATGGATCTTCTGCGCCCGTGCCAGGTCGTGGTCGATCCATGTCCCAGGGGCGGTGTCCAGTACCGGTTCCAGGTGGGACCTTCCCGTGCGCAGTGCGCTGGCGAGCGGCGAGTTCGGGGGAACGGAAATTGTCTCCCCTCGCGCAAACGTCGACTCCGGGATCCCTGGGTGGATCGAGGCCAAACCGGCACGGCGGAACACAGAGGGGCCATCGGACATTGTGTCGATTCGGGCAGCGGGCTCTTCGCCGAACGGGAGGATGGACTCCGCCAAGTCGACGACGGCGTAGTCGGCCAACAGGGGCACGGCGAGGCTGGCCAGTTCCTGTGCGGTCTGCATGATGTCCAGGGTGCTGCCGATGCGCGTGCTGGCCTGGCTGAGGATGGCGAGGCGCTCGCGCGCCCGCTGGTTGCTGGTGACATCCACGCTTATGCTGCACACCCCCAGCGCCTGGCCGTCCGCACCCTGGAGACAGAAGAACGAGGCCGAGAATGCGTGCTCCCGGCGCGGATCTTCCGGCGGCCACGCCCGGTACTCGTGGACCGCGGAAGTGCCACTCGCCAGCACCTGCCGCATCACCGCTTCAAGGGCCTCGGCCTCGAAGCCGGGCAGTGAATCCTTCAGGCAGCGTCCGAACCTCCGGTCCCGGGAAATGCCGTCACGCTCCATCGCGTCGTTCACCCAGGTACAGCGCAGCTGCGGGTCACGAACGACGATGCCGACCGGCGCGCGGGCAAGCAGCGACTCCCGCACCGATCCGTTCATCACCCCCAAGGAGAACGCGCCTATGTCGGTCAGGGATACCAACCACCGGTGGGTTGCATCCCGCCCCCGCAGCTGCGAGAAGCGCAGGCTCAGGTTGAGCGTGCGGCCGTCGCGGTGGCGCACCGCCGCGGTGCCCGACCAGCCACCTTGGGCACGGCACCGCTCGGCGAACGCCGATATCGTCGGCGTTCCCTCGGAAGATGGCAGTAGGAGTGTGGCGGACCGGCCCACCACGTCCTCAGCGCAGTACCCAACAACGCGCTGAGCGGCTTGTGTCCACGCGACCACCGTCCCTTGCTCATCGATCATCGCTATAGCTGCGTCGGATATCTCGCGGAGCCCCAGCGGCTCCAAGAATGCGGCCTGGTCAGTGCTCATCTTCATGGTTCCCATCAGATGCGTCGCGACCCGACCGTATGCGCGCGTCCGCCCACATGTGCGGACCATTTTCTGAGCAAAAGACCGGACCAATTCGCGCCGAACGGCCAGGCGGGCCCTGGGCGCCGCTTGTCAGACCGGTTGCGCCGCGAAGCGCCACGTCGCGGGCTCGGGGCGCCACGCTCGGGAGCGGGTTAGCCTCGATTGGCGGTGCGGAAATTTGATTGAGGTCTGCTCTGCCCGGTTCAGCGTGGGGGAAGCGGAAGTGAGGCGACCCCTTCTGTGTGGACACTCTGACAATGGATCTTGTGGATCCGAGGAAGGGTGTCCTGGTGGGACGTAAGTCTCCGTATCCGGCGGAGTTCAGGAATGACGCGGTGGCGTTGTACCGCGCGGCGGGCGGGAAGCGTACGTATGCGGCGGTCGCGGCGGATGTCGGGGTGACCGGCGAGACGCTGCGTAGTTGGGTACGGCAGGCCGATGAGCGGGCGGGCCGCGGCAGCAGCGACGAGCAGGCTGCCGAGAGCAGGGACGAGGAACTGGCCCGGCTGCGTGCGGAGAACAGCCGGCTGCGCCGGGCAGCCCAATATTTCGCCAAGGAGATGAGGGCGTGAGGCGCCGCTGGGACTTCATCTCCGACAACCGGGCCGACTTCGGCGTCCAGCGGATATGCCGGGTCCTTGGGGTCTCGCGCTCTGGGTTCTACCGGTGGGTCGCCGGCGCGGAGGCCCGTGAGGTCCGGCAGGCCGCCGATGAGGCCCTGGTCGCGGAGATCCGCGAGATCCACACCGGCCATAAGGGCACGTACGGAGTGCGGCGCGTGCACGCCGAGCTGCGAGGCTTCGGACACACCGTGAACCGCAAGCGCGTCGAGCGCCTCATGCGCAAGCACGGCCTTCAGGGCCTGCATCTGCGGCGCCGCAAGCGCACCACGGTCCCGGACCGGCTCGCACCACCCGCCCCCGATCTCGTTCAACGCGACTTCCATGCTGGGAAGTTGAACGAGAGGTGGTGCGGCGACATCACGTATGTGCAGGTCGGCGGCGTGTGGATGTTTCTCGCGTGCGTCCTGGACATCTGCTCACGTCGGGTGCTCGGCTGGTCAATGGCTACCCATATGCGCACTGAACTGGTCACCGATGCCCTCAAGATGGCCGTAGCCACCCGCGGTGGCAGCGTGGATTGGGGTCATCTTTCATGCGGACCGCGGCTCGCAGTACACCGCTGCCGCGTTCGCGCAGGTCTGCGACGGCTTCAGGATCCGCAGGAGCATGGGCCGGGTCGGCTCGAGTTACGACAATGCCCTCGCCGAGAGTTTCTGGCAGGGACTCAAGAGGGAGACGATGCACCAGAGGCTGTTCTCGACGGTGCGGCAGGCGAGGCTGGAGATTTTCCAGTGGCTGACGTACTACAACGTCCGCAGGCGTCACAGCGCCCTCAACTACCTCTCGCCTGTGGAGTTCGAACAGCAGCATCTGCGAGCAGATAAGCTATCGATCGCGGCATGAGCCCCTGTGTCCACACTCCGGGGGACGCCTCACGCGCGCCCGCCCCCTGAGTCGGATGCTTGACTGCCGCCCGGTCGCGCCGTCGAGGATGCGACCCTTCTCACGTTCGATGGGCAGCCTCAGACCGTCGGCGGCTAGCGAACCTGCAGTACGTCGACTTCGGGAGACCTCACGAAGGTCTGCACGTAATCGATGGCTGCCTGCAACGCGTCCTTTAGCGGGGTGATGTCCCGAGCGACCTGAGCGAGGAGGCTGCCGCCCTGGAATGCAGAGAGAAGCAGATTGGCCAGCTGCGTCGGATCCGCGTCAGTGCTGATGCGGCCGAGTCGCTGCATGTGCTGGAGCCCGTCGCGGAAGATGTCCCGCCACCGATCGAACGCACTCGCGAGCTCATCGTGAACGTCAAGGTCGGTCTTGATGATCTCGCTCGCGAGGGAGCCGAGGCTGCAGCCTTCCTGGTAGGCGCGCTCGTAGCCGACGTAGAAATCCGCCCACTCCCGAAATGCGTCGAGATCGTGGAAGGAGACGAATCGCTCATTGCGATGGAAGGTGAGGACGCGATCGGCCTGCCATGCGATGACTGCCAGGACGAGACTCTCCTTGGTCGGGAAGTAGTGGTTGAGCTGTGACCCGCTGACGCCGGCTGCGCGACGGAGCTGCTCGTTGTTCGTCGCGTGGACACCCTTCGTGTAGATGAGTTCCGCGGCGTGCTCCAGGATCCGGGTACGGGTCGCCTGGCCCTTGTCCGTGAGCTTGCGAGGCACGCGAGCTCGTGTCGTGGCTTCCATGCGTCGCATGATATCGCAGGGTGGGCTTGACAGCCCAGTCTCGGGCGGTGTTAGCTCTGAGAAGTGGGCCGCCGAGCCCAAAAACTGCTCGGCGCGACCTGGGCTCGGCGCCTGCTCGCACACCTACCGGAGGTTGATTCGCTATGTCACGACTGAACGTTCCCTCTTCCGACGACGTCCCCCCGGGAGTGCAAGGCATCCTCGACAACATTGGCGCACAGCTCGGCTTCGTCCCGAACATGTTCAAGACCATCGCGTCGAACCCGACCGTTCTCGACGCCGTCGTGACGCTGCAGAGCACCATGAGTCGCGTTCTGGACGCGAAGACGCGGCACACCATCGCGCTCGCGGTCTCGGAGGCCAACGGTTGCGCTTACTGCCTGGCGATTCACACGTACGTATCATCCGAACTCAGCGGAATGTCGAGCGACGACATCGAGCTGGCTCGCGCCGGGAGCTCTGTCGACCCCAAGCGCGCCGCAGTCGCTCGCTTCGCTCAACGGGTGGTCGAGAGCCGCGGGCGAGTCAGCGACGCAGACCTCGCGGCTGTGCGCGGCGCCGGCTACACCGACCCGCAGATCTTGGCGATCGTCACGGTCGCAGTGCAGGCCCTGCTGACCAATTTTCTCAACAACGTCAACCAGACCGACATCGACATCCCCTCCGCCAGCTCGGTCGGTACGCCCGGTTGAGCGCGGAAACCCCAGAGTGAAGATATGGCGGCCGGCCTGTACCTACCGTCGGCCGGACCGAGTGAAGGGATTGATCATGAAGGCTAGCGGAGTGTCCGGCCCCGATGCGGACGTCGTCCTCCTGGAGGTGCCTGAGCCGCCGGCTCCTGGTGCTGGTCAGCTTCTGCTGGAGGTGGAGGCGGCCGGTGTCGGTCCGTGGGATCGGTTGCTGAACGGTGCGGGCTGGGATGTGGGGCTGCGTCCGCCGGCGGCGCTGGGTGTGGAGGGCGTGGGCCGGGTTGTGGCTGTGGGGCCTGATGTCGAGGGCTTCGCTGTCGGTGACCGGGTGCTTGCGCATGAGGCCCCGTTGCCCGGTGGCAGTGGCTTCTGGGCTGAGCGGGTGCTGATCACTGCGGCCAGTGCTGCGATCTGTCCGGCGGGGCTGGATCCGCTGCAGGCGGGGGCGCTGCCGGTTGCCGGGCTCACGGCGTACCAGTCGCTGGAGGCACTGGGGCTCAGCCGGGGGCAGCGGCTGCTGATCACCAATGGTGGTGGGGCGACCGGTGTGCTGGCGTTGCAGATTGCTGCTGCTCGGGGGATCGAGGTGACGGTGACGGCGTCCGCTTCGGCTGCTGAGCGCCTGCGTGGTCTGGGTGCGTTGGAGGTTGTCGACTACCACGACTCGGATTGGGCGGGTCGGGTTCGTGGTGGGTTCGATGGTGCGCTGATCGCTGCTGGTGGTACGGCGCAGGCCGCGCTGTCGCTGGTGCAGGACGGTGGGCGTCTGGTGTCACTGACCTCGGACGCGCCGACGGGAGAGCGTGGTATCACCAGCACGGACCTCTACGTCCGGCCTGATGCCGCTCAGCTTGCCCATCTGGCGCAGGCGGTCGTGGAGGGCACACTGAAGCAGAACGTGGAAGCCCTCCCGTTGAGTGAGGGGCCGGCCGCTTTCGCCCGGGTGTCCACCGGGCAGGCCGGCGGCAAGAAGATCGTGCTCACCGGAGCACATCCACGACGGGCCGCCACCCGGCCCTGACACCGACTCACGACACCCGCCGCACACGGCACGGCCGCCTGCGCAGCCCTGCCCACCAGACGAGGGCGCATCAGGCGGTCGGGCCGGTTCACGGTGGCACCGTGAGGGGCCGACCGCTGGTCAGGCTCCGGGCTCCGGGCTCCGGAACGGCCGTCCGTGCGGATGCGATCACTGACCGGGGTGTCGGCGGACAAGAGGCGCCCAACGCGATCGGGAAGCCCCCGCAGCAGCGCAGAGCGAGCAGCCAGGGCTTCCGCGGACCAGGGAAACGGCCCGCTGTGCCGCGCACTCGAAAAAGGCTGCGCCGTGACGGCCCAGGAGGACGCGGCACGCAGACGTGGCAGGAAAGGTTGAGGAGCGATGGGAATAATCACTGAGGACATGCGGCAGATCGTCACCAGCGCCAAGCTGGCGTTCGTTGCGACGGTCTGCGAGGACGGCTCTCCGAACCTCTCCCCGAAGGGGTCCGTGCGCGTCTACGACGACGATCACCTGGTATTCATGAACATGGCCTCGCCCAATACGGTGGAGAACCTTCGGCACAATCCGCGGGTTGAGGTCAACGTGATCGACTTCCTGCTGAGGCGGGGGTACCGCTTCAAGGGAACAGCCGAGATCCGCGGGGAAGGCGACCCGGTGTACGACTGGTCCCGCCAGTGGGTGCTGAACACCCACGGCGATCCCATCTACCCGTGCCACGAGGCCGTACTGATCCGGGTGGACCGGGTGCTGCGGGTGGACTCTCCCGCGTACACGTTCGGGCACGCGAACGAAGACGACCTGAAGCATGAGTGGGCCGCCAACTACGGTGTGGCATACGATTGATGCCACATCAGGCCGCCTGTATCCCCTGGTGATGCCCATGGCGATCTTGTAGCAGGTCTGCCGGAGCAGGGTCAGGACTGGCGCGGGGCGCATAGTGCGCTCCGTTTCCAGCCCCCGCCGCCTCAATCCCTGCATGCGGTGATCCTGCCGTGGCCAGGGCATGAAGACGGGACCTCCTGAACAACTCGTGGGTGTCGAATCCATAGAGCAGCAGGAGGCCCCGATGCCGCAG
>NZ_JBFAWG010000170.1:0-7380 GCF_040680215.1 Streptomyces sp. NPDC052107
AGTCGCTGCCGCGCTTCATGTTCTCCACGTCCACCGAGGAGAACCGGCGCTCACGGCCGACCCACGTGAACGGGATCCTGCCGTCCAACGCCCACCGGCGAAGCGTCAACGGGTGTATCCCGAGACGCTTCGCAGCCTTGGACAACCGCAGCAACTCCATGCACAGAACTATACGAGCACAACACCCGGGATAGCTAACGAAGTTGTTGAGCCTCACCGCCTTGGTCATATGTATGAACTTGCGTCGCTCGCGCATGTGTGCCGCGAGCGTCCGGCACGAGATACGTAGACGCCGGTGTCGACGAACTCGCCGCTGCGCCGGACAGGCCATGGGCTCCTGCCGACGACCGTCCACCTCATCGCACGGGCTTCGAGGCCTTTTGGCCTCGACCTGTGTCGCGACCTGCTGACGAACGTCGGTCAGCACATCCCGCCCCTCTACGCCGAGGAACACGGCGCGCACCGACGACCCGGCACGGCTACGCGAAGCGGGCGCCGCGCTGATGACACCGGCGCACTAGGGCGCGCATTGAGTCGTGATCACCAGACCCGTGACAACCGGCTACGACAAGCGCAGATGCGTCTACCTCGGCACCGTCACCGCCGCTGTGACCGAAGCAGCGGACTTTTCCAACGGCGGCTCGACCTGCGGCCGGAGCACAGCCGAGGCACGGCGTTGCCCCAGCCTGTGATGGTCACTACAGTCGGTCGGGTGACTGCCGGGTCGGCCATGGGCCATGCACGAGTGAGGTTCCCGGCCTCGGCGTGAGCTCGAGGCGGGCAAGAGCCCCGCCCCCTTCTCCGCGCCTTTGCTCCCGGCGCCCGTATGCGGCGCTTCACCACAGCGGATCCCAAGACCGGAGACACGCCACTGATGTCCTCTGACCAGCAGTACCCGCATGAATCCGAGCTGCCGGCGGCCGGTGTCCAGTTGAACCACACCGCCGTCTACGCAAGCGACCGGCACCTATCTGCCGAGTTCATCGCCGCGATCCTGGGCCTGAAGGTCGGCGCCCCGTTTGGGCCGTTCCTGCCCGTCGACCTCGGCAACGGCGTGACGCTCGACTACTACGAGAAGAGGGACGAACCGATCCAGTCACAGCACTACGCCTTCCTCGTGCCCGACGAGCAGTTCGACGCCATGATCGCCCGCCTGGAGGTGGTCGGGGTTACCTACTACGCCGACCCCAGCCACACCGAAGCCGGCCAGATCAACCGTCTATTCGGTGGTCGTGGCGCCTACTTCGACGACCCGGACGGCCACAACATGGAGATCATGACTCGGCCTTACGTCCGCCCCTAGAGCCGCGCATATCGGCTGTGATCAAGAAACAGCCTGGGCGGGGTCTTTGACCCAGATCATCGAGGCGCGCAGATGGAGGCCGGCGAGGCAGCTGTCCGGGGCCTTGTCGTAGCGGGTGGCGATGCCTCACCAGGCCTTGAGCTTGTTGATCAGGCGCTCGACGGTAATCCTCTCTTTGTAGAGGTCCGCCGTCATGGCTGACGGGTCGGCCGCCCCTGGAGCCTTTCCTCTTCCGGTTGGCGGTCTGGTCCTTCCTCTCGGGGATGACTGCCTTGATGTGGCGTTTGCGCAGGTGGTCCGATTGCCGCGGGACTGCCCGGCAACCGCAATGATTGCAAGGCGTGGGAACTTTCCGGTGCGAAGGCCACCGTCAGCCGGGCCACGGTCATCGCGGACGGCGGCTATCGGGGCACCGGCCTGCTCATTCCGCACCGCCGTGAACGCGGCCAGACCGAACTGCCAGCTTGGAAAGAGGAACACAACACCTCCCACCGCAAGGTCCGGGCCCGCGTCGAGCACGTCTTCGCACGGATGAAGGCATGGAAGATCCTTCGTGACTGCCGTCTGAAAGGCGACGGCGTTCACACCGCCATGCTCGGCCTCGTCCGGCTGCACAACCTCGAGCTCGCGGGGCAACTCCCGCCCCATACGAGACCAGAGAGGCCCAGGGGAGGTGGCTCCCCACCCCCCGGCTCGGAGAACGTTCAGTCGATACAGAACTCGTTGCCCTCGATGTCCAGCATCGGGATGCACGACTCATTTTCTTCATCGGCGTACAGCGTCTGCACGTGGGTTGCACCGAGCGCGACCAGTCGTGCGCACTCGGCTTCGAGCGTGGCGAGGCGCTCGTCCCCCACGAGCCCGGTGCCGACCCGGACATCGAGATGCACCCGATTTTTAACGACTTTTCCTTCAGGGACGCGCTGGAAGTACAGGCGCGGGCCCACGCCTGAGGGATCACTGCAGGCGAACCATGATCCCTGCTCCTCAGGAGGCAGGGTGCGGTTGAAATCGTCCCAGGTGGTGAACCCCTCCGGTGGCGGCGGTATGACGTACCCCAACACTTCACACCAGAAGCGAGCGAGGCGCTCAGGTTCTGCGCAGTCAAAGGTGACTTGGAACTTCTTGATCTCTGACATCGGTGCACCGTACCGCGTTCCAGGGGGACCCTGCCGCTCATTTCCCCAGACGGATCCGCCCGTCCCCCCGTCGCATCCTGGGCCGCCTTGGACACCAAGTGATCAAACCGAACAGTCCACGAGAACGACGCGACCGTGGCGGCGGGCCATGAGGTCGGTCATGGCCAGATGGATCACGGCTTCGGAGCGGTGCGGGTGAGTTTCGTAGTCGCGGACCAGGCGGCGGTGCAGCATGAGCCGGCCGTAGGTCCGCTCCACGGCCCAGCGTTTCGGGATCGGGGTGAATCCCCTGGTCCCGGGGGTGCGTTGGGCGATTTCGAGGTCGATGCCGAGGGCGGCGGCGTGCTCGACGAAGTGCTTGCGGTAGCCGCCGTCGACCCAGACCTTGCGCAGGCTGGGGTGGTCGGTCGCGGCCTGCTCGAGCAGGGCGCGACCAGCGGTGGAGTCCTGGACGCCGGCCGCGGTGACCAGCACCGCGAGCAGCAGGCCGAGGGTGTCGATGATGATGCTGCGCTTGCGGCCGACGATCTTCTTGCCCGCGTCGCTGCCCTGCGTCTTGGCGGGGACAGGGGTGGAGGTCTTGACGCTCTGGGCGTCGATCACGCAGGCCGAGGGGTGGCGGTGCTTGCCCTCCTGCTGGCGCACCAACTCCCGTAAGAGGCCGTCCGCAAACCCGCAGACCAGAAGCGCTTCGCAGTGCTGCCCTGCAGATGGGTCGTGGAACGGACGGCTGACGCGGCTGACCGCGCATCGCCCGCGACTACGAAGGCGATCCCGCCGCCAGCGAAGCCATGATCCGCTGGGCCGCCATCGGTCTCACGACCTGGCGCCGCCCGGGGTGAGGATTTCCATGAGATGTCCGTTGGGGTCGTGGAAGTAGGTGCCCCTGCGGCCTATGGTGCGCTTACTGTGATAAATCTGCCCAATTTCTTGGCATGCGGGATCGCCGTAGTGGGTGATTCCGCCGTGCTGGATGCGGGCGAGGGCGGCGTCGAACTCCTGCTCGCTGACCATGAATGCGTAGTGGTGTGGCTCAAAGTCGTCCAGCTGGTCGTAGTCCAGGCTGACCTGGTTGGCCAGCGTGACCGGCGTGAAGTGCGCCACCGGCGGATCGACACTCAGGCCGAGGATTTCGGCCAGGAACTGCGCCGAGGCTTGCGGGTCACGGGCGGGGACGATGGTGTGATTCAGTTCCACGGTCATAGTGACTCCTCTTCAGGGGCGGGGCTACGCGTGGTGGGTGCTCGGCGGCCTTGGCGACCCGGCATGGTGCAGGGACGCGTGACTGCCCGGGAGAGGGCAGGGCTTCTCCGGCTGCCCTCCCCCGGCTGCAGCTGCCGTGTCATACGTCGATCTGCTCGAAGATGTGCGGGTACGACACGATGTCGTCGGGGAACTCGGCCGACATGCGCTGGAACTCCGGGCTGCCGAACGCCGTGGCGAGCGCCTCGGTCGACTCCCAGACCGCGACGTTCATCAGAAGTTGACTGTCCGCCGTTCCCTTGTGCATCTGCAGAGAGACGAATCCCGGCTGAGCCTTCATGAACTCCGCCTGCCTCCGAAAGAGAGTCAGGAACGCTTCAGTCCTCTCCTTCGGGACGACGAAGGTGTTGGCCAGGACGATGGGCCCGGTCCTCTCCTTGAACTGCGCGAACATCGGCGTAATCGGGTCCAGGCTCTGCAGCTTGGCCATCTTCGGTACTTCCTCTCGCTATCGGTTGTCCCACGACACCGAGGCCGGCCACCGCCGTACTGGATCCGGCGACGCTCACGACGCTCGCTTGTCCCTACGGGTACTGCTTTCTGGGGACCGCTCCATCGTCCCGGCGTAAGCGGGCCGTGAAGTCAGCCGCAGTTCCCGTTCCGATGGGCGACTTCGGTCGGACCGCGCGAACCCGTGTCAGACCTGGGGATGACACCGGACCCTGAGGGGGCGCGGGCTCGCGGCCGACGCGGGCGGAGGTGAAATGCCGTCAATCCGCAGGAGCGCGTTCCTGCTGCGCATGGCGTCCGAGGTGATGGGGCTGCACGGCAAGGAGTTCGACGCGGCCGTGCGCACCATGAAGTACGACGTTTTCGTGTCCGCCTCACAGTAGGCGTACGAGCAGGACGGGGTGCTCGGCACCCCGACCTTCGCTGTCAACGGCGATGTCGTGCCGGGACCGGATGCGCCCTGCCATGTTCGATGCGAAGCTGCTCCCGACGGCGGTCAGGATGGTCGCGGCCGGCGTCGCGCCCACACGGCGAAGTCGCAGATCGCCGGGCCCCGTACCCCAGACGGGCACCAGTCCCGGAAGCTGCGATGCTCATTGACCACGACCAGATAGCCCTAGACTAGGGCGTGTATCGAAAGTGCCTGGTGAGGATGGCGGGTGCCCATTTTGTGATCCAGAATGATTGGATGGTCACGCTTGAGACTCCCCGTTTGATCCTGCGTCGCTGGCGCGAGGAAGACGTTGCGCCCATGGCTGCCATCAATGCCGACCCCGAGGTCATGCGGTGGATCCGTGACGGCAGCGTCCGTGACGAACAGCAGACTCGCAGCGGGATCCAGGCATGGGAGAGCGAGTGGGAGTCACAAGGCTTCGGCCTGTTCGCCGTGGAGATCCGGTCCACTGGCGAGCTGGCCGGGTTCACCGGCCTTTCGGTGCCCGACTTCTTGCCGGAGGTACTGCCGGCGGTTGAGGTCGGCTGGCGGCTGGGACGTTCCCACTGGGGGCAGGGCTTGGCCACCGAAGCCGCTGCAGCCGCTGTACGGTTCGGGTTCGAAGAGCGAGGGCTGGAGCGGATCGTCAGCATCACTCAAGTGGGCAACGACGCCTCCGAACGGATCATGACCAAACTGGGAATGCGTCCGGCCCGTGAGACCGTCAATCCCACCGGCGGTCGGCGAGTCCGGGTGTTCGAGTTGTCGTCGGACCAGTACGTCACAACCACTCGTTGATGACGGCAACGAGGACGGTTGCCTCGTAGCGGACCGCGAGTTCGTCGTACCTGGTGGGTGCGGCTCGATGTCTCTTGAGGCGATTGATGCCGCACTCGACCGCGTGCCGGGCCTTGTAGTCCTCTGGGTCGAACTTCGGTGGCCGGCCGCCGCTGGACCCGCGCTTCTTGCGGTTGCGGGCCTGGTCGGCCTTGTCCGGAATGGTGCAGCGGATTCCCCGGCGGCGCAGGTAGGCGCGGTTCTTCCGGCAGGCGTACGCCTTGTCAGCCCGCACGCGGTCGGGGCAGACGCGCGGCCGACCGGGCCCTATGCGGGGCACACGGACCTTCTCCAGCACCCGTTCGAACTGCGGCGAGTCCCCCCGCTGCCCTGCCGTCACCACGATCGACATGGGCTTCTGACCCTGCTCGACAGCCAAGTGCAGTTTGGTCGTGAACCCGCCGCGCGAACGCCCCAGCCCGTGATCACCGGGCTCGTCGAAGACACCGCCCGGTGGTTCCTTCTGCAGGTCACCCTACTTGCGGGCCCCGGCCGCATGTTGATGGGCACAGCACACGGTGGAGTCGACGCTCAGGTCCCACACGATCGCGCCCTTCGCATCGGCCAGGGCCTGGAGCCGACTGAGAACCTGGTGCCAGGTGCCTCACGCTGCCACCGGCGAAACAGGGCGTAGATCCGGCCCCACGGCCCGTACTCGACGGGCACGTCCCGCCATGGCACCCCGGTGCGGACCCGGAACCGTATGCCGTCGATCAACTGCCGCCGGGACCAGACGGGCGGCCGCCCACCTTCCTCCTCTTCGGCAACAACGGCTCCAGCACCGCCCACTGCTCATCCGTGAGATCTCCCCGCCCCATGTCTAGGTTCTCGCCGCTCGTGACATGTCGATCTTGCGTGACCTGGGCGTTCTTGGCTGTCTCACGGCCTTGTCACCCATGATCAGTCTCAAATCCGTGGCATTTCCTCGCGAGGGCGAGGTCGAGATCAGGCGGCTTGTCCGAGTCGGCCGAGTACACCACGCTGAGCCCCGAGCACGAGGGCTACCGGCGAGCCCAGATCGCGCACCGATGAGTTTCCCGCGCCGCGCTGGTCTATACGCCGGACACCCACGAACGAAAGGCTGAGCCATGCGGAAACTGATCTACGGCATGAACCTGACCCTGGACGGCTACATCGCCGCGGCCGGCGACGACATCGGCTGGAGCGGACCGCCGAGCGACGAGCTGTTCCAGTGGTGGCTCGACCACGAGCAGGCGAGTGGCCTGTCGCTGTATGGGCGCAAGCTGTGGGAGACGATGAGCTCCTACTGGCCGACCGGCGACCAGCAGCCCAACGCCACCCCGGCGGAGATCGAGTTCGCGCGGAACTGGCGGGACACGCCGAAGGTGGTGTTCTCCTCGACGATCGACAAGGTCGACTGGAACACCCGCCTGGTCACCGGCGACGCGATCGCCGAGATCACCCGGCTCAAGGCCGACGACGGCGGCCCAATGAACATCGGCGGCGCAACGCTCGCCGGGGCGGCCATGCGCGCCGGGCTGATCGACGAGTACGCGATCGCCGCCTATCCGGTCCTGGTGGGCAGCGGCACGCCGTTCTTCACCGCGCTGGACAGCTGGGTGAACCTGAACCTGGTGGAGACGCGGACGTTTCCCGGCGGCGTGGTCCTGACCAGGTACGAGACGAGGCGCTGAGCAGCAGCACCCACGCGCTAGTCTCACGATGATGTCGTATACGACATCGGTACGACACGGCCCGTGAGATTACGACATCAGCCGCGAGACCCTACACCATGAACCGAGATCATCCACGGCTCAAGATCCACTTTCGATACACGACCTAGTAGGACTCCGTTAGGTCTGTCTCGATCTTGGTGCCGTGTGTATCCCGCTGGGCAGGGGCAGGTGGTGCAGGTGCCGGTCCAGCAGTTCAGCAGGTCCTGGAGGGTGTCGAGGATCTGGTAGAGGGTGAGGCCGGTGTGTCGGCTTTTGGGG
>NZ_JBFAWG010000171.1:0-7363 GCF_040680215.1 Streptomyces sp. NPDC052107
AGGTCCCGTCTTCATGCCCTGGCCACGGCAGGATCACCCGACCGGGAATCCGCGTTCGACCCGCACGTTCCATGATCGGTTGAGATACGGCTTCTTAGAGTTTTGCGCCGACTGCTCGGAGCGCGAGTCACTATATGACCAGGAACCCGAGTGGGATCGACAGTATGAAGATCAAGCCGACACCGGTCCAAACCCCCACGTCCGACTGACGGCCATGGTCAACGATCTCGTCAAAGCGACAGGTACCACATATCGGGAAGTGAATGCACGCCTTAACCGCAGGGTCGGAGTGATCAGCAGGGTCGGTGCCGATGAACAGGTCATCCGCCGTGCAGTCAGTGCCGCCCGCGCATGGCTCGACCAACTCGATTCTTCCACCTGACCAGTACCGACGAGACGGAGAACATCTGGCTTCTGCTTGGCCAGTAAGCCCCTCCCGACGAACCGATGAGATGTGACTGCCTCAGGCCGCGGTCGTCACCGAACCACAGTTCTCGGGCAACTCCCTGACTGTCATGTGCTGTTGCGGCGGGTCGCCGAGATGCAGCCAACCGCTGCAGCCCGTATGTTCCGCAGGACGCCTGCGCGGCCTGGCAGCGGACGGCCTGGGCCGGGGTCTGGTGGGCGCGCTTGGTTGAATCGGCGCATCTGGCCATGCCATTCCAGCAGGAGTTTGACGCCCTTTCGCCTTCCGAACTACGCTACATGCCGAATCAGATATCAAATCAGGGATGGAGGTGGGTTGGGGTGTTGCTGACGACCGGGCAGGCTGCGGAAGAGCTCGGATGCGCGATCACCACGTTCCGCCGCCTCGTCTCTGCCGGGCTGCTGCCGGGCCTGTCCCGGCGCGGCGTACGCGTCATGGTCCCGCTCGAGGTCGTCCAGGCCCTGCAGACGCGGCGGCAGGCCCCCCTCGACCAGGTACCGGCCGCGGAGATCGCCGTCCTGCGGGTCGATGCGGCCCGGCGGACGGAGGAGACGGAGCGCTCCTGGCTCGGCTTCGCGGCCACTCTCCCGCCCGAGGACCTGCTCAAGGCTTTGCGCGGCTGGTGGCGGTGCGACCCTGCGAGTGTCGCCGCCGGGGGAGTGCTGCCCGTGACCCTCGCGGGCTACGTCGTGGCAGTCCTGACCGGCCTGGAGCGGTGGGAGAAGAACGACGAGGGTCGTCACGCCTTCCCCGATGCCCGCCTGGCCGGCTACGTCACCGACCTTGCCGCCCCGCAAGCCCGCTTCGCCTCCCGCGCGGACGGCGACCGGCGGCTCGCCGAACTGCTCCTGAGTACCCGCCTCAGCTCTCACTCAGGGGGAGCCGTCGCCTACGTCACCACCCACACCAGCGCTGACTGAACCGGTCCGGACAAGGAACGCCCGATGGACGCACAGAGCTACAGCACCGCGCTTGCCGATCTGCGTACCGTGCGGGACCAGATCAAGAAGACCCGGGCCGCACTGGCGAAGCAGGAAGCGGACCGCGACAAGCTGATCGTCCGGGTGGCCTCCTACACGAAGGCGAAGGCAGAGCGGGTCGCCCAGGCGGCCGGGCTGGGCGTGGTCGATGTCGTCGCCCTTGCCCCGGCCCTGGCCCCCGAAAGCCTCGCCACGCACGACGTCCCGCAGCCTCCGGCGGCCGAGCCGCCCGCGGCCCAGGCCACCCCCGAAGCCGCACCGTCCCCGCCGCAGCAGACCGAGGCCGGCCCCGCGATGATCACCGCCGCCGCGCGACCTGCTCCGTCACCTGCCCCCGCAGAACTCGAGGCCCCGCAGGTGGCTGCAGCGGCCCAATCGCCGCGGGATCTGCCCTCCATCCCCGCAGGTGCCAGCGGCGATGCCTGGCTCGCCGCCGTCCCTGGGCTGGCGTCCACCCGGCCCAACTTCACTCAGCAGGCCCGCTCAACCGTCTTCCTGGACACCAGCACCGGCGTCCTGGTCCACCGCCAGCAGACCCACCATCTCGACCTCGGCAGGCGGACGGCCGCCGACATCCTCACCGCGGTGTTCCGCACCATTCCCGAGGGCGTGGAGCGGATCTACATCACCGCCGGTGATCCCTGGCATCGCGACGCCGACCGCTACCCCTACCTTCGCGACGCCGTCGCCGCCTGGCTCAACGCACCGATCCCCGGCTGGCGTGCCGACACCGGCCGCGGTCGCGACCGGATGGCCGGGCACTTCGTCCACGCCCGCAACCCCGTCGGCCGCTACCAGCGCGAAGCAGGCGATCAACACGTCGAGATCCGCTCGGTGGGGGAGTGGTTCGACACCGACGGCGACGATCCCGCCGTCATCCGCGACGCCTTCGTCCTGCTGTGGCAGGCCCTGCGCCGCCACTGGAACGACGCCGTGATCATGGGCTCACCCTCCCAGACCGGCCGCGATCTGTGGACCCGCACCATCCCCCAACGCGGCCAGTACGCCGACGGCTTCCCCGTCCTCTCGGAGGAACTGCGCGGCCTGCTACACGCGACCGCAGGCCAGGGACGCAACGAGCTCATCACCCCGCCACGCGTCCCCGACGACCTGCCCCGGCTCGTCGAGTACGACCGCACGTTCGCCTACGCCAAGCACACTTGGAAGTCCCCGGTCGGCACCCCCCGCCGCATCACCGCGGCCACCTTCGCCTCCTGGTCGGAGAAGGAGCAGATGCGTGCCCTGTACGGGTGCGGGCACTGGCAGGTCCGCGTGACCGTCCCCGACACCTGGAACCACGTCGGCCTGCTGCCAGCCCCCGCCCCCGGTGACCGCGCCTGGCACTACCCGGCCACTCCCGGGACCACCTTCACCACCTGGGCCGGCGGACCCGAGATCCACACCGCCCTGACCAACCCCATCCAGCCGTGGAAGATCGAGATCCTCGACGGCATTTTGTGGGACGACGGCAAACCCCTCGACGACTGGGCCAAGAAACTCAAAGAGACCTGGACCAACCTCTCCGCCCAGGCCCAATTCCACGGCGACCCCCAGCAAGCCAGGGCCGCCCACCTCGCCTCCCGCGCCGTGCGCTCCATCCTCCTCTACGGCATCGGCGCCTTCGCCCAGCGCCCTCGCATGGTCACCGGCACCACCCCCCGCAGCATGGAACGCGACGTGCCCCCGGACGCCGAAATCATCGCCTTCGACGACGAACACATCACCTGGCAAAAGCCCACCGGCTTCGCCCGCGACCCCAACGCCCACCCCGAATGGGCAGCCGCCATCTGGTCCGGCGCCCGCGCCGCCCTCCTCACCCAACGCCACCGCGACGACAACACCTACGCCGGAGCCCTGCACACCCCGCCCGGCAGCGTCATTGCCTTCCGCACCGACGCCCTCTACCTCACCGAGGCCCAGAACTGGCCCTACCATCACCAGCCCGGTGACTACCTCCTGCGCGGCCACCTCAACGGTCCCCTGCCCGCCCCCACCAGCGAAGAGGAACTCCTCACCCTGCGGGACGCCGGACGCACCGCCCTCACCACCAGCCAGGAGCCCTGATGCCGTCCCGCCGCCGACGCCAGGCCACAAACCAAGGCGCTTTGAACGAGGCGGCCCGCCTGGCCGACCGGCTCCAACAGGCCGGCTACACCAAACGCGACATCGCCCGCATCATCGACCGGGACCCCTCCCTGGTCTCGCAGTTCTACACCAAGAACAAAGGCGCCGCCTTCGTCCCCGCCCTCCGCGAAGTCCTCACCGCCATCGAAGCAGGCGGCATCACCGACCTGCCCGAACTCACCGCCATCGCCGCCCGCCACATCACCCGCCGCACCACCGCCTCCGGCACCCGCGCCCGCGTACGCGGCAAAGCCGTCCTGATCACCCCCACCGGCACCGGCACCGGACGCGTCGGCACCCAGGCCATCGCCTCCGGCTCCACCCGTCTGCGCCCTCTGATCGCCGAAGCCGCCCGCCAGAGCCTGCGCCTTGCCTTCACCGTCCGCCTCGCCAAAACCGGCTACACGCACCCTTCCGGCAGCCGCACCGACTCACCCGGCATCCGCCGCGGCGTCATCCAACGCGCCGACCACTCCGAAGAACGCTCCTACGGCTCTGCCCAGACCGGCGGCTTCGACGCCGCCGACTTCGCCCGCCGGGTCGACGCCGCAGGCGGCGACGTCACCGCCGCCGTCCACCAATGGCTAGTGGAAACCGGACGCATCAACCCGGACGCGCACATCCTCCACCTGGAAGTACGCACCTGGCGCCCCCGCTAGCTCACTTCACGACCCGAGCAAGCAGCCGGCAGGCAGGCACCGATCCATGCGCCCCCTCCCAACCCCGTGAGCGAGCCGTCACTTACCCCTTGCTAACCGGCACCCCGCCCTGGGCATCAAGCGTCGCCGTTGCCGTTGGCGCCGGCACTCGTAGGGGCGTTGAAAGGAGCCTTCGCAGGCGGGCTGCTCGCCTACCCGACGAAGCCGTGACTCGCAGGGGCGTCGGGGTCTTCGGGATCGAGTTCCACTTCTTGGTGGATCAGTTCCGGTCGGCCATCATCGGCAGGGTCGTCATCGTGCTGGTTGCGCAGCAGGCCCTTCGCGCCAATGCGGCGCAACAGCGCAGCCAGCAGCGGTGTTTTCACGAAGTAGGTCAAGGCTCCCTCTGCCATACCGCCGATCCTCAGATGTCCCCGGTTGATTCCCACGAGATACAGCTCCCTGGAAACGCCATGTTCCAGGTCGCCCCAGGTCAGCGATTCCTTCGGCAGAAGTGCGAAGACCGGAGACCCTGACATGCCTCCCCAGCTGAACGAATGACACAGAACGCAGTTGGGGAATCGCTCTCGTCCTATCTCGGCCATCTCCCGCGGGTCCGAAGCCACCGTTCCGCTCACCAGGATGGGACGCTCTGCTGCGACGCCGTCGATGCTGGGGTAGCCCGGCATGAGGACCTGGGCACCAACGTGCAGCCGTTCTTGGAAGTCTGATGCGTTGGCCAGGCGGAGATTGCTCATCTCGGTGAGCTCGGGACATCCGCCGGGGATCGTCGCCCTCTCCAGATCGATGACTGCAACGTCAGCACCGCCGTCGGCGAATTCCGGCTGCGGGGACTGGATTGTGAACCGGATCGGCCTGGCGTCCCCGACCTGCGCAAAGCCGATCACCTCCACCTTGTCGATCCCGCGGCCGGTGGGCTTGGCGAAGCTCGGGTCCAGTACATGCCGGTTGGTGACAAGGTAGCCCTTGCGTCCGCCGGTAGGCAGCCGGCTCCTGATGACGAATCCGGTTCCGCTGCCGACGGTCTTCGAGTCCGAACCATCCGACTCGTACATATGCACCGTAAGTCGGAAAGATGCGTACAGGTGCCCTTCGTTGATCGTGCCGTCCCACATATCGCAGATTATGGTGCGAAGCTTGGTGTTGCAGGGAAGGCCGCCGCCAGCTTGTAGGAAACAGGGGGCGTTCGCATCGGCGCCTGGTCGGTTCCCGGCCGCCCTACCTGCTGATCATGGCTCCGGGAGACGACCGAGTCGGGGCGTTCGCCTGATGCCGGACGCCGCCGTGACGAACGCCGCGGCGATCACCATCACCGGCGGGGACAGGTCGGCCGACACTGGAACATACATGCTAAATGCGTAACTCTTCGCTACCTGCATGCCATTTGTTCCGGGCCGCGAGGGTGTAGAGCCGTTCGTACCTATCCACTTTCGGGGGACACCGCTCAACGGGTCGCGGCGGCTACGATCCCGGCAACCCACCCGCATGCAATTGCATATGGGATTTCACGTCCTGTGGGGAGCAATGCAGTGGTCCGTGTGCGCAGGCCCGAACGGGGGCTCGCTCGGTGGGGCAGGCATCCAGCGAACGAGAGGTGACAGCGGTGCAGTACAGCAACGGGACCGCCGCCCACGAGATCCAGGACGTGGTGTGGATCAAGAGCAGTCGCAGCAACGCCACGGGCAACTGCGTCGAAGTGGCGGCCCTGCCCGGAGGGGGAGCGGCGGTGCGCAATTCCCGCGACCCGCATGGGCCCGCCCTGGTGTACACGCCTCAGGAGATTGAGGCTTTCCTGGCCGGAGTCAAGGACGGCGAGTTTGATCACCTGACCGGCTGACAAAGCTGACGGCAACCGTCGGACACGCAGACTCTGAGTCTGCGAAACTGGCCCGGGTCCAAGGCTGTTTCGCAGAGGGGGGCTTGTATGTCCGACGGTTCTGCGGCGCGTGAGGAGACCCTTGCGCAAGTCATCCCGGTCCCGGAGCAGAGTGCCCGGCCGGAGGTCGCCGCCCGCCTCCTCGGGGAGGCACTGCGGCAGGCCCGCAAGGAGCGCAACCTGCCCCTGCGTGACGTCGCTCCGGTGATCCGCGGCTCGGTCTCCAAGGTCAGCCGCCTCGAGCGCGGTGAAAGCCCGCCCAAAGACCGAGACGTACGGGACTTGGTCGCCTACTACCAGCTCCCCAGCGAACAGGTCCACGAGATCGAGGGCTTGCTGCAGCAGGCCAAGGACAACGCCTGGTGGCAGCAGTACAGCGACGTCACCCCCAACTGGCTCAAGCGGCTGATCGGCCTGGAAACCGGTGCCACACGGATCGCCTGCTACGAGAACCACGTGGTCCCCGGACTGCTGCAGACCCCCGAGTACACACGCGCACTGGTCTCCAACAGCCTGCCCGGCGCTGGCCCAGAGGAGGTAGAGCGCCGGGTACGGCTGCGCCTGGAGCGGCAGCGCGTCGTGCGGGGCCCTCACCGGCCCAACATCATTGCGATGCTGGACGAGGCCATCCTGCGCCGGCCGGTGGGCGGCTCCGCGGTGATGCGCAGACAACTTGACCATCTCATCGAGCTGTCACAGCAGGAAGGCATCAACGTCCGCATCGTCCCCTTCGACCGCAGTGCCAGTGTCGCCCCCAGCTATCCCATCACGCACCTGACCTTCGGAGACGGCGGGCCGTCGGAGCTCGTCTATGTGGAGCTCATCGATAGCGCGATGTATCTCAGTCGGGCGACGGAGATCGAGCAGTACCGGCAGGCGCTGCTGAATGTCCTGAATGCCTCAGCACGCATGAAGAAGAGCCAGGAGCTGCTGACGGAGGCACGGGACTGGTACGCCGCTCACGCCGAACGCAGGTTGTACTGAGGAAGCACTCGGTCACAGCTGTGCGACGCCGCCCCATTCCACCCATTCCTCGTCCTGCGGACGGGCCACAACGTCGCTGTCCGGGCGCCAGTCCGGCACGTTGACCAGTCCGGGCTCAAGGATGTCGAACCCCTCGAAGAAGGCCCGCACTTCGTGTTCCTCGCGGACGCGTCCCCACGTGCCGTGCGTGGCCACCCGCATCAGTTCCGTCACCCGGTCCCGGGTTCGACGTAATTCGGGGGCCCTGGAGGTTCTGCGGGCCTGAAAGTGCAGGTCACGGGGTTGGAAGTCGTTCCACGGCTCGGAAGTGCCT
>NZ_JBFAWG010000172.1:0-7340 GCF_040680215.1 Streptomyces sp. NPDC052107
GGAAGCGTGAAGAACTCCCATCATCGCAGGTCACAAGGCACTTCTTCATTTTCCCAAGCGTCATCCACAGGCATCGGTCGGTGGATCGAGGCTAAGGAAGGCTTCGTGGATGTCGTCGCGTATCTCCCAGCGGATGCGTGACCGGCGGAACCAGTGCAGCAGCGCGAAGCTCTGCTCGACCACCCATCGGTGGACACCCAGTCCTGAGCCATGTTCGGTGCCGCGGCGGGCGATGACCGGCGTGATCCCGACCGCCCGGACCTGCCGGCGGTACTTGTCGTGGTCGTAGCCCCGGTCGGCGTAGAGGCGGTCGGGGCGTCGGCGGGGCCGTCCGCGCCGGCCGCGCACCGGCGGAACGGCCTCGATCAGCGGCATGAGCTGGGTGACATCGTTGCGGTTGCCGCCGGTCAGTGATGCGGCCAGCGGGATACCGTGCGCTTCGGTGATCAGACATCCGATAGGATTCAGCGGTCAAGCTGCGGCAGCGAGGATGGGCTCGGGACGGGTGGGGTAAGCGATGGTTTCGTCGTAGGGCACGCGCTTATCGAGGCAGTGGTGCAAGCACCCGATCATGCGATTGAAGAGATTGCGCAGGGCTGCGATGTGCCGGTCGCCGTTGGCGCGTCTGCGGTCATAGTGGGCTCTGGCGCCCTTTGACACCGTCAGGGAAGCGAACGCCCAGACGTAGCCGGCAGCAGCGAGACGCTGGTTCTTGACCCGGCGAGCCTTGACAGAAACGCTCTTGCCGGATGCCCGGGTCACCGGTGCGGCTCCGGCATAGGACTTGAGGGCCCTGGCATCGGCGAAGCGAGACCGGTCGTCTCCGATCTCGGCGAGCACACGTGCGCCGGTGAGGGAGCAAGTTCCCGAAAGCTGGCGATGATTTCGGCGTCCGGGTGTGCCTCGAAAGCCTCCGCTGCGGCTTCGGCAAGCTCATCCGCGCCGGTGCAGACAGCATCCAACTTCCGCAGCAGCGTCAGAGCTTGGTGGCCCATCGCGTCCTCGACCAGCGGGAGCTGATGCATCTGCGGGGACCGGAGGGCCACGTGCAGGCGCGCAACCTCAGCCTCGATGCCGCGTTGGCGTCCGGCGTTCTTCAGCACCGCGCGCAGCTGGGTCTTGGTCAGTCGGGCGGCTCGGGCCGGGGTGGGTGCCGCTGCCAGCAGGGCGCGGGCGAGGGGTGAGCAGAGTCCGCCGAGGATCGGCTGGACGGCGGCGAGGTAGCCGGGGAAGTATTCGTGCAGGTGGGACCGGAGTTTGTTGGCAGCCTGGGTGCGGACCCAAACCGCGTCTTGTTGCGCGCGGGCCAAAACAGCGATGGCCTGGGCGAGTTCGCTGTCCGCGGGCATTGTTCGGTGTGCTGCGGCGTCGGTGCGCAAGATGTTGGCGAGGACCATTGCGTCGAGATGGGGTGTTACTTGCCAGGGGAGGGCGCGAAAAGGCCCCTCACTAGCAGGTTTCACGCCGATGAGGGGCCGTGTCAGGCGGCGTGGGCCGTCTCTGGGCCGTCGCCCGTCTTCGGGCCCTCGTGAGCGTGACCGGCGGCCCGGTACATCGCGGAGATGGCCTTCCGGGTCCGTGTCTCGCTGGACGGCATGAGGTGCGTATAGACGCGGAGGGTGAACCCCGGGTCGCTGTGCCCGAGGTGTCGGTGACCATGACCAGCGCACTGCCCTCGTCCAGGGTGAAGGTCTCCTCGCGGTACGCGGTCGGCGACAGGCGAGCCTCGGCGGATGCCGTGCAGCAGCTGAGTGCAGCAGACCAGCCCCCAGTCAGCTCAGGAACTCAGCGAGGGGGAACGAACGCCGACTCCGCGGCGGAATCAGAAAGTTCTGGCGATGGGTGGTGTGAACCACTGCATTCAGACCGGCTTTGGGTGAGCGCGGAGGAAAGTCGAGTCTTTTTACATCGGAATAGTAGCCGTCCATCGCCAGGCGAATGCGGTTGAACGTCTCAGTCGTCGGCACAAAGATCAGGAAGTGCAAGCCAGCTGCTTTCTCGGTGCTGTAATGGTCGCCGACTGGGTCGGACGTGTACTGGAAAGGGTTGTCAAGCGTGGCGAAATCACCGCGATTGGACACAGGTGTGCCGACCGGATAGGTCACGCCATAGTTACTGGTTGTCGCTTCCTGCAGGCGGTTCACCGGCTGCATGCTCCCATTGTGGCCGTAGCTGCCGGATTGCTTGACCCGCTGAAAGATGTCATCTTCGTTTTCGACGGGAGGATCCACGGTCACCGTTCCCCCGGGGACCGAGAGTCCAGGGCGGTACATCGCGCGAAGTCGGTCGGCGTATTCCGGGAAGTCCCGCGATCCAGCTCGCCCTTCCCCGTACCAGGTGGCCAGGTCGGAGTGCAGGTGCGAGAGAGGCATGATGGTACCGTACCTGAAATAGCCGTTAGGCCATTGGTCGGTCCAGCCGGGAAGTGTCTCCAGATTCGAAACCGGAGTGGAACTTTCCGCGGATTTGATCGTGGTGGTGAAGCCCAGAAAGATGGGCGCATGGACGGGGATGGACTTCGCTCCGGGCAAGCCGGCCTCGATGGCCAGCTTGCTGGCAAGTGACTGCTGCCCCGTGTGACCGCCTCCCGTGAAGCCTCTTCGGATGCTGGTCACCATGAAGAGATCGCCAGCCTGGCCGCTTCTCGCCCCGAACAGGGCGTTGGTGCCCTCCATGATGTTGTCGAGCGAGTCACTGCGCAGGAGCACAGCCACGTGGTTCTGCTCCAGTCGCACCTGGCCAAAGCCTGCAGGCGGCTGGTCGCTGGGATACGTTCTGGCGTCCTGGAGTGCGTAGACCGTGCGGCCCCGCTCTTTGGACGTGATCAGGTCTACCGGCAAGTAGTCGGGGTAACGGGTCCTCGCCTTGAAGAAGTGGGAACTTCTCCCAAGGCTGGGGATGTAGTGCTGGAAGTAGGGAAGTCCCCAGGCGACGACGACGCCCAGGCCGATGGGCGGTGGAGGGAAGCGCTTCTCCAGCCCCTGGATGACGGACTCCAAGTGATGCTGTGCCTCCTGCAAAGCTTTCGCGTTCGCTGGAATCTTCAACGTCGCGGTGATGACGTGATTGTGCAACGGCGGAATCAGGACGGGGATTGTTCCGTTATTACTTGCGACGCCTGTGCCGTCGTCCATGATGATTCGCGGTGTGGGAATCGCATATTGTTCCGGCGGTACGGGTTTGTTGGCCTCTACGGCGGCCCGCTCGGGTGGGGTGATCAGCTTGTCGATGACCTCGTAGATGCCTGCCGAAGTCAGAGCCACTCCAAGAGTTGCTGCCGCGATAAAGCTCCGTCTGCTCGGGTTCGCGGATTCCTCCGCGTCGGGCATCCCTTTTTCGCCCTCTTCTTTCACGGAATCCACCTAACTGCTCGACATGTGCGCCCATCGCCACCAGGTGTCATGACCAGGAGATACTCGACGTCGGTCGGTCCCGGACGTGACAATTCCCTTCCTCGGCTCCCATCGATCCTAGGGAAGCAATGGTCACTTAATTCGCCCATGCAGGCCGAGCGTGAGCCAGTCCTGGCGGGCCATTCGGGGCTTACGCGGGTGAGAGGCGGCGTCGGCCTCCCGAGCGCCGTGGCGCTGACTGAGATCACGGCCATGCCGCGCTGGATGGAGCTGCCCGCCATGGGCGCCTACGTGGAGGGCGAAATTGATTGGTCATGCTCACCACAACCCCGGGTGAAGGTTCGGCTGCCTGGTTGATCACTCCCGGGCCGTCTCTGGGCCGTGCGAGGGCGCCCAAGGGCACTCAACGGCGACCGACAGTGACAGACGAGCGACGGCGGCCGGCAGCGAAGCCCCAGGTCAGCGCCCCCGCGTCTAACGGGTTTCCATCCAGGGGTGGCGGTCAGGCAAGACGGTCTGACTTCTTGCCTGCGATGGTGTGGCGTTCGCGGTATCGGGACGCTGCCATCGGGTTGATCGCGCAGACGGGCCGGCCGGGGGCTCGCAGGCAGGCCACCAGCAGACCTCGGGTCGTTTCGATGGCCGCTGGTATGCGGGTCTCGGGGGTGTCTCCGTGTTCGACCGGGAGGTCGAGCAGCTGTTGGAGGCCGGTGGCGTCGTCGCTGATCCTGGCTCTGGCCACCGGCGTGCCGTCGGCATCGATGAGGGCGATGTCGTGGTGGTCGCTGGCCCAGTCGATACCGCAGAAGATCTTCATGGGGACCTCTCGTGTCCTTCCCGTCAATTGCACCTCTCGCTTGCTGGTCACAGCCGTGGACGCACGCGACTCCCTAATGGAAGGGCTCTGCTGGCCCAGCATCCGAATCAAATTGCAACATTCCAAGGGGATAAACGCCATTCTGTTAGGAGTTCCAAGGCGTGTTTTGAGTCCGGATCACGGGGTGTTCGGCAGGCTGCGTAGCCAGAGGATGGATCCGCGCTGGTGGAGTCCGGCGGTGTAGCTCTCGGGTGTCTTGTCGAAGCGGGTGGCCAGCCCCCGCCATTCCTTGATCTTGTTGATCAGCCGTTCCACGGTGTTGCGGTAGAGGCTGGCGTCGTCGCTGACCGGACGGCCGCCGGAGGCAGACCGCGCCGCGGACGCCGCCCGCGCCGTGCGCGGGCCTTGAATCTGGAGGTCAGGAGCCGGGCCTGGAAGTGCCGAGTTCCTCGATCCGTGAGATCAGGAATTCTCGCTCCACCTGGTTCTCGCTGAACAGCAGCGCCTCCTCGTAGGACGACCGGGCCTCTTCCTCGCGTCCAAGCCGGCGCAGTAGATCCGCCCGGGCCGCACCCACGTACCCGTACGACGCCAGCTGTGGCTCCAGCACCAAGGAATCCAAGGCCGCCAATCCTGCCGCGGGGCCGTCTGCGAATCCGACCGCGACCGCCCGATTCAGCGCGGCGATCGGGGAGGGCCAATGCCGGAGCAGCACGTCGTAGAGGCCGAGGATCTCGCGCCAGTCTGTCGCCTCCCAGCTCGGTGCTTCGTCGTGGACGGCCGCGATCGCGGCCATCAGTGCGAAGCGGGTGGGCGGTCGGCGCCGCAACGCCTCCCGCACCAGCGCGCGTCCCTCCGCGATGAGGGCCTGGTCCCACAGCGAGCGGTCCTGGTCGGCCAACAGCACCAGCCGGCCGTCCGGGCGGACCCGCGCCGCTCGCCGCGCGTCGGTCAGCAGGATCAGAGCCAGCAGCCCTGCGACGCCCGCGTCTCCCGGAAGGAGCTTCCTGAGCATCCGCGCCAGGTCGGTGGCGCGCGCAACGAGGTCGCCGCGCACCAGCTCGCTGCCGCTGGGCGCCGTGTGCCCGGTGGTGAAGACCAGGTTCACGACGGTCAGCACGCTCTCGACCCGTGCGGGCAGATCCTCGGAGTCGGGAACCCGGTAGGGGATCCGTGCGGCGGTGATCTTCTTCTTCGCGCGGGTGATCCGGGCGGCCATCGTCGTTTCGCTGACCAGGAAGGCGCGGGCCACCTCCGCGGTGGTGAGTCCGCACAGCAGCCGTAGCGTCAGCGCGACCTGCGCCTCCGGTGCCAGCGCTGGGTGGCAGCACGTGAAGATCAGCCGGAGTCGTTCGTCGGTGATGTCCTCGCTGTCGCCGGGCCCAGGCCTTACTTCTTCGTCCGCCAGCAGCGGCATCACACGCCACAGCGTCGCTTCGCGGCGGATCACGTCAGTCGCCCGGTTGCGGGCCGCCGTGGTCAGCCATGCACCCGGCCGTGCGGGGATCCCGCTGTCGGCCCACGCGGTCAATGCGCGTGTGTAGGCATCCTGCACGCACTCCTCGGCGAGGTCGATGTCGCGTGTGACGCGCACCGTCGCGGCGAGGACGAAACCCCACTCGCGCCGGTGCGCGTCGGCGATCGCCTCACGGATCCGCTCCGCGGCGACAGGCATGGCGCTCCTAGCTGAACGTCATGATCGGCCGCACCTCGACGCAGCCGAATTTCGCGGGCACCTGCTTGGCGATTGCCAGCGCGGCGTCCAGGTCGGCGGCCTCGATGAGGTAGTAGCCGCCGAGCGCCTCCTTCGTCTCGGCGTACGGGCCGTCCGTGACGATGTGGCCGCCTTTGCCGTCGGCACGCAGCACCGTGGCGGTCGTGGTCGGCTGGAGGGCCTGACCGCCCACGAGCGCGTCCTTGTTGTCGGCACCAAACTTGTTGTGCGCGTCCATGACCTCCTGGAAGACCTCAGGGGTCGCGTTCGCGTACTGGGCCTCGTCCTCGTAGATGAGCACCAGGTACTGAGACATGACGACGATTCCTCTCGTAGGTGGGCTCCCGATGAGCCTCTCACCACTCCGACGAACTGCGCACAAGCCGGATCGACACCGTGCTCGTGACTTTTACTCTCCTTTTGAGGACGTCCGCTGTGGGACGGGGGAGGCTCTGGGGCAGAGCGTCAGCGGCGGTACCGATCATCACGACCTGGGAGACGACCCGGCGGTTGACCCGGCTCGATGTCGCCGGCCCGGGCGCCCAGCCTCGTGCCGAAAGACCGTCTTCACGCCGCTTGACGCTCTAGCCTCACCCTTTCACGAGGGGAAGTTGCAGATGGGTGATCAGGGTGGGAGTTTGGCATCGCTGACCTGCAGCGTTGTTCCACGCCCGGGGCCTCGCCCGTAGCATCTGCGGCGTTCACCTCCCAGGTGAAGCTCCCGGTGCGCCAATGAGCGTTGTTCAACCTGAATTCGCTGGTCATGGGGCTGGCGTGAGCCGGGGCTGAGGTGCTCGTGCCGGTCTGGGACGTGATCGGTAGCAGGTGGTCATCCGACGCGTTGCCGGTTCGCCGGAACCGCGATGCTGGGTTGGGAGTGTCTCGTAGGCTCTGAGGAGAGCCGGGTGGGAAGGGGCTGCTGGTGGCGGATGTGCTGGTCTGGGTGATGCAGCGAAGGGTCGAGCTGGCCGATCGCGCCGAACGGCTGCGCAAGGAGCTCGCCGAGATCGATGCCGAGGTGACCCGGCTGGAGGCAGCAGAGGTGGTGATCGGGCAGTTCATCGAGGCCGAGCGGAGCGGGCAGGCCGGCGACCTGGCCGTGGCTGAGGAGTTGGAACGGGTGACGACGACTCCGGGTGCGGGCGAGATGCTGCTTGTCCCGCACCGCGAGCCGGGCATGGACGAGAGCGCGCTGCCCGACTATCGGGCGATCACGAAGATCGTGGTCGCGGCCTCGAAGCCGGTCCCGGCCAAGGACGTCAGCGTCCAACTCGGCAGAGGCACCCAGCGTCTCTAATCAGCTAAGCGATCCCATGCGAACCGTAGGGTCCGGTGCGGGTTCTTCCCACCTGGGCGGGGCAGCGTGAGCGTGGAGGTGGAATCCCGCGCCCAGTGCTGCTCCGCGTGGCCGGTGTCGGCGGGTGGTGGGTGTGCTGATCGTGGTCACGTCCTGGTG
>NZ_JBFAWG010000173.1:0-7302 GCF_040680215.1 Streptomyces sp. NPDC052107
CATCGAGAACCACAAGCGCCCCGTGGGCTGAGCTGAACACTGCGGACCCATACTCACGCGCGGGTCAGAGCAGTTCTGAGATGGCCTTCACCCCCCGCGTAAACGCCGGAGCACTGGCCAAGATCAAAGGTAGACCAGAGTGCCCATGACCTCGTGTCGGTGGCGGGCGACGGCGGCCAGCGCACCGTAGTCGGTGACGTCGGGGTCGCCGGGCACGAGGTTCTGCGCGATATCAAGCAGCCATCGCTCGTCGATGAGCACAACGGACGGCATCAGGCGGCGTGGCTGCTGGGGCCGGTCCCGAAGCGGTCGGCGAAGGCCTGCCCGTGTTCCTCGACGAAGGCCCTCGCGCCCTCGAGGAACCGGGTGCGCGCAAGGTCGTCGGTCAGCCGCCGACTCGCGTACTGATCTGGGTCCTCGTGGCCGTCGGCGGCGCGACGCTGCAGCTCCTCATACGTCTCGTCGTCGACCTCGATGCGGATCTCCTTCGCCATGTCCCCACGGTAGCCGTGCCGGGCGCCGCGTGGGAGTGGATACCGGAAGCGAGATCCCGGGGTTGCCATGGTCAATGATTGAACTAGATGCAACCGGATCACTACTGAACGTATTATTTTTTGCTGCACGGCTGCACGTCTCGGTCGCCAGGAGCGCTTCATGGGTAGAGGCGGCTGTGATCCGCGGAAGCCGTCGAATGCTCACACCCGGCCTCCGTATCGGCATCACCCAGCTCACCGGCACCCGCACACCGTCTCGCACTCCCGAGTCGCAGCGGGAGGTGCGGTGAGCAGCGAGACGAGCCCGGACGAGACCGGTGGCGCCGTGAGTACGCCGCGCATGCCCATCGACCAGTGGGACGTGACCGCGCAGATGGCGTACTTGGGCGTTTCACCAGCAGCGCCGCACCGACTACATGCGCTACGCCTATCTGCAGCTCGGCTCCGACGCCGAGGCCGAGGAAGCCGTCGACCTCACCTTCGACCAGGTCATGGACCGCTGGCCGCGCATGCTGCAGATGGAGAACCCGGAGAGCTACGCCTGGACGATCCTCCAGCGCCGCATCATCGACGTACACCGCAAGCGCCAGCGCCACCCGGAATGATGGAGACCGCAGCCTTCGAGGCCGCACTCGCCGACCACGTCGACGCCCCCCTACGACACGCTGACCGACGCCATTGCCCTGTACGCCTCCGTCCCCGCGCTCAGCGAACGGCAACGTGACGCGATCGTGCTGCACTACGGCGTGGGCTTCACCACCGCAGAAGCCGCCGAAGTAATGGGAAACGAGGAAGCCACCGTCCGCTCCCAACTCTGCACCGGCCACCGACGCCTGGCCACCCTGCTCAAACTCCGCTGCCCGGAGCACCCCGACGGGAAGAACCGCTCATGACCCCGCTGCCGCCCGACCACCGCACCATCGACGACCTGCTCGCCCAGGCCCGCACCCGCAACCGCTACGCCTCCTACGACATGGCCGCAGCGGAAGCCCGGCTGCGCGCCCGGCAGACCGCCCGCCACCGGCCACCCCGCCCACGCACCACCGATCCCGGCGGCGCCCCCACCGTCTGGACCGCCCCAAAGGACGAACGAACCCCAGACTCCGACTGCGCCTGGTGGGACCTCAACGCCGTCTGGTCCTGGTGGCGCTTCGCCGCCGGCGTCGGCCACCAGGTCGCCGAATACCGCCTGTTCCTCGAACACGCTCACAGCGGCGAGTACCACGACGCCGACTACTGGCGCACCCAACTACCGCGCCACCACTTTGAACCCACCTGCCTGTGCGGCGACCGCACCACCGGCCCCCTAATCCATCCACCACCGTCTCGACCAGATCCGCCCCCACATCACCCGCCAACACACCCCGAAATCGGCACCTCCCCCAGCCACCCCTCGTTGCGCAACTGCGCCACCTCACCTCCCCGTTGTAAGCACGGATAACGGGCCAGACCGCGTGAAGTGCCCGTATTGACGATGAGGCCCAGACGATGCTCCCCGACCCTCGGCGCCAGCAATGGTCCCGAGGGCGGTGAAAGCTCCCCGCTGTGCGCTGGCCACCGGGCGGCAGGCTCACGCGGACCCGCCGCCGGCGGGCGCGTACGCGCGCGGCCAGGCGGCCGGGGTGGTCGGCGGCAGCGGGATCTCATCCAGCCGCAGCCACCGCTCCCGGCCGTCCTCATCGGGCAGGCAAAACCGGATGTCCCGGGTCTCGTCCGCCTCGTACGGGGCATCCCCAACCGCCCGCAGCATGGCCCGCAGCCTCGGGTACGGGGCCTGCATCGCCCGTCCGCGGCACGCCCTCTGTGCGCAGGGCGGCCGCTGCATGCACAGGCCGGGCAGGTAGGCGACCTTGCAGCCGGCATCGCGGCGACGGTCAGAGGGAGGGCGCCGATGGGGGCGGGCCGCAACTCGGTCTCCCTGTTGCAGGCCATCCCCATCCGGTCCCTCCGTCGTCGCGGACACCGGCACATCAGGTACATCAGGGGCTTCGTCATATGGATCCGGGTGCCCGATGGGATCGAGCACCCGGATCCACCTTTGTTGTCAGGGGTTGCGATCAGTTCTGCTGACACTCAGCCGCCCCAGCCCCAGCCGTGGTGGTGTCCTCCACCCCAGCCCCAGCCGTGGTGGTGTCCTCCACCCCAGCCCCAGCCGTGGTGGCCCCAGCCCCAGCCCCAGCCGTGGTGGTGTCCTCCACCCCAGCCCCAGCCGTTGTCTTGGTGGAACGAGACGACGTGCTCGGGCGCGGCGGTGGCGGCTGCATGGGCGGCTCCAGCCCCGGCGGCGATGGCCAGGATCGGTGCCGACACAACCGCGACAGCCACTCTCTTGATACGTGTGCGCGCGCGCATGGTGAGCCCCCTCTCTGAGGGTCTGCTTGATTTTCTGGCGGCCTCGACGGGCCGTCCCCTGCGCTTCAGAGCCTGCGCGTAGCTCTGTGCGTCGCTCGCCGCCCGCGAAGCGCGTTCAGGCGGCGGACCATCACCTCCGATATCGACCATGAATGTTTGCGAAACCTCTTGGTTGATGTTGTTGTGGAGAAGGTTTTGCTTCCTGTGAATTCATACGGAAATGACGTTCGTGGGGATTGCTCCGCCCGTCGAACTCGCGATGCGACGGTTTCTGATTCCGCCGGGCAGCCTGCGGCGCGGAGGGCGGCGAGCGGGGCCATGGGCCCGGAGGGGGGACTCACTCCCACCGCCAGCGGTGGGGCATCCGCATTAAGACGTTCGGCTTCTTCCCGCAGGCGCCGGTTGTCCTCCTGGATGAGCTGCACCTACGCGTCGAGGACGCCAGCACTTCCGCGGTCCAAGCTGCCGGGCGGGCATCGACCAAGTGGTGCAGCACCACGGCACAGCCGTCAGCAGTGGCGTCCTCGGCCGCGGCCAAGAAGGCGCGGCCGCGAGTAATCCAGTCTCGGCGGCCAGCCGCAGGGCCGCCTTTACGAGTCGGCGGCCTGGGCGACACACCGGGCCGATCCTGCGCTCGCGCCGGCCTCGGCGGCGCTGCTGGAGGTACCGGAGGGCAAGCGGGTCTCAGAGCTGGAGCGGCTGCGCGCGTCTCCGGTGAAGACGACGGGCACCGCGGTGGTGCGGGCCATGGAGCGGGTGGAGGAGATCTCCGCCTTCGCGCTGGGGCGGGTAAACCTCTCCCGGGTGCCGGTGAACCGGCGGTCCACGCTGGCCTGGTACGGGCAGCTGAGCAAGGCGCAGACGATCGAGCGGGCGCCGGAGCCACGGCGGACCGCGCTGTTGGCGGCGGGGGTGCGTCAGCTGGGGGCGCAGGCGGTCGACGACGCCCTGGACCTGTTCGCGGTGCTGATGGCGAACCGGCTGATCAGCACCGCCCGGCGGGCCTCGGACCGGGACCGGCTGGCGATGCTGCCCCAGCTGGAGAAGGCAGCCCACATTCTGGCGAAGGCGTCAAAGATCCTCGCCGAGGAGTTGGACCTGGTCGCCGAGTCCGAAACGGACCTGGACGTCGCCGCGCTGTGGGCGGCGGTAGAGGAGGCGGTGCCGCGTACGGTGGTGGCCGGCGCGGTCGCGACTGTTGAGGCCCTGGTGCCCGAGGAGGATGGCTCGGCGGAAGCGGCGATGCGCGAGAAGCTGGCCCAGCGGGCCATGGCGGGCGTCACGCCGCAGGACCTGGTGGGGCGGCTGGCGGCAAGGGGTGTGCTGTGCACGGGCGGACCGCGGTTCCGGTTCGTGTTCCACCTTGACGTCTCGCGGGAGGATGCGGAGCGCGCGGTGATCGTGGTGCGGGAGATCCTGGCCAGGTGCACCGCCTGATGGGGTGCAGCGGGGGCAGCCATGCGCGCGGCTGCCTGGCCGCGAGACTCCTGGAGTCGGAACTCGCCCAGTGACATGCCGTTGCGCGAGATCCGGCTCGCGCTGCAATCGGTGAGCGTTGTGAAGGTCGCCCCATTCAGAGAATTCGCTGCTGAATGCGTTCGCTTTCTTCTATTGGACCCCTGGCTGCTGCTCAACGACGCTGGGTTGTGCCGACGTCGCCGCAGGCCCGTAGCTCAGGTGTTGGCCGGCATCAGTTCCGCCTGAAAGTCGAAAGAGGTCTCGAGCACATGAACACTCGCCGAATCGGTGACACCGAGGTCAGCGCGATCGGCCTGGGCGGCATGCCCATGTCGATCGAGGGCCGCCCGGAGGAGGCACGCTCCCTCGCCACTGTTCACGCCGCGCTCGACGCCGGTGTGACGCTCATCGACACCGCCGATGCCTATCACCGAGACGCCGGTGAAGTCGGTCACAACGAATCGCTGATCGCCAAGGCTCTCGCCCGCCACGCACTGGGTGCGGAGGTCCTCGTCGCCACGAAGGGCGGCCACCTGCGCCCCGGAGATGGCAGCTGGACGCTGGACGGCTCCCCCAAGCACATCAAGGAGGCCTGTGAAGCCTCCCTGCGCCGCCTCGGCGTGGAGGCCATCGGGCTCTACCAGTTCCACCGTCCCGACCCCAAGATTCCCTACGCGGAGTCGGTCGGTGCGGTGCGGGAGCTCCTCGACGAGGGCAAGATCCGCATGGCCGGTATCTCCAACGCCAACCCGGAGCAAATCCGGCAGGCCAACGAGATCCTCGGCGGCCGCCTGGTCTCCGTCCAGAACCAGTTCTCGCCTGCCTTCCGCTCCAGCGAACCGGAGCTTCGGCTGTGTGACGAGCTCGGCATCGCGTTCTTGCCGTGGAGTCCTCTGGGCGGCATTTCCCGTGCGCGCGAACTGGGTTCGGCTTACGCACCGTTCGCGCGGGTCGCCGAGGCTCACGGGGTCAGCCCACAGCAGGTCTGTCTGGCCTGGATGCTCGCCAAGTCGCCGGTCGTCGTTCCGATCCCCGGCGCGAGCCGACCGGAGACCATCCGCGACTCGGCAGCGTCAGCGGACCTGAAGCTGACGGACGAGGAAATCGCCGAGCTGGACAGCGTGTGACAGGCTGCAGCTTGCGCTTGACGCCGGCTCGGCCACCGAGTCGGCGTCGCACGAGGGCTCCAAGATATGCGCACGTACCCGTCGGGATGACGACGTGGAGTGGGCCATGGCGGCCCGTAGGGTCACTTCCGGCCGCATAGTCGTTGCCGTGCGCGATCTCGTCGACAACACGGCGCCCCTGGCACAACCGGAGCTGATCGCCGAGTTCCGCGGGGCGGCGGAACCGACGGCGGCGATCATCTCACGTCGGCGCGCAGATGGACTCCCCGGCCCCGTACATGAAGGAGCGGACACGTGAGCGCAGCACCCGTACGTTTCGGCATCGTGGGCAGTGGCTGGCGCGCTGCGTTCCTCGCACGGCTGGCGCGGGCGCTGCCGGAACGGCTGACAGTGGCCGGCGTGGTAACGCGCTCGGCCGCACGGGCCGCGCAGGTTGAGGCAGCGTGGGGGGTACCCGCCTTCCGGACTGTCGGCGAACTGTGCGGCAGCGGGCCGGAGTTCGTGGTCGCGTCGGTGCCGTGGGACGTCACGCCCGAGGTCGTACGAGAACTCGTCGAGCGCGAGGTACCGGTCCTCGCCGAAACGCCGCCGGCACCCGACGTTGTCGGGCTGAGGGAGTTGTGGGGCGCTGTTGGGGGCGCGACGCGCGTCGGCGGCGGTGCACTCGTCCAAGTTGCTGAGCAGTACCCGCTCATGCCGGGCCACGCCGCTCGTATCGCGCTCGTGAGGGAGGGCCTGATCGGCGAGGTCACGTCGGTCCAGGTGTCCTCGACGCACATGTACCACGCGATCTCGCTGATCCGGCACACGCTGGACGTCGGTTCCGGGCCCGTGACGGTGACGGCCCGGGCCTTCACCGCCCCGCTCGCCGACCCGCTGTCCCCCCGCGGCTGGTCGGACGACCTGACGCCCAAGGACGCCGTCACCACCCTCGCTTTCCTCGACTTCGGCGCGGCCCGCACGGGCCTGTACGACTTCACGGACAATCAGTGGTGGAATCCGCTGCGGGCCCGCCGCGTCGTGGTGCGCGGCTCACTCGGCGAGATCGTGGACGACACCGTGGTGCGGATGGCCGATCCGCGTAGGCCCGTGGAGTCCCCTCTGATGCGGCGCCGCACCGGCACGGATCTCAACCTGGAAGGCGCCGAGGTGCACCACATCTCCTTCGACGGACGAGTGGTGTGGCGCAACGACTATCTGGGCGCGAGCCTGTCCGAGGACGATCTCGCGGTAGTGGATCTGCTGTGCCGTACGGGCGCATGGGTACGGGACGCGAGCCCGGAACCGTATCCGCTGGCCGAGGGCTGCCAGGACCATCTGCTGGCGATGGCGATCGAGGAGTCGGCTCGGACGGGGGCGCCGGTGACGACAGCGGTGGAGGCGTGGGCGGCCCGCTGACACCGCCGGCCCGCTGGGCGCTGCAGGGCCCGCCCCGGCCCCCGCTGCGACGCTCCCTCGACGGCCGCGACACACACCGCCGGACTCACCCGCCTCCGCCCGCAGTACGCATGCGCGCCACCCCCGGCTCAACCTGCTCCTCAACGAGCCGCCATCCCCCGATGTCACAAGTCCCATCGCTGCCGCCACTGCGCCGCTGCGCGTTCAGACATACCTCCTCGTGCCCCGTCACCCGCAAAGACGGCGTGGCAGAGGTCACCGACATGTGCTGATCAATCTTGGAATGCGAGGCCTCCTCCCGCTGCTGCCCTCAGGGAGCTTGCCTCGTTCTGGGGTTGCGCAGGGCTCGCCACGGGGCCGGAGAGGCCCCCAGGCATGCCCCCCTCCATCCGTCCCCGGACCGCTGTCTCGAAAGGTTCCCCTACGCCATGCCACTGGCTCTGCTGGCCCTGGCTGTCGTCGCGTTCGGCATC
>NZ_JBFAWG010000174.1:0-7182 GCF_040680215.1 Streptomyces sp. NPDC052107
CCTCCATGCTCACCGGCCGGACGAACACACTCGGTCGACGCCCCACGACCACCTCCAAGATCAGATCTTGGAGACAGTCTGCTGGCCGACGGGCAGCAGGTCGATTACCCGGCCAAGGCGGCGTGACAAGCCACTAGTTGACGAGAAGAACTTTCCCCCGGGTGTGTTTGCTCTCGACATGCGCATGGGCCGCCGCGACGTCGGTCAGGGGGTAGCGCTGTTGGACCTCTGGAACCAGTGCGCCGTCTTGTACGAACCTGCTGAGCTCACGCAGGTCGTCGTGGTCGGGGTGCACGACGACGAGGGACGTCCTCTGCGGCAGAAGCCGCGTGAGCGCTGTCGCGGCGATGTTGGCAGCCGACGGCACAGTCGTGACGTGACGGCCGGTCCGCTTGAGGGCATCGCTCACCTCACCACGCGACAGGTTGCCGAACACGTCGAAGACTGCGTCGTAGCGTTGCCCCGCAGGGAGTCGTCCGTGTCCGTAGTCGTGAGTGTGGTCAGCACCGAGTCGTCGGCAGTGTTCCAGGCTGGCTGAGCTCGACACGGCGGTCACTTCTGCGCCGAAGGCTTTGGCGATCTGAATCGCGTAGGTGCCGACCCCGCCACTGGCTCCGTTGATGAGCACCGACTGGCCCGCCTTGAGTGACGCGTTGTCGCGCAGGGCCTGTAGAGCGGTCAGGCCGGCGAGCGGGATCGCCGCCGCGTCGACCAGTGGCAGAGAGCGGGGGGCTGGCACCGCCTCCTGGCGACGGCACGACACCAGGTCCGCTGCCGCCCGTCCCTGCCACCCGCTGAGCATGCCGAATACGGGCGTGCCGACCGGCATGTCGTCGACGCGGCTGTCGGTCACGATCCCGGCGAAGTCGTAACCAGTGCCCTTGGGAAACCGCGCTCCTGCCTGATGCTTGAAGCGGCCCTTACGTACGAACGTGTCCTTGGGGTTCACGCTGGACGCGACGACTTCGATCATCAAATCCTGCATCGCCGGTTCGGGTTGCTCAACGACCGTCAGAACACTGGCTGGTCCGAAACGGTCGTACATCGCTGCGCGCATCGCCTTTCCTTCGTGGTCGGTCGCACGGCTGCCTCCCGGCGACTCGCTCATGACCGGGCTCCGGTGGTCCGATCTCCCGTGCTCATGGGGTGCGCTCACCGGCCGCCCGCTCGGACAGCGCCTGGCGATGCAGTGCGCGTGCGGACTCGATGAGGTTCGTACCGTCCGGTCCCCACATCAGGCGCAGGAACTTGCGCTCGATCGAGGGCTGTTGCAGCAGCCACATCATCGGCATCGCAGCGCGCCGGGCGATGGCGGACAAGCCGGAGAGGCCGGGACCGATGCCCATGGACCATCGCGCCTTGCCGGGCATCGCGCCCAGGACCGGGAGTTCCAGCAGCATCACTTCGACGAACACCGGTATGAAGGCGTGCCGTTGGGACAGGTTCATGTTCTTGAACATGGTGATGAGGCCGGTCCGGTAGTTCAGCTGTCCTGTCTCGGGGCTGATGTCGAACGTCTTGCTCGGTGCGAACAGCTCCTCGTACTTCGCATACAGGGCTCGCAGCTCTGCCATGGTGGTCGGGATCTCGTCCTCGACAGCGCCGACGAGTCGCAGGTAGGCGCCAGCCTCGGCGACGAACTGGTCACGTTGCGCGGGCGTCAGGCGGTGCGGGAGCCGGCCGTCGCGGAAGGCGAAGCTCTCGTACATCCAAAGGGCGGGATGCAGTTCCGTGAGGGCGGCCCACATGGTCTCGCGTGGACTGGTGGCGGAGTACCCGCCGAGCTCCGGCCTGCCGACGTCGATGACGTCGCCGGTGACCTTCCGGTGGAATCGGTCCAGGTGCTTGGCCATCAGCTGCGCCGTCGGCGTGTCGCCGAACCACATCGGCGCGTGCATGCCCAGGTTGCGCGAGATCCGCTCGAAGAAGTCGAAGAACGTCGCGGTCCCCGCCCGGCCCTTGCGCGAGACCGGGTCACGATCCCGCAGGCCCGCGGCCGTTCCCTTGTAACCGCGCGTCTGCATCAGTACCTGCGCGGTGTTGAGGAACACCGTCGTGGCCGGATGCAGCAGCACTTCCCACGCGACACTGCCGGGTCCGAACAGCCCGTAGTCGGGCGAGCCGTCGGCCTTGACCGACGAGCCGGCCGGTACCGGTTCGCCGAAGCGGCGCCAGCGGCGCTCCGTCCCCAGGACCTGCTCCTTGGTGATGACCGAGGTGTCAGCAACGCGCTCCGGTCCGCCGTGAGCCATGATCAAGCCTCCTAAATCACGAGCGTGATTCCTTCGATTCACGGTAGAATCACGAACGTGATTACACAAGGAGTGCCGACGGACCACCCGGCCGAGGCCGACCAAGCCCGCGCAGGCCGCACGCGACGCACACGCGGGCAGAGCGCGGGCCTGGACCCGGCCCGCATCGTCGCTGCCGCCCGGTCACTGGAACCCGGCGCGATCACCATGCAAGCGGTCGCCGACGCGCTGGGCGTCGACCGCTCCGCGATCAACAACCACGTCGCGAACAAGGACGCGCTGCTCCGGGACGTCGCCCTGGACGTCTTCGCCGAGTCCTTCGCCACCGTCCGGATCGGCGCACGCCTCAGCTGGCAGGACATCTGCCGTCAGTACGCACGCGGATTCGCCGACAGCGTGATTGCGACCGGCCCGCTCGCGCAGCACCTCGTCAGCGGTGCCCCCTTCCAGCGCACGGTCCTGCACGCGGCCGAGGCGATGCTCGGCGCGATGGTCGACGGGGGCATCGACAGCGACACCGCGATCCGCATGCTGGCCCTCCTCAACAACGTCTGCCTGCAATACGCCCACGACCACATCGCAGCCTTGGGCGCGGAACAGGGCCCGCTGCTCACCGCGCTGCGCCAGGCGCTGACGGAACGCAACGCCGACGAATTCCCGCACCTGGCGCGCATCGCCGCCGACCTGCCCGACGTCTCCGCCCGCACCCAGCTCGACGTGAGCGTCGAGATCATCATCGACGGCGCCGAAGCATTCGCCGGAAAGCATGGGACGCACTCCAACAAATAGGTCGGCCGCCCGGTTCCCGTAACGGCCGGCCATCAACACCCTCGTCGGCTACTACGGCGACCAAGGAAAGCTAAGCCCACGGGTCGACGGGGACGACGGCGGCGGCGCGGTCGTCGGCGCCGATGAGTCGTCCCCAGGATTTGACGGTTCGCAAAACAATCTGCCGGTCGTCGATCTCGATGCCGGGCCTCGCCGCGCGGATACGCCGCAACAGCGGCTCAAGTGCCTGCAGGTCGTGCAGTTGTGCGGTGACGAACAGGTTGGCCGTCCCGGCCACGGCGGCGCACACCCGGGTCTCAGGCCATCGGCCGATGTCACGGCCGACCTCGTAGAGCAGGTCGTCGGGCACCCGCATGGAGAGCGCAACGTACAGGTGCCAGCCGCCGGCGAAGCGGATGAAGTCGGTGCGAAAGGTGAGCATTCCGGTGCGGGTGAGATGTTCCAGCCGACGCTTTACCACGGGCTCGGAGCGGCCCAGACGTTTGGCGAGGTCGCGCAGGCTCATCCGGCCGTCGATCTGCAACGCCTGGAACAGGACCTTGTCGAAGGCATCCGGTTCCCGGACGGCCTGCCTGCCGTGGTGCTCGGGATTGGCGGCGGACAGTTCGTGCGCGGCGTTCGCGTCGATTGCGCCAAGCCGCCAGTGGGCGCCGCTGAACAGCTCCATGACCGGCCGTGCCCGGGTTCTATGGACGCCTGGGGTGGGAGCGAGGCCGTCGACGAGCAGTGCGGACATGTTCGCGATGTCCTGGGCGACGACGAGCGCGAACAGGTCCCAGGTGCCCGAGGTCAGGTGGACGCTGGCCACTCGCGGGTTCTCCGCCAGCGTCCGGGCCACGTCGGTGACCTGCCCGGGAGCGCACGTCACGTCGACCACGGCACCGGCGAGCGGCATGGCCGGTCCGGGGGCGGAGGAGATCCACGCGGCGCCGCCGCGGGTCAGCCTGCGCCAGCGGCGCCCGACGGTGACAGCGGACAGGTCCAGGATGGCGCCGAGTTGTTCGAAGCTGGCACGGGGGTTGATGTGCAGGGCATCGATGAGGGCGACGTCGTCCTCATCGATGCCCTGACGTTCTGCGGCGGTCACGGGGCCATTGTGGTGGACAACCGTCACCTCGGCGCGGACAGCAGGTGCCGTCCGATGAGGTCGGCGCAGACCAGGTCGGGACAGGAACGGCCCCAGAACCAAGGCATCGGGGTATGCGCGGGGTTGGGTATCTGATGGCCGCCCCCGTGGATGGTGAACAGGCTCACCGGTGTGGAGCTGTCACCGCCGTAGGTGGTGGTCGTCACTGTGGAGACCTCAGTGCCATCCGCGTGGTGAAGCGGTTGGGTGACCGGCGGGCCGGTGATGCCGTTGCGTGCTGCGTAATACGCCGCCGTTTCCGCGGCCGAGTGGTGCAGACCGCGAGGGAACAGCCCTCTGAGGCTCACCATGCCGCCGTCGTAGGGGGCCAGCGGATCGGCGGTGCCGTGGAAGAGGAGCACGGGTACCGCCGCGTTGGCCAGTGGACTGGTCTCGGTCCAATACGCGGCGGGCAGCGTGCTGCTGATGATCGCCGCACCCGCCACTCGCTGCGGTACCTCCTGAAGCAGCCGCATCACCATCTGACCGCCGAGGGAGAATCCGATCACATACACACGATCCGGCGCGGTTCCGTGCGTGGCGGCCATCGCCTCGACCAGGTCGGCGAAGAATCCGACATCGTCGACGCCCCGGCGCTGTGCCGGAGTGTCGATGTCACGGGCGCCGTTCCAGTCCCTGCGGTACCCGTCCGGATACACCACGACCGCGTCGGCACTGGTCGCGAAGGTGTCGAACGAGCGGCCACTGAACCGGCGCACGGACCGGCCGGTCTGACCGGTGCCGTGGAAGACGACCACCAACGGCCGGCCCGGGCATCCGAACCTATCCCGCCGGTCGGCGCTGACCTGTAGGAAGGTGCGCGTGAGCCCGCCGGCCTCCAGCGTGCCCGGCAGCGCGCGCATCGTCGCGGCCGTCACCGCCACTCGGGGCGGCTCGAGCCGCGCGGGACGAGAGCGGGCTCCGACCACGCAGGCGGGGTGAGGCCGAACTCGACCTGCGGTGCGGGAAAGTGCAGGGCTCCCAGCGGCGTCTGGGCATCGAACGCTTTCGGCTCGCGCAGGCTGTGCTGTTCGTCGCTGCCGGCGAGCGCCGGGCTGACCAGACCGAGCGTGAGGTACCACATCGCGTTGCGGGTCAGGTTGACCGTCACGTGCCAGCTGCCGCCGACCGTGGCCCGCTTGACCAGGGCCGCCGTCGCGCCGGCGGCTCCCATGTAGCCGGTGATGAAGTCGTTGATCATCCCGGTGACGGGCAGTTTCGGTTCCTCGGGCGAGCCGGCGGCGGCCATCAGCCCGGAGGCCGCGGAACCGTTCATGTCGAATCCGCCGCGGTCGGCCCACGGGCCCTCGGATCCGTAACAGGTCACTGAGACATGGACCAGGCCGGGGTAGCGCTCGGCCAGCCGATCCGGAGCCAGTCCCAGTTTCTCCAGCTTGTCGCCGCGATGGTTGTTGACCAGGACGTCCGCGTCGGCCAGCAGCTCGTCCAGCAGCCTCTGCCCGCGATCGGTGTTCAGATCCAGCAGTGTGCTGCGCGATCCGATGTTGGCCTCGGTGTAGATGAAGGCGTGCTCGTAGTCGTTGACCCGGGTGGCGCACAGCACGTCGGCACCCTGCTCGGCCAAGGTGCGCCCCACGGTGGGGCCGGCGATCGCATGCGTGAAGGACAACACCTTCACCCCCTCCAACGGGCGCGACGCCGACCCGAAGTCCTTGACCGGCGCCGCACCGATCCGCTCCAGCCCGATCACCGGCTGCGAGGCCAGCAACCGGCCCTGCGGGTGCGCCGCCCATTCCTCGGCCGTGCGGGCCACACAGAGCGGCAGCCCGGCGGCGTTGGCCGCGTCCTCCAGTTCGAACGCGTCCCACCGTGCGAAGGCGGCAGCGACCTTCTCCTTGTCCGGAGGCACGTCCAGGAACCGGCACCACTTGGCCGCCAGATGCGGATACACCCCGGAAGCCATAACTGTCCGGCCGTCCCGGGTCCGGTAGCTGTCCAGCAGGAAAGGATTGTCGAAGACCAGCGCGTGCTCCGGGAGTTCGCCGTTGAGCGTCGGATGCCAGAACGCGTGCGGAGTGATGTGGTGCACCGCCTGCCGCAGATCCAGGTGCAGGTCCTGCCCCACTCCCGTCCGAATCCGATGCAACGCCGCCGCACCCACAGCGCCGGCCATCATCGGAATCCCGACCGCCGCTCCCAGACGGATCCGGTCCGCCACGATCGGATCCTCACCGGCGAACGACACCCGGCCACCCGCATCGCCGATCGACAGCCCTACCGGCGCCAACAACTCCTCCAGCGCCGCCCGCGGGTCGAACTCCCCCGACGCCGAAGTGCCCTCGCGTGCTGCCGCGCCACCCTGCTCCACCATGGTGTTCCCTCCAATGTTCACCGTCACAGTCCTCCAGCCGACCCTGGAGTGCTGCGATTGACGGAAAGCGCTCCTGCCCGTACAGACGTGACGGAAAGCGCCAACACAGATGCCGTTTGAGCAGGAAACCTTCCGAGCCGGCAGGGGCGCAGAGCGGCGGGCTGCCTGGCAGGGGTACGGCCTTGGATCAACCGGTCGGCGTCACAGCAGACCGTCGGCCTGCAGGCGGGGCATCCACATGCCGCGGTTGAGTTCGTTGCAGCCGAAAAGTCGAGGAAACGGAGGCTGTCGGGACTGTCAGAGCCAAGAACAAGACATTCCCCGGGCTGGAGTACATACCTCCAGCACCTGAAGCGTCAGGACCGGCTAGGTCACGGACTCCGCGCTGAGGCATGTGCGGCGCAGGTCGGTGCCGATGCTGACGGTCAGTATTCGCCTTCGCCTTCGGTAAACGGCTCGGCAAGACGCTGGGCGAGGCCGTCCTGCCACTGTTGCGCCCAGTGCCGGAGCTCCGCGATACGTGCGGCGTCCAGACCGTAGGCTTCGAACTCGGCGTCGCTCACCCATGCCACCGATTCCAGGCGATCGCCGGAGTTCCGCAGCAAATCGGCCTTCTGGCAGGTGATGCATGGCAAACCTGCTGGTCAGGCGGTTGAGACATAGCGGCAGGCGTCAGAATCCCT
>NZ_JBFAWG010000175.1:0-6935 GCF_040680215.1 Streptomyces sp. NPDC052107
CGATGCTCGCGGCATCGTGCCGGCTGGGTTTCCTGGTCGTGCTGGTGAGCGGTTTCTGCCAGTGCTGGGCGCCCCACCGGGAGGTGTAGGCGGGGGTTGATGAAAAAATTCCATCGCCAGTTGAGGAACTGGGTGAGCACACCGCCGAGCAGCGCTCCGACCGCGCCACCCGCGGGGGCCACGATGCCCCAGGCCGAGAGCGCGACGTTACGCCGATGCCCTTCGGCGTAGGAGACGAGCACGATCGACAGCGCCGACGGTGTGAGCAGCGCACCCGCGAGACCTTGGACCGCGCGAGCGGCGATGAGCATGCCGTCCGAGACGGCGAGGCCGGTCACCAGCGAAGCAAGCTCGAAGAGGACCACGGCGATGAGGAACCACCGCTTGCGTCCGAACAGGTCGGCGAGGCGTCCGCCGAGCAGCAGGAAACCGCCGAATACCAGTGTGTATGCAGTGACGACCCACTGGAGGTTCTCTGGGCTGAGGCCGAAGGAACTCTGGATCGAGGGCAGCGCGACGTTCACGATCGTCGTATCGAGGATCACGATGAACTGCGCGAGCGCGACCAGGACGAGGACCCCCCATCCGCCCATCCGGCGCGTTGCAGTCGAAGACATCGGTATTGACTCGGAAAGGGCTGGGCCGTATCCGGCCGGGTGTGGGGCGGCTGACGGGTCTGCGGGCCCATGCCGGCGGTCAGCAGCCAGGTGAAGCTTGCTGCCCGCCTCTGGAGCACTGAAGGAGAGCGGATTTCTGCCGGAGATTCCGCCGACGCCAGTAGCAGCGGCAGTTCTCCCGCCCAACCGGTCTCGATGTTCTGCCCGTTCTGTTCTTCAGGGCCGGTGACCCGGCACCGCCGGTGTCAGGACCAGGCGATCTCGCCATGGCGGTCGATGAAGCGTCCGGTGCCGGCGCCGGGCTCCTCGGTGGCGAGGGCGACGATCGCGTCCGTGCCCTCGGTGAGGGTTTGGGAGCCGCTGTGACCGTTTATGTCGGTCGCGGTGTAGCCGGGGTCGGCGGCGTTGACGCGAATGCCCTTGAGCCCCTTGGCGTACTGCGTGGTCAACATCGTCAGCGCCGCCTTCGAGGAGGCGTACAGCGGCGCGACGACGTGCGACTCGGACCGGCCGGGGTCGTGGGTGAAGGCGAGGGAGCCCATGCCGCTGCTGACGTTGATGATCACGGGGTCGTCCGAGCGGCGCAGCAGCGGCAGGAACGCGGTGGTGGTGCGGACGACGCCGATGACGTTGACGTCGAGGACGGCGCGGGCGTCCGCGGCGGTGAGGTCGCCGGGATCACCGAAGGGTCCTTGTACACCCGCGTTGTTGATCAGGACGTCGATCCTGCCCTCGTGCTCGGCGACGTCCGCGGCGGCAGCGGCCACGGACGCGTCGTCGGTCACGTCGACGGGGACGAAGCGTGCGCCCAGCGCGGCGGCTGCCTCCTCACCCCGCTCACGGTCGCGGGCTCCCAGGAGAACGGTGTGACCGCACGCGATGAGGCGGCGGGCGGTCTCGCGGCCGATGCCCTTGTTGGCTCCGGTGATGAAAGTGATCGTCATGCCTTCGATGGTTGCCTGGACGAGGGAGCTGGACCAGGGACGCTTCGACGGTGGGAAGACCAGTACCACCCTTGCGCCCCCGCATGTGATCGGGGATGCAGGAGGATGAAGAGCATGACGACGACACCCCCCGGGGCTGGACTGGGCGCGGCGATCCGCACATGGCGGAACCGGCTGCCCCCGTCGGCCGCCGGGCTGCCGGTCGTCCGCAAGCGCCGGGCTGTCGGGCTGCGGCGCGAGGAACTGGCCGACCTGGCCGGAGTGTCGGTCGACTACGTCGTGCGCCTGGAGCAGGGGCGGGCCACGACACCCTCGGCGTCGGTGGTGGCGTCCCTGGCGCGCGCCCTCCAGCTGTCCACCGCCGAGCGGGACCACCTCTACCGCCTGGCCCAGATCGTGCCGCCGGCGGACGGCACGATCTGCGACCATCTCCCGCCCGGTATGCAACGAGTGCTCGTCCGCCTCGGAGACGTACCGGTTGCCGTGTTCGCGGCGGACTGGCAACTGGTGTGGTGGAACCACGGGTGGGCCGCCCTGCTGGGCGACCCCTTGGCCTCGCCGCCGCGGATGCGCAACTTTGCCCGCGACAGGTTCCCGGTGGGCGCCGATCACACCCCCCTCGCGCTGTGGCCGGTCACCGATACGGACCCCGACACCGCCGACGCCGCCCTCGTCTCCGACCTGCGCCGCGCCACCGGCCGCTTCCCCCGGGACAGTCGCCTGGCCGCGCTGGTCCGCGACCTGAACGCAGGCAACGAGAGGTTTGCCGAGTTGTGGGCGAAGGGAGAGGTGACCGCGAACCGCGAGGTCCGCAAGACGGTCGACCACCCGTCGGTGGGCCCGATCACGGTGGACTGCGATGTCCTGACCGACGGCGACACCGAGCTCAAGATCGTCATCATGACCGCCGCGCCGGGCAGCGAGGACGAGACCAAACTCCAGCTCACCACCGTCGTCGGCCCACCGGCCGGCACGCGCAACTGATCCGCCCCGCGCGTCGGCCGACCGGCGGCTCACGGTCCCCTGTCAATCGCTTCGCGTCGTGGGGAACCTTTCAAGCGGCCAACTCCACGGAGGGGGTCGGCAGTGGGGCACGGCGCGACGAGACGCCCTTGGCCAATCGCCGGACCCATCGAACACGGCCTGAACCTCGTCAGCTCGCCGATTCTTGCCCGCTGCGGCTGGGCGCCCTTCTACGATCCGGTCATGGATCCCGAACTACTGGAACGGATCACCGCGCGGCGCGCAGAACTGGACGAACTCGAAGAACAGCTGGCCAAGCAGCTAGCGGAGGTACGGGCCGAGCGGAATGAACTCGCCGTCGCCGAACGCGTCCTTGAACGGGTGCGCGAACAGCTTGCCGACGAACGGGCCTCGGTCACGCCGGCGCCCGGGCAGGTGGGCGGACGAGCGGTGATGCTGATCCCGCACCGCACGTCAAGCGTGGAGGAGAGCACACTCCCGCCGGACGACCAGCGCATTCTCGCCGCCGTGCGGCAAGCCGCCGGACCGGTCATGGCCCGGCAGGTCGGCGACGCGCTAGGAATCGACGTCAGCGTGCGGGCCAAGCTGGAACCGCTGCGCGGGAAGCTGGTCAGACTCGTCGATCGCGGCTGGCTGCACAAACTACCCGACGCCCGGTTCACCACCTGCCTGTGACCAGGCACGCCAGCGCCCGGAGCGATGGGGTGCGGGCGTAACCGGGGTGCCCCCGGCGGCCGTTGGAACTGTGTGACGAGAACCAAAGGTGCGCCGTGAAGCGCGAGTTGTTCGAGTGGCGGTGAAAGGACGCCACCGCCGCCCTGTCGCAGCAGGGCGGTTGAAGCTGAGGGCAGCCCGACCCGGGAGGTGCCGGGGAGGGTGGCAAGCGGCCCTGACAAAGCCGGGACGTATCAGCACTGCCAGATGGTGCGGGTCCGGCAAGCGAGAGGGAAAGGAGTACGCGAGGAACCGGCGTTGACGCCTCCTTACTCGTCACCAGCTCGAACCTGGCGGATCTGGGCTGGATGCGGTGCGTCCCTGTCTTGCTTTGGGGGCGGGGAACTTCCCGGGCGATTGCTATGTGTCGCCCGGGGAGGCCACGACGAAGTGCTGCGGGGTAGTCGTGGCGATGCCGCGGGGGTATAGCCGGGCTCCTACTCCGTCGATCGAACGACACGTGAACACGGGAACCGTTCCGGTCCTGACCTGGGACAACGCCTCCAGCGCGGTCGCAGGCTGGGCCCACCGTCGGCCGATCGGGCCGGCACGGGGCGGAGCCGCCGTAGTACTCCGAGCCGGGGAGAGTCCGGCACATGGGGAAGGGCGGCAGCGGAATCGAGAAGGGAAGGAGGCTGCAATGCCGAAAGACGCGCCGCTGAACAGCGGTGCACCAGAGACCCCGATGGGGTCTCACCAGCGGGTATCGGGGATGCAGGCCAAACTTCACCGTTGGGCGGCGGTCGATGAAGGCCGCAGGTTCGACGATCTGTTCAACCTCGTGTGCGACCCCGCGACGCTATGGGTGGCGTTCGAACGGGTCGCCGGAAACAAGGGTGCCAAAACGCCCGGGGTGGACGGCGTCACCGCCGTCAACGTCGCGCCGCCGGTCTCGGCGCACTGGCGGACCTCGGCTTCCGCGGCCTGGACAACGACGTACGCGACCCCGTGATCGTCACCGGCTTCACAGCCACCCACGCTCACAAGCTCACCCCCGGCCAGAAGACCGCCAACCGCGTCCTCGCCACCGGACGCGCACCGGTCGAACACGGATTCGCCCACCTCAAGAACTGGCGGACCCTCACCAAACTCCGCACCGACCCCGCCCGCGCCACCCACCTCCTGCGCGCCCTCCTCGTTCTGACGAACCTCGAAGTCAACCGCTGACGGATGATCTACTCCGCAGACTGTCGCCCACGACCAGCGTGACGTACCCCGTGAACTGGTCACACCAGCTCTTTGACCTGCGATTTCAAGTTGGCGGAGGCTCACTGCTATGGCTGCGCGTGGTGGCGGGTCAGCGCTTGCCAGCGCCGCTCGAAGTCGACGGCCTGCTCGGCGATGTAGTCAGTGGTGAGGGGCTTGTTGTGCTGCGCGGTGATCCCGTGGGCTGCGCACTCCTGCGCAATGGCGTCGAGCGACGGGGTTTCGCTGCGCACCCGCTGTTCCGCCCAGAAGGCGTAGACACGGAAAGGCAAGAGGTAGCGGCGCAGGGTGGACGCGCTGACCGGCTTTCCACCGCGGCCGGTCATGCCCTTCTTGCTTGCAAGGTAGGCAGAGAGCTGCTCGGCCTTGGGTTCCTCGCCGAGCTCGGTCTGGTACTCCATCCAGGCGAGGTAGTAGCGGTCGACGGTGGTGAGCGCGGCCGGCTCCTCGATCGCGTCGTCGCCCGGCGGGTCATCAATGGAGGCGCTCACCCTGGGACTGCGCTTCTCCTTAGCGGGGTGCGCGCCCGCGCCGGCCGGTGCCTCCTCAAGCGTGTCCTCGTTCGGGAGGGGATCTCCAGAAGGCGCCTGGGCAGCGGGCTCGGTGGCTTCCACGGCGGCGAGCGGCTCCGGCTCGTCGAACTCGCGCTGCCGGAAGGTCGCGACGAAACCCTCTAGATCTTCGCCCGTAATGGGCTGGCCGCTGCCGCCGGTGATCTGATCCCGCTCGTGGACATACGTGGCGAGCGCGGCGGCATCGGGGTAGGCCCCGTGTTCCTGCGCGTACGCAAGCCAGGCGTTGTAGAAGTAGTCACCCCATCCGTCATCCGCGTCCTGCGGAGCTTGGGGCTCGGTCCCGCCCTCAGCCGAGGGCGCGTGTCGCTGCTTGAGGAGCCGCAGCAGGGGTTCGAGTTGCTCGTCAGACAGGGGTCCGCCGGCCGCGGTGGCGATGCCGTACTGCTCTTGGAGCCAGCGAGCGAACTGCGCGCTCGTGGGCTCGAGCCCGAAGGCGGCCATCCAGTCCTGATAGGCGCTGGCGAGGTGGTGAACGTTCCCTTCTTCTCCAAGATCGTGGGACTGCTTCGGGTGTGCGGCTCGTGCCTGCGCTCCCGGCCGGGGCTCCGCGGCGCCCACCCGCACCAGTTCCTTCTCCTGGTCGAACGCAGCCTCGAGTTCGGGGCTCTGCCGCTGCGTCGGAACCGGGGGCCGCTCGATGGTGAACTGGATCGGCGGCTTGTCGATGCCGGCAGCGGCCAGGCCGGCCGGGGCTGTCTCGGTGAGGGGTACGCCGTACCGGACCAGACGGAGCGGCATCAGCGACTCCACCGGGGCCTTACGCCGCCAGGCGCGACCGAAGCGGGAGCGGAGACTGGCCTGGTAAACGAGCCGTTCCTGCTCCAGCTTGATGACCTGGTCGTAGGAGCGGAGCTCCCACAACTTCATACGGCGCCAGAGCAGGAACGTGGGGACCGGTGAAAGGAGCCAGCGGGTCAGCCGGACCCCCTCCATGTGCTTGTCCGCCGTGATGTCGGCGATACGGCCGATCGCGTGCCTGGCCGCCTCCACCGCAACCACGAACAGCACCGGGATCACCGCGTGCATGCCCACGCCCAGCGGGTCCGGCCAAGCCGCCGCCCCGTTGAACGCGATGGTGGCGGCCGTCAGCAGCCAAGCCGTCTGTCGCAGCAAAGGGAAGGGGATGCGGATCCAGGTCAGCAGAAGATCCAGCGCCAGGAGGACACAGATGCCAGCGTCGATGCCGATCGGGAAGACGTAGGAGAAGTCTCCAAAGCCCTTCTCGACCGCCAGCTCGCGGACCGCCGCGTAGGAACCAGCGAAGCCGATACCGGCGATGATCAAAGCGCCTGTCACAACCACACCGATGAGGACCCGATGCGCTCGGGTCAGCTGAGGCTTACCGGTCCCCGCAGCCACGTCCCACTCCCCCGTTCATGCCTCACAACTGAGCTGTTCTCACACTCCCATGACATGCGACAGCATGTGGCCCTTCGAGGTCGGCTCGTGGCGCATCGTCTACGAAAAGTGATCACTGAGCGCCATCTGCGGCGGGTTCGGCAGCGAACCAGCTCCATGAGCGTCTTGGATTGCGAGCCAGTCAGCCCGGATCCACCGGCTTGACGCCTGTGGGTCGTTCTTCCGGAAACACAGAAGTGCCTTGCGACCTGCGATGATGGGGTTTCTCTAGGACCACATCAGGCACGACCGGCAAGGCACTTCCGAGATGCAATCTTCCCATGCCGCGACGGCTGTCTCATCCGCGTTCGATGACCCGAACTTGATCGCGTACGGCGGGCTGGAGCCAGTGGTGCGGCCGGCCGAGCGGTGCGGTCTGCCGGCTCTGGCCGACGAGCTCATCAGGCTCACCAACTTCGTTAGTAATCCTTAGTGTTGCATGTATAGTTGCGTGCATGGAGTTGCTGCGTATCTCCAAGGCTGCGAAGCGTCTCGGG
>NZ_JBFAWG010000176.1:0-6899 GCF_040680215.1 Streptomyces sp. NPDC052107
GTGGCGAGGGAGTCCAACTCTGTCTTCACACACCGACGTTGGGCTCCCTCCCCTTGTGCGCGCAGCCGATCCCTTGGAATCGATCATCTAGGCCGAGCGAGATGAGGCCAGGGCCCAACTGCACGGCCACGGAGGGCGATCTCAACCGGCTGCCAGGCGCGATCATTCACCATAGACTGCGCTCCATCACGGGACCCGGGGAGGCGCAAGAGTGGCGTCTATGGCAGATCCGACGGTAGGCAATCCAGAGTCGTCACGGCTGTTCTTTGAGTCCGCCCTTCAGGCTGGAACCTGTCTTGGCGGCAGCGCTCCCGTGGTCGTCAGCGTGGTCCGAGTCCATCCTGCAGGGCAGCGTCTCAGTACGGACGATCTCGAAGCGCCAGGATGGGGAGAAGCAGCAGCAGTCGCTACTGCGCAACTTCGTGAGCAACCGGTCGTGCTCGTACCGGATTTGAGTGACCTCATCTCTCACGGCAGCACTTCGGCACCCGGTGATCCACTCGGAGCAGTGGTGGGGGAGATAGCGCCGCCATCTGACACCACGCTGTTTGGCCTTCTGCTACCTGCCTCGTGGATTACATCTCGACGGCACCAGGGCTTCCGGGCGGCCGTGGTACGTCGGTGGCAGCCGGCCGCCGTTCTGTATTCCACCGGAGCCTTTCCCGAGGTGCATCCGTCTGAGCAGCTTGCACTGCTCTATTTGCGTGCACATGCTGCCGAACCGCAGGTTGTGTACGCGTTCCGTGTCCCGCGTACAGGCGATGCAACCACCCTCGACCAAGAGTTGGCATATCTGCTGAGCCTGCCATCCGGGGCAACAGAGCACGGCTACGTGCTCCAACAGCTGTGGCCTGCGGAAGCCAGTTGGCGTTTCGACCCTTCAGCGGCCGCCGCACCCCTGGCCGATGACCCCGAGACGAGCACGAACACAGAGTCAAGCCATACGAACCGCACGGTCGGCGACATGTTCGAACGCGTCAAGACTGTCCGCAAGGACGCTTTGCCGACCTGAGCCCCGGTGCTCCCGGCGCCGTGCGGCTGCTGCGGTTCCGCGACTTCTCCCTCACCGGGACGCTCGTGCCCGCCGAGGCAACGGATGCCGTGTGGGCGGCCATCCCCCAGGAACGGCAGCTGCAGGCCGGCGACATCGTCATGCAGAGCGTGCTCAATCAGTCCGCCACACGCGGACCCGCAGTGGCCGTCATCGCCTCAGAAGACCTGCCCGCTGCGCTCGAGGGCTCGATGAACATCGCGCTCCGCCCCAAACAGCCCGTGGAAGACCACTATCTGCGACTGCTTGCTGCCTACCTCAACTCAGCCGTCTTGCAACGCTATACGACTGGCTCAACGATCCGTCGAATTCAGTGGCCAGTGCTCCAAAACCTCCCCCTGCCCACACCTGACGAACCACTCGCTAACGCGCTGGACGACCTCAACGTCGCACGGCAACGCACCCTGTCCTGGCACCGCGAAGCCACCTCACTGCGGCAATCCACCTTCATCGACGACGACCGCGAAGCAGCCAGGCAACGCATCATCCAAGAAGGCCGCATCCTGCGCCTGCGTGTAGAGGCAGCCGCTCAACTCGACGACATGGGCTACATCTACCGCACAACACTGCCTTACCCCATCGCCATGCGATGGCGCGACGTGGAGGCCAAGGCAAGCCTCGATGACGAGCCAAAGCCCGCCTACGAAGCAGCCCTTGAGACAGCCGAGATCCTCTTTTGCTACTGCGCCCTGGTCGCGGCCGCCCTTGCGCACGAGGAAGGGGCAACCATCCCGCGGATAGCCGTCATTCGCAGGCGTCTCACCTCCGGCGGCACAGCTCCCGGCTTCGGTGACTGGGTTGAAGTCCTGCAAGAACTTCCTTCAGCCGCCAGACATCTGGGACTGCCGCCCAACCACCCTCTGACCGAGTTCGTGTCCTTCGGAGCCGACCAGGACGTGCTCGCAGCCCGAGTGCGACTGTACGGCCTGCGCAACGACGAATCCCACACCCGGCGAGCAGATGCACTCGACTTGCCTGGACTCCTGCAGACCGCACTCGCAGACCTTCGTCTTCTCCTCGAACGCGCCCTCTTTCTGGCAGACCTGCCGCTGGCCCACATCACCGCGCTGCGCTGGGACGCATTGCGGCACAAAGCATCCGTCGATCACCACCGCCTCATGGGCGACCACCCGATCGTGCCGATCAGCACCCTGGAGCAGGACCATCCCGGACTGGAAGTCGGCAGCCTGTACCTGATCGACAGCGAACGACGCTTCCACTTGCTGCGCCCATTCCTCATGCGTCAGCTGTGTCGCAGGTGCCGCGCCTGGTCCACCTTCCACCTCGACCGCATCCACAAGGAGGACGTGCTACTCAAGAGCCTTGAGCACGGCCATTCTTTGAAGGAGCCATCCGTAAGAGAAGCACTGCAGCATGTAGGGCTGCTGTGAAGGCGCCCGACCCAGAACGCTGGCTTCCGGTGTCCTGAGGTAGCCCGACCTTCCGGGACCGCTTTCCACGTGGCTCGGTGTCCGCGAGACGTCGTTTGTTGGCTTGCCGGTCTGTTGGGCCGAACGGCGGTAGGGGTGCGGGCGGCGGGTCGGTTAGGTCGGGGAAGCGCCGAGGAATCTCAGGACGGCGAGAACGCGCCGGTGGTCGGCGTCGGCTGCGGGCAGGTCGAGTTTGGCGAGGATGTTGTTGATGTGCTTGGCCACTGCGCTGTCGCTGACGACCAGGGCCTCGGCGATCCCGGTGTTGGAGCGTCCCTCGGCCATCAGGGCGAGTACCTCCCGTTCGCGTGGCGTCAGCCGATCGAGCGGGTCACTGCGGCGGCGCACGAGCAGCTGGGCGACCACCTGTGGATCCAGTGCCGTGCCCCCGGCTGCAACCCGCCGAACGGAAGCCACGAACTCCTCCACGTCGGCGACGCGTTGCTTGAGCAGGTAGCCGACGCCGCTGGTGTTGGCCGTCAGCAGGTCGGCCGCATACCGCTCCTCGACGTACTGCGAGAGCAGTACCACCGCGGTCTGCGGCCATTGCTTACGGATCACCAGCGCGGCGCGCACGCCTTCGTCGGTGAAGCCGGGTGGCATGCGGACATCGACCAGGGCCAGCCCGGGCCGGTGTTCCTCGACGGCCGCAAGCAGGGCTTCGGCGTCGCCGACTTCGGCGGCGATCTCGAAGCCGGCCATTTCCAGGACCTTGACGAGCCCGACGCGCAGCAGCAGTGAGTCCTCGGCGATCACGGCTCGCATGGCAGCTCCACGGCGATGGTGGTCGGGCCCCCGACCGGGCTGCTGATGTGGAAGGTGCCGTCGACGGAACCGACCCGTTTGGCCAGCCCGCTCAGTCCGCTGCCGGTGGAGGTGTCGGCGCCGCCGATCCCGTCGTCGGTGATGTTCACGCGCAGCATTCTCCCGATCTGTTTGACAGTGACGTCCACGCGGGTGGCGCGGGCGTGCTTGGTGACGTTGGTGAGCGCCTCGGAGACCACGAAGTAGGCGACCGACTCCACGGTGGGCGCCGCTCGCTCCTCGAGGTCGACTCGCAGCCGTACCGGGATCGGTACCCGGGCGGCCAGCCCGGACAGCGCCGCGTCCAACCCGCGGTCTTCGAGGACGGCCGGGTGCAGGCCGCGCACCAGGTCGTTGAGTTCGGCGATGGCCTCCTTCGCCTCGCGATGCGCCTCGTCGATCACGGTGCGGGCCTCGTCCGGCAGGTTGGTGAGGGTGGCCTTGGCCAGGCCCAGGTTGACCGCGAGGGAGACTAGGCGCTGCTGGGTGCCGTCGTGCAGGTCGCGTTCGATGCGGCGGCGTTCGGTATCGACGGCGTCGATCAGGTCGGTGCGGCTCTCGGATAGGTGCTCGACACGCTGCTGAAGCTGCTGGGAGCGGCTGGTCCCGAGCAGCGCGAGCGCGATCCGGGTCTCGGCGCGGGTCACCGGCCCGGTCAGCCAGGGTGCGGCGCACAGCAGCAGCACGCCGGCCGCGGTGTAGTACACCGCTTGGGTCGCGTAGTCGGCATAGTCCAGGCGAACCTGGACCGGCAACATCCAGGCCCACCCGTTGACGGTGACGCCAGCAAGGCCCGCGACCCACGCAGCGAGCACCCCCAGCTCCACCACAGCCAGGAGCGGACCGACAAGCAGGTGGTATCCGGCCTGCCGCCAGGTCTGGGCCACGGATAGCCACCGCAGAGCGCGCCTCAGCCACCCTTGCTCGCGCGCGGCCGGCAGCCGGAGGATCTCCACTCCCAGCAGCACCCGGTAACGGCGTCGCTGCACAGCGGTGAGCGCAAGCACACCGAGCAAGATCAGCACAAACGGGAGCGGGAGCACCGGCCACGCCCTCGACTTCGCGACACTCGCCATCCAGCTCCACAACGGCACCAGCGCAAGGTGCAGCGGAATCCCGGCCGCCAAGAAACCGGTGTCCCGCCGGACCCGAACAACTCTGCGCCGCAGCGCCCGGGGAATCGTCATGGCTCGACCGTAAAACGCCAGGTGAGGGCTATGCCATGCACCGTGCATCCGGATCGATGGTGAAGCTGGCACCACCCTGAGAACGGCACTCGGCATTACTGACTGTGATCGCTGTGCGGCTCAGGCTGAAGGGCATGCAGGAAATCATCGAACTGTTCCCGGAGCCGGACGCCGAGCGCGGCATACGCAGGCCGCACGGCCCGCGCACGGGATCGCTCCCCAGCCCGCAGCGCCGTCGTCCGGACCGCCTTCCAGGCCGACGGCGGGGTCTTGTCCTGGCCGGCTGCGGGGTGGCGCTGCTGCCGTGGCTCGTCGTGTTGGCCACCAGCCTGCCGACCACCTTCCGTGCCTCGCACTGGTCCGCCGCCTGGGTGGGTCTGGACGCGCTGGAGGCGGTCGGCCTGATCACCACAGGTCTGCTGGCTACCCGCGGGGATCGGCGACTGGCACCGGCCGCCGCCGCGACGGCCGCCCTGCTCACCGTCGACGCCTGGTTCGACACGATGACCGCGGCCAGCGGGAGCGAACTGCGCGCGGCGCTGGTCATGGCGTTGTTCGCAGAACTTCCGCTCGCAGCGGTATGCGTCCGCCTGGCGGTTCGAGCGCTGCCCCGCACCCCATGAAACCCGCCACACCGACCCGGGCTGCAACCACGGATACCACAGAACTGGAGAACACCATGGGCTCTGCTGTCCTGACCGCACCGCGCCTGCGCTGGGCCTGCGCCCTCAGTGCCGCTGCCGCCGCAGGCGCCTGGTGGTTCGGCGACAAGGCGCCGTACCCCTACGCCCAACGCAGCCTGCTGGACCTGCCGTTGCCGTTCCTCACATCCGCCCGGCTCGACGCGGTGCTCACCCCGAGCCCGGGCGAGCGGATCCTCGAAGTGGGGCCCGGCACCGGACTGCAGTCGCTGCACATCGCACCGCAACTCGGGCCCCACGGGCAGCTCGACATCCTCGACATCCAACCCGAGATGCTCCGCCACGTGATGCACCGCGCGGGGCAGCGCGCCGTACCCAACATCGTGCCCACCCATGCGGATGCCCGCGAGCTGCCCTTCGACGACGACACCTTCGACGCCATGTATCTGGTGACCGCACTGGGCGAGATCCCGGAACCACAACGGGTGCTCGATGAGGCAGTACGGGTGCTCACCCCCGCAGGACGGCTGGTCGTGGGCGAGTTCTTCGACCGGCACTGGATCCCCTTCGGCCCTCTGCACCGTCTCGCCGACGCGTCCGGCCTGCATCTGAGCACCAGGAGCGGCTCGACCCTCGCCTATCTGGCACGGTTTCAACCCTGCGCCCGATCGCAGCGCTCACTTCGAGGACCTGAGAGCTGATCGGTAGCCCAGCCCAGGTGTTCCGCCTCGGCGGAATCATCCCGTGCCCGGCAGCGGCAGCCGATGCGAACCCACAGCCAGTACAGCACCGCGATGGCGACAGCCGCGCCGGTTAAGCCCACGCCGAGACCCACATGCGCTCATCACTCTGCTGCCGTGGTCATCGCTTCAAGTATCCCGGTAGGGTCCCCGTCTCGGCGTCGATCCGCCAACGACACTCGATCGAGCGACAGCCCACCCTCACTACCGACCGCCCGATCCGCCCACCCCCGGCAGTAGTTCACAATCGCGCGAACCCTGCGCGAGCGCGGCATCGATCTGCTCGTACTCAAGCAGGGCATCGACACCTTCACCCCCACCGGCCGCCTCCCCTTCCACATGCTCGGCGCCATCGACGAGTTCCAGCGCGAACTGATCGTCGAAGGCACACACGAGGGCCTGGCCTCCGCCCGCGCGCGCGGCCGTACCGGCGGCCGCCGCCCCACCCTGACCGCCACCCAAGTCCGCATGGCACGCCAGATGTACGACAGCGAGGAGTACACCGTGCAGCAGATCGCCGACACTTTCCACACCAGCCGCGCCACCGTCTACCGGGCCCTGACCGACGAGGGAGACTTCGCCTACGTCGTCTACCGCAGTGGCAAGACCAAAACCGACTCCGACGGCCGCCACTACGACGAGACCGGACAGGGCGACCGCAGCAAGGCGCAGTACGACGCCGACCGCATGTATTGGCCCCTGGCCGACCACAAACGCCCGCACGCCAAGGCGATGGTCTACGTCGTGGACGGCATCGTGAAGCGTATCCGCCCGAACGAGCCTGACCTCGACGCCTGGAAGCGCCATGGCAGCAAGTGGGAGATTCCCGTCAGTGATCCCATTCTTGACCCTGCCGAGATCGCCGAGAAGTTCCCCACGCTTGGCCTCTCCATCGGGGATGCGCTACCCGCCCAGCGCGGAAAGCTGCGCGAGCACCTTGCCCTGTAAACACCCTTCGGGTCGGTCCGGCGACGGAAGCCGATGCCTCCGGCGGGCCGCCCGCGCTCCGATGACCGGCTGTTACCGGCTCACTTGCCGAAGTACGC
>NZ_JBFAWG010000177.1:0-6845 GCF_040680215.1 Streptomyces sp. NPDC052107
AAGCGGGCGACCAGGACATCCAAAACCGTTCGGGATGCCCGCAGTGACCAGGTATGGGTCCAAGACTCACTACTGCTCACTGATTAGGAACGGTCGCGCAGGATGAGCAGCGCCAGGCCGTCGGCGTCGTAGCGGTCGGCGGACGTCCAGCCGGCGCGGAGGAGGCCGATCTCCCGTTCGCCCAGGGCGATGCCGCGCCGGTCGTCCGGCACCGCGTCCGCGACCGGTGTGATCACACACAGCGCCCCGCCCGGGCGCAGCCGCTCACGCAGCCGGTTCAGCACCCGGGTGCGGTCGCGGACGAAGGCCCAGACGAGGCGGATGGTGATCAAGTCATAGGCACCGTACGGAAGTTCGTCGAGGCCGTCCCGCTCGATGTCCAGGCGGCGGTACGTCACGCCGGCCGCGTCGGAGCGCCGGGCCTCCGTGAGCGCGGCCTCGGACCAGTCGACGGCGTCCACCCGGTAGCCGGATCCGGCCAGATGGCGGGCGAGTTCGCCGAGTCCGCAGCCGATGTCCAGAGCGAGGCCGCCGGCCGGCGCCGGGACGTGCTCCGCCAGCAGCCGCCGCTCGGCCGGGCCCAGCTCACGGAACCGGCCGCCGCCTGCGTAATGAGCGTCCCACTGCTCGCACCGCACGTGTTCCACCGCGCCTCCTCAGCCTGCTCGTTTCCACGGACTTCGGGATCCTCGCCCGGCCCCGGCCGTCGTACACCACCGCGCCCGCGTATCGACGCGGACGGCCGGGAAGGCCACCATGCACCGGGTAAGTGGTTGAAACGGGAAGGAGGCAGCGGAGATGAGCGCCACCGACGCTCCCTTGCGTGTGCTGGCGGTGGACGACGAGGAGCCCGCGCTCGAGGAGCTGCTGTACCTCCTGAAGCGCGATCCCCGGGTCGGCACCGTGGTACCCGCGGCGGGACCCACCGAGGCACTGCGCCGGCTCGGCCGGGCCATGGCGGACGGCCCGCACGGCGAGGAGGCCGTCGACGTCGTCTTCCTCGACATCAACATGCCGGGACTCGACGGTCTCGAACTCGCCCGCCTGCTGGGCGCGTTCGCGGCGCCACCGCTGATCGTCTTCGTCACCGCCCACGACGACTTCGCGGTCCGCGCCTTCGACCTCAAGGCCGTCGACTACCTGCTCAAGCCCCTCCGCGAGGAGCGCTTCGCCGAGGCCGTACGCCGGGTCGCCGAACTCGTCCGGGCCGGGCAGGGCCCCCGGCCGGGCGCCGCCCCCGCCACGACCGCGCCCGGGCAGACGCCCGCCTTCGGCGACCAGGTCCCCGTCGAACTGGGCGGAGTGACCCGGTTCGTGCCCATCGCCGACATCACCTATGTCGAGGCCCAGGGCGACTACGCGCGACTGCACACCCCGCACGGCAGCCACCTGGTGCGCGTCGCGCTGTCCACCCTGGAGGAACAGTGGCGCACACGCGGGTTCGTGCGCATCCACCGTAGCCGGCTCGTCGCACTCGGCCGCATCGAGGAACTCCGCCTGGACGGCGGCAACGTGACCGTACGGATCGGCGACCGCGTCCTCGCCGTAAGCCGCCGCAACGCCCGGGAACTACGGGACCTGCTGGCCAAACACGCTGCGGGCAGGGCCGGTTGAGCGACGCAAGCCATTGCCGGGTGACGGACCTGTGGCGATTGTCGTCCACCCGCTGTCTCGTCCGGGGCGCGCTGCGTACACTCGCCGCAGCACAAGGTGATCACCGCTGCTTCGGGAGTGCGTCATGGGTGCGGAATCCGTCCCTCGCAGAGAGGTGGTCACCGGACGGCCACGCCCCTCCGGCACTACGACCGCACCCCGCACGGCACCCGTGCCGCACCCCGGATCCGAGGTGTTCCCGGAGCCGTTGATACGACGTCAGCTCAAGGCCGCTCTCATCGCCACGGCCCTCCTCGCCGTCCTGCTCGGCCTGCTCCCCGTGCTCCTGCGCGTCCTGCCGTTCGCCGACGCCGCACCCCGCGTCCCCCTCGCCGTCTGGCTCCTCCTCGGCGTGGCGCCGTACCCCGCCCTGCTGGCCATCGGCGCCTGGTACGTCCGCCGCGCCGAGCGCAACGAGTCCGGCCCGGCCGCCGACGCTCCCGCGGAACGCCCCTGACCATGCGCCGACTTCCCGCCGGGGCCGACCGGTGAACCAGACGTACGGCATCGTGGGCGTGACCGCCGCGATCCTCGCCACGGTCCTCGTCGGCGCGCTCGGACTGCGCATCTCCCGCACCACCTCCGACTTCTACGTCGCCTCCCGCACCGTCGCCCCCCGGCTCAACGCCTGCGCGGTCAGCGGCGAGTACCTGTCCGCCGCCTCCTTCCTCGGCGTCGCCGGACTCGTCCTCGCCCAGGGCGTCGACATGCTGTGGTTCCCCATCGGCTACACCGCCGGCTTCCTGGTCCTGCTGGCCTTCGTCGCCGCCCCGCTGCGCCGCTCCGGCGCCTACACCCTGCCCGACTTCGCCGAGGCCCGTCTGGAGTCCCGGGCGGTGCGGCGGGTCGCCGGTGTGCTGGTCGTCGGCATCGGCTGGCTGTATCTGCTGCCCCAGCTGCGCGGCGCCGGCCTCACCCTGCGGCTGCTCACCGGCGCACCCGGCTGGCTCGGCGGTCTGGTCGTCGCCGCCGTGGTGACCGCGGCCGTCGCCGCCGGCGGGATGCGCAGCATCACCTTCGTCCAGGCGTTCCAGTACTGGCTGAAACTCACGGCTCTGCTGGTGCCCGTGGTGTTCCTGCTGCTCTCCTGGCGCGGCGACAGCGCCCCGGCGCCCGCCTGGGACGACCGGCCGGTCTTCCACCGCTCCACCGAGGTGCGCGTCGACCGGCCACTCACCTTCACCGTGCGCGAGCCGGTCCGGGTCACGGCGTCCGGCACCGTCGACGGCCGAGCGGTGCACGGGGTTTCGGTGCGGCTCGGCGAGGGCCGGCACCGGATCGGCGCGGAGACCGCCCTGCGCTTCCCGGCCGGCGCCCGCGTCCCCCTGCCGGACCGGACGGCCGACCGCGCCGCGCCCTCCAGCTGGGCCGAACCACTGTCCTCAGAGCGCGAACAGCACAGCCTGTACGCCACCTACGGGCTGATCCTCGCCACGTTCCTCGGCACCATGGGCCTGCCGCACGTCGTCGTCCGCTTCTACACCAACCCCGACGGCCGCGCCGCCCGCCGCACCACCGTGAGCGTGCTCGCCCTGCTCGGCGCGTTCTATCTCCTCATCCCCCTGTACGGCATGCTCGGCCGCCTGTACGCCCCGGACCTGCTCCTGACCGGCGACACCGACGCGGCGGTCCTGGTCCTGCCGCAGCGGCTGCTCGGCGGGGTCGGCGGGGACCTGCTCGGGGCGCTGGTCGCAGGCGGCGCCTGCGCGGCGTTCCTCTCCACGGCGTCCGGGCTCACCATGTCCGTCGCGGGCGTCCTCGCCCAGGACGTCCTGCCCACGCTCGGCGTCCGCCACTTCCGGCTCGCCACGCTGCCCGCGATCGCGGTGCCGACCGCCGCCGCTGCCGTGGTCAGCGATCTGCCCGTGGCCGACGCGGTCGGACTCGCCTTCGCCGTCTCCGCGTCCTCCTTCTGCCCGTTGCTCGTCCTCGGCATCTGGTGGCGCGGCCTGACCCCGCCGGGCGCGATCGCCGGGCTCGTCCTCGGTGGCGGCTCGGCGCTCACCGCGGTGACGGCCACCATCGTCGGCGGCGCTCGCTCCGGGTGGGTGCACACGCTGCTGGCCTGGCCCGCGGTGTGGTCCGTCCCCGTGGGCTTCGCCGCGATGGTCCTCATCTCCCTGGCCACCCGCAGCCGCGTCCCACCCGGCACCGTCGCCACCATGGCCCGCCTCCACCTCCCCGAACCCCCGGCCCCCACCCGCCCCGGACCGGCGACGACCTGACCGAGGAGCCGTTGTGCAGACCAGCGACACAGCCAGACGACCCCCGACGCCCGCCGGCCGCCCCGACGGCGGTGCCGATGCACGTGCCGGCCGACGGGACGGAGGAGAGCACGAGAGGCGACCGGGACGACAGGACCGCGGTGCTCCGCAGCACCGGCGAGAGCGGGCGGCTCGATGGCACGGGCAAGACCCTGACGCTGGGCGGCATCGGCTAGGTCCCGGCCCGGGGCGGTACCGGCTGGGTCCCGACGCTGGATGTCGTGGGCGGGATCCTGACGCTGGGCGGCATCGGCTAGGTGCCGGCGCTGGGTGCCATCTGCAAGGCCCCGACGCTGGGTGGCACCGGCAAGGCCCCGCCGTTCGCCGCCACCGGCAAGACCGTGCTGCTCGCCGGCACCGCCAAGCCCCCGATGCTCGCCGGCACCGAGGAGCCTCCGGGCCGACCAGGCACGCGACGGTCGGCGGCGCGCCCCGGCACTCCACCACCCACCCCGCCGGCCCGAACGCGCGTCGCCCATGACCGTCCTCAGTACCGCGGCGCTCGTTCTCGCGGGGCTCGCGCTGTTCGTGCTCGGTGCTGCACTCGGGCACGGGGCGGCGCGCCGGCAGCAGGAGCACTCGGCCCACCACGAGGGGGCGCGCGCCCTGGCCCATGGCCTGCACACGGCCGCGCTCGCCGCGGCACCCCTGCGCGCCGGGCTCACCCCGGACACCGCCCGCAAGACGGTCCGCAGGCTGCGCCCCCTGCTCGGCACCCCCGCCCTCGCCCTCAGCGACGACACCGCCGTGCTCGCCTGGGACGGCGCCGGCGAACACCACCGCGCGGAGGTGACGGCACAGCTCGCCCACCCACCCCGCGCCCGGACCATCCCGCTGTCCTGCGACGACACCGGCTGCCCCCTCCGCTGGGGCGCCCTGGTGCCGCTCCCCGCCGACGGCAGTGCCCCCGGTGCCCTCGTCGTGTTGGCCACCGACGAATCCACCGCTCTCGTCCGGGCCGGCGAGGAAGCGGCCCGCCGGCTCTCCCTGGAACTCGAGCTCGCCGGGCTCGACCGGGCCCGCACCAGCGCCCACGAGGCGGAGGTCCGGGCGCTGCGCGCCCAGATCTCCCCGCACTTCATCTACAACTCCCTCGCGAGCATCGCCTCCTTCGTCCGCACCGACCCCGAGCGCGCCCGCGAACTCCTCCAGGAATTCGCCGACTTCACCCGCTACTCCTTCCGCCGCGGCGGCGACTTCACCACCCTCGCCGAGGAGTTGCGCTCCATCGAGCAGTACCTGGAACTCGCCCGTGCCCGGTTCGGCCGCCGCCTGAAGGTCACCCTGCGCATCGCCCCCGAGGTACTGCCCGTGACGCTGCCCTTCCTGTGTCTGCAGCCCCTCGTCGAGAACGCCCTCAAGCACGGCCTGGAGGGGTCCGGGGAGCGCATCAGCGTCACGATCATCGCGGAGGACGAGGGCACCGAGGCACGGGTCGTCATCGAGGACGACGGCATCGGCATGGAACCGGAACGTCTGCGCGCGATCCTGCGCGGCACGGCCGGACCCGCCACCGGCATCGGCCTGAACAACGTCGACCGCCGGCTGCGCCAGGTCTACGGCGACGACCACGGCCTCGTCATCGAGACCGGTGTCGGAGCGGGTACGAAGATCACCCTCCGCGTCCCGAAGTTCCGCCCCGGCATCCGGGCCCGGTCCGCGCCGCCCTAGGCGTGTCCATACGGTCAGGTGAGTCGTCGCACCGGTCGTTCGGATTCACGGCCTAGGCGTCCCGGCGGCGGTCCCGGACCTCAGGGAGACGCACTCACCCGCCCGGCCTGACGGCTCGGGGCTCCCGGGACGGACGCGCAGCCTCGAACTGGGGTCGCGGTAGCCGCGCCCGACCGGCAGGCCGGGCGCCGCTACCGCTCAGGTCAGGCCGGCACGGTGGCCGCTCGGCCGAGATGCCGGGCGAAGAACCGGACCGCGCTGGCGGCCTCGAACCGGGGGAGCTCCTTGTGCCTGCCCGCGTTGGCGTGCAGCGTCTTCTCCTTCGAGGCGAAGGCATCGAACAGCGCCAGACCGGCCTCGCGCGGGATGTGCTCGTCGTCCCACTGCATGTCGTACTCGATCGGGATGGTGATCTGCCGCGCCTTCTCCGCCAGAACGTCGGGCCAGTGCTGACCGAAGACCGCGGCCGTGATCCGGGGGTCGGCCGCCACCAGCGGCACGCCGATCGCGGTGCCCATGTTGACGCCGAAGTAGCCGACCGGCCCGTCGGCGCCGATTTCCGGAAGCTCGGTGAGGGCGTCCAGGGTCGCCTGCCACTCGGGCACGGCGAGCTCCGCCAGGTGGGCGTTGTAGCGGACGACGATCGGGCCTTCCGGCTCGCCCGCCGCCCGGGCCCGGAACAGCTCGGCGATCTCCTGCTCGTCGTGTGCCGTGCGCGGCCGGTCGCCGTGACCGGGCGCGTCGATGCAGGCGACGTGGAAGCCGCAGCCGGTCACCAGGAGCTCCGCACGGCCGGCCATCGCCGGATGCTTCTTGTGGTTGCCGCCGCCGTGGCCCATCAGCACCAGGGGCGCACGGTCCGCGCCGGATGCGGGCGACCAGAGGACACCGGAGACCTCGCCCACGGTGAAGTCGCGTTCGATCACGCCGTTGGAGGACGACTCGGCGATGAACTTGAAAGATCTCATGGCGTGTTGCCTTTCGGGAGTGCCTTGTGGTCGAGGCGCTCCCGGCGACACCTACGTCAATCGCCCGACCGTGACGACGAGGGGGAGCACCCACACGAATACAGCGTTCATGGGTCTCACCTCCTCGGAGGTTCACGGGTTCACGGTCAACTGCAAGTTACCAGACCGATGATCAGCCCGCCCAACCCTTTTTCGGCTCTCCTGCCGTATGTGTGGGTCATTCTGTGGCGGGTTGGCGGCCGGGGAGGGTGGGGCGGTCGCCGGCGAGGGTGAGCATGACGAGGGCGAT
>NZ_JBFAWG010000178.1:0-6789 GCF_040680215.1 Streptomyces sp. NPDC052107
TAGTCGTGCGGGTCGGTGGCCGGGTTGGCGATGATGCTGGTCACCTTCACGTGGCTGCCGCCGAGCTGGGAGGCGATGCTGCCCCAGAAGTTCTCCGCCGCCACCACCTGGATCGTCTTGCCCGAGCCGCTGTCGCTGCCGGTCGCGGCGGTGTCGCTGGTGTGCGAGGAGGAGGTCGAGCAGGCCGTCGCGGTCACGGCCGTGAGGGCAGCCGTCGCGGTGACCAGTGCGATCCTCGCGGTCGGCCGGATGGAACGGGAGGCGGGGGCGGTGGACATGCGGGAAGCTCCTTCGGGCGATGCCGGACGCGCGGCAGACACGCGCCGGCCATGTGGCGACACTTCCAACGTTAGATGGAAATGATTTTCAGATCAATGTAAGATGAAAACCGTTGCCATCTTTTGACCGGGCGTGCGACTGCGCAGGAATGTCGCCCTCACGGCGGCAACGCCGCAGGATCCGCAGGGCTCACCGCCCCAGCGGGCGGCTCAGCAGTCGCGGAACTCCGGCGACTGGTTGAGGATCTGCGCACGTACGGAGGTGAAGCGGGTGTGGGTCTCGCCGCCGCGTGTGTCGGGGCGGAAGGCGGCGACGCGGTGGCAGTTCTGGAAGGCGAGGGTGATGCCGAAGTGCCGTTCCAGACTGCCGCGGATCGCGTCGCTGGACAGGGCCCGCAGCAGCTGGCCGCGCTCCCTCTCGGAGGGCGGCGGGGTCTGGTTGTCGGCGAACTCTGCGGCGCCTGAGCGCAGTTCGTCGGCGAGGCGGGCGATGAGGTCGTAGGCGTGCGGCAGGGAGGTGCGGACCGTTTCCACGAAGTTCTCCTCCCGCACCTCGCCGTTCTCGGCTTCGGCGAGCAGCTGCAGGGAGACGTCGAGCGACATGAAGGGCTGTCCTGTTCTCTGGTTTCTTGTTCTTGCGGTGGGGGTCAGGCGAGGGCGGTCAGGACCTGGGGGTCGTGCTGGAAGCCGGGGTCGACCTGGGCGGCGAGGTCCTGGCCGGTGGCCTCGTTGGCCCAGGCGGCGGCGTTGCGCAGATGGAACTCGACGGCGTGCCGCTGGAAGGCCGCCCAGTCCTTGGGTCGGGCATCGACGGCCGCGCGCAACCGGTCCAGGGCGCGGGCGTTGTGCGGTTCCAGTTCGCCGTGGCCGCGGCCCTGTTCCTGGGCGCGGACGTATGAGGACTGCACGCAGTGGGCGAGCAGGTCGTCGCCGACGTGTGTGCGGAGGAAGGCCAGGTCGTCCTCGCTGGTGACCTTGTTGCCGACGACGGCGACCGGGATGCCGAACTCGGCGGCGTGGTCGCGGTACTGGCGATAGACGGACACGCTCTTCCGGGTCGGCTCGACCACCAGGAACGTCATGTCGAAGCGGGTGAACAGGCCCGAGGCGAAGGCGTCGGCGCCGGCGGTCATGTCGACGACGACGTACTCGCCGGGGCCGTCCACGAGGTGGTTGAGGTAGAGCTCGACCGCGCCGAGCTTGGAGTGGTAGCAGGCCACACCGAGATCGTTCTCGTCGAAGGCGCCGGTGACCATCAGCGGGACGCCGCCGACCTCCTGGACGTGGTGGGAGTGGACGTCGTCCTCGTCCAGCAGCCGCAGAAGGCGGGAGCCACGGCCAGGCGGGGTCGTCTTGACCATGGCGTCGCGGGACGGGATCCGCGGGTTGGTGCCCCGCAGGTAGTCCTTGATCTCGCCGGTCCGCGCGCTGAGCGGCGGCGCGGCGAAGAACTCGTCCTCGTCCAGGCCGAGGGCGTACGCCAGGTGCTGGTTGATGTCGCCGTCGATGGCGACGACCGGCGCGCCCGAGCGCGCCAGGTGACGGGCGAAGAGGGCGGACAGGGTGGTCTTGCCGCTGCCGCCCTTGCCTACGAACGCGACACGCACGGCTGACCGCCCCTATTGAAAATGGATGTCATGCGCATAGGCTGATGGTGCGGCAGGGAGGTGTCAAATCCGCGGACGTCCCAACTGCCTTGGGCCGACGGCAGGTTGGGGCTGCCGTGGCTCGAACGGGGGATCGCTTTGAGCATGGGGAGGAAACGCGGAGATGAGCGATGCCGTACCCGAACCTCGGAACCGGCCTTTCACCCTCGTCGTCTGCGGCTCCTGCCGTACGGCCGCGAGCAACCAGGTGATGGACGGGCTACGCCGTGCGGTCCGGACCTGCCCGCACGGGGTCATGGTTTCCACCGGCTGTCTGGAGATGGTGCTGCATTGCCGTGGTGGCCGTGGGGTGCATGCCGTTGTCCAGCCGTGTGAGGTGGACCGCAGGCCCAGCGGGCCCGTCGTACGCCTGGGGCCGCTCGTCAGCGAGGCCGACGCCGCGGCGGTCGGGGCGTGGCTGGGGGCCGGGATGCCTGATGACGGAACGCTCCCCGACCGGCTTCGCACGGCGCCGGCGCCACGGCGGGTCGCCCACCTCAATTGACCGTCGGAGGCGGTCAGTGGTGGTCGCGTACCCCGAGGCGCAGGTGCTCGATGTGGTGGACGGCCTGGTCAAGGAGCTGGGCAACGTGGTCGTCGTAGAGGCTGTAGACGATGCGGCGGCCGTTGCGGCGGCCGGTGACCAGGCCGAGGGCGCGCAGCAGGCGAAGTTGGTGGGAGACGGCGGACTGCTCCATGCGGATTTCGGCGGCGAGTTCGCCGACCGGGTACGGCCGCTGCCGCAGGGTGGTGAGGATCAGCAGACGTGACGGGGTGGCCAGGGCCTGGAGCGTGGCGGCGACCGAGGCGGCGGTGGCCTCGTTGAGCCGGGTGGCCGCGAGGATCTCACGGCCACCGGCGTCGACGTCATCGGCGTGCACGGCTGCGGGCCTCGCGCGGCGGCCGGATGAACTGGAGCGCCAGCGTGGCGGGCGGTTCGGCGACGCCTGGTCCGCCCGCTTGTGCCCAGTTCAGCAGGTCGTCGGTGGAGTCGTCGTCCAAGGCGAAGCCGACCCAGACGGCGCGACCCCCAGCCCGCCGCCCGGTGGTGGAGGGCCGGACGACGATGACGTTGGCCTGGTCGCAGGGGCCGAGGCAGTCCGTCGTACGGACCTGGAAGCCACCTTCCGCCGCGCCCGCGCGCAGCCGGTCCAGTTGCCAGGCGTGATCGGTGCCAGGGTGTTTGCGGGAGTTGCCGCAGCAGCAGCCCCGGCAGACGACGAGGGTGCAGGGGCGAGGTACGGCAGCCCGGATCACGGAACGGTTGCCCACGGTGGGCCGGTTCACAGAGAGGTCCGGGAGGGCAGGCCGTACGTCCGGATACGGCCGTCGCGCCAGGCCACGGTCAGCAGGTGCGGGCCGGGCCAGGCCAGCGCGGCGACCGCTGTGCCGGTGCCCTCCAGCTCGCGCACGGGGCGCAGGCGTGTCTGAGGCCGCCCGGCGGTGGCGTGCCACAGGGCTACGGTCCCGTCGTCGCCGCCGCTGGCGAGGTGCCCGCCGGCGCCCGGCCGCCAGGCGAGAGCAGTGATCGTCTCGTGGCAGCGCAGGGAGCGCGGGGCGGTGCCCTCGGGGCCCTTGCCGGAGAAGTCCCACACGGTCACGTCCGGTGCGCCGTCGGCGGCCAGCCAGAAGCCGGTGTCGTCGAAGGCGAGGCGGGAGACCTTCTCCGGGTAGCCGGACATGGTCAGTTCGCCGCCGTCGCGGGTGCGCCAGATGTGGATGGAGGCGTCCTGGTTGCCGCTGCAGATCCAGCGTCCGGTGGGTGCGACGGCTAGGGCGAGGTGCGAGCCGACGTACGGGTAGGTGGCGACCGGTTTCTCGGTGTGCCGTTCGTGGCAGCGCACCGCCCCGTACGCCGCTACCGCCAGGCGCCGGCCCTTCCGCATCCAGGCAAGGTCGGTGACGGTGGATGCGGCGGGCTCGGTACGCCACAACTCCTCGCCGTCGGCGTTCAGTACGAGGGCGCGGCGGCCGGAGGCGACGGCAAGCCGTTCCCCGTCCGCCCACGCGGCGGCGGCCGACCAGGCGCCGGACTCGCGCACGGTCGTACGGCCGTCGGCGCGCCGCCACAACGCGTACCCCGCCGGGCCGGTGGCCACGACGTGCGCGGCATCCGGGGAGAGCGCGACCTTGAGCGCACCCCCGGGCAGGTCGAACGCCCCGATCTCGGCGCCCAGTGCCGCGTCGAGGACCTTCACCGTCCCTTCGGCCCCGGCGACGGCAACCAGGTCACCGCGTGCACTGAGCGCAATGAGGGCGTCGTCGACGCTGACGTCCCAGACGAGCGTGGACTCCACTGCCGTGCTCACGCGGCGGCTCCCGCCGTGGCCAGGCAGCCGGCGAAGCCGCGCTCCAGCGCGCCACGGTCGAGGCCGCGGCCGATGAACACCAGCCGGTTGCCCCGCACTTCGTCGTCTCGCCAGTCGCGCCCGAAGCTGCCGTCCAGCAGCATGTGCACGCCCTGGAAGACGTACTGCTTGGGTGCCCCGGCGATGGCGAGGATGCCCTTGGATCGGAACAGGTCGACGCCCTTGGTGCGCAGCAGGTGGCCGAGCCAGGCGTTGAGGCGGTCCTCGTCCAGTTCACCGGTCAGCTCGATGCCGACGGAGGTGACGGTGGTGTCGTGCTGGTGCTCGGTCTCGGTGAGGAAGGCCGGGTCGTCGGCGAGTACGCGCTCCAGGTCGAACGCGCCGACGTCCAGTACCTCCTTGAGGTCGATCGCGGCGTGCCGGGCGGGGACGATGCGGACGCCCGCGTTGATGCCGCGGATGCGGCGCACGACCTCGACGACGGTGTCGTCGTCGGCCAGGTCGGTCTTGTTCAGGACGATCCGGTCGGCGAACGCGATCTGCTCGACGGCCTCGTTCTCGACGCTCTCGGGTTTGACCTCGTCCAGGTGCTGGAGGACGTGGGCGGCGTCGACGAGCGTGACGATGGCGTCCAGGCGCAGCTGGGAGGCGATCTCGTCGTCCATGAAGAAGGTCTGCGCGACCGGTGCCGGGTCGGCGAGGCCGGTGGTCTCGATGAGGATGTGGTCGAACTTCTCGCGGCGGCGCATGAGCGCGCCCAGGATGCGGATGAGGTCCCCACGCACAGTGCAGCAGATGCAGCCGTTGTTCATCTCGAAGATCTCTTCCTCGGCGTCCAGCACGAGGGCGTCGTCGATGCCGACCTCGCCGAACTCGTTCTCGATCACGGCGATCCGCAGGCCGTGGTGTTCGGTGAGGATGCGGTTGAGCAGGGTGGTCTTGCCGGAGCCGAGGAAGCCGGTCAGGACGGTGACGGGGACCCGCTCGTCACGGAGATCGCGGGGGTCCCGGGATTCGGGGGTGGTCAAGTCAGTCTCCCAGTAGTGCGGTTGATGTGCTGCTGTTGTGTCGTTTCGGGGCGAGCAGCGCGGCTCGCAGGTCGTCCTCGGTGATCTGGTCGGCGGGGCGGTGCAGCGTCCAGCGACGGGCCTCGCCCTCCATGGGCAGGACGGCGACGACGGTCTCCAGCGGCGGGCAGCCCGGTTCGGTGCAGGCGAGCTGGCGGATCACGACGGCGGTGTCGTCGTCGAGTCCGAGCAGGGTGCGGACGGTGTCCTTCAGCTCGCGTAGCTGCGGGCTCGGTCCCGCGGGTCCGGGGCGTGATCCCAGTGGCATGGCGGTTCATCTCCTTCGTCCCCGGACGACGGCCGACGTACGTCCGGGCGAGGGAGGCAGCCGGTGCAGATGCCGGTGAGTTCCACGGTGTGCTCGACTGCGGTGAAGCCGGTGTCGGCCGCGATCCGGCTCGCCCACTCCTCGACGGCCTCGGAGTCCACCGGCCGGCTTCGGCCGCAGTCGCGGCACATCAGATAGTGGCGGTGCCCGTCGGCGGGGCGCAGACGGTAGAGCCGCCCGCCCGCCTCCTCACGGACGACGTCGACACCACCGTCCGCCTCCAGCTCGCGCAGGGCGCGGTAGACGGTGGTCAGACCGATCGCGTGGTCGCCGGCCACCAGAAGGGCATGCAACTCCTGGGCCGACACAAAGTCCTGGCAGCCCGCAAGTGCGTGTGTGACCGCTCTGCGCTGCTGGGTCGTCCGGCCGCCCATGGCACATCACCCCTCTGTATGGCTCGTGGCGGGTAGGCGCTTCCACCGTAGATGGAAATGAAATCCATGTCCATATGGGTGATCGGTCATGTATGGCCGTGTCACGTCTCCGCGTCAAGCAGTGGAGTGCCGTTTGACGGCCCACGCAGCAGCCACCGGCCGTTGCCGCAGGCCCGGGGCGCGGTCTTCCCAGACCTGTCTATTGGTCGCTTCGGGCAGCACTGCCGAATCTCGCGAACAGAGCCAGGCACCTGCTGTTCGCGTCCCCGTATGCCGTAGGGCTCGTCGGTCGGGTCGGTCGGTTCAGGCGTGCGCGTACCCGGTGCGGCGCCGAGCGATCCAGCCGAGGAGGATGTCAACGGCGAGGAAGGCGGCAAGTGGGATGCCGAGCAGCGGGACGTAGTAGCCGAGGACGGCGATCACGGCGGCGCAGGGCACCAGCACGTACACCGGCACCTGCCGCCAGGCGCCGCGAGGGATCGGGCGGCCGAAGGCGGAGCTGCGGCCGCGTTGCCACTACATGCGGTAGCCCAGAGGATGAGGAGGACCAAGGCCAGGGCGAGGACGGCCAGCGCGATCTGGTTCATGAGGCCGAACAGGGTGCCGGTGTGGGCGTCGATGCCCCATCGGGTCAGTTTGGCCAGCAGCGGGTACTCGGTGAAGCGTCTCTAATCAGCTAAGCGATCCCATGCGAACCGTGGGGTCCGGTGCGGGTTCTTCCCACCTGGGCGGGGCAGCGTGAGCGTGGAGATGGAATCCCGCGCCCAGTGCTGCTCCGCGTGGCCGG
>NZ_JBFAWG010000179.1:0-6650 GCF_040680215.1 Streptomyces sp. NPDC052107
GAGGTGCTGACCTCGTTCTGCGCCCGCCTGTACGGGCGCAGGTCGGCGAAGAACCGCGCCCGCAAGGCACTGGAGGCCGCCGAACATGGCTGACCCGTACGTCGCCGGCTTCGAACGCCTCCAGGTTGTCGAAGAGGTCCTCGGCCGACCAGTCCTCCGGGTTGCAGAAGACGTGTTGCTGAATGCGCTGCCTCAGACCCGGCGCGCGGTTGGCGCTGAGGAGCAGCAAGATCCACCGCAGTACGTTCAAGGCGCCCAAGGCGATGCTGCTCCGGGCCTCGCCGAACGGCCGGGCTGCTGGTCGAGTTGGAACGGCAGATACTCGTCCAGAGCCTGCGCCATTCGGCCGGCACCGCACTCGGGTCATCATCTGCTCCTGGCACAGCCACGGACCGGCGTACCCGCAGTACGCCGGGCGCACGCCCGCAGACGGAGGCCACGTCAGTCCCCTCCGAGTGCACCCTGCACGATGCCGCTGAGGGCGGCCGGTGCGGCAACGCACGATTACTCGGGCAGAACCGCACTCTGGCGTTGCCGGGTTACGGTCAGGTAAGCCAGGAGCAGCAGCACGACCAGCCGTCAGCCGGGATGATCACCAGCCGGGCAGGAGGATCCCTTCGAGCGCCCGAGACGCCGCGCATCCAGCACATCGGCTCCCGCCGGCGCGGATGAGGTTTTCGGCCGGGGCAGCCTCGACTTATCCTCGTGGCGCTTTGCACGCAACTCATCAGCGGCCCCATGGCTTCCATTCTTTCCGTTGGTGTGGAAATATGGAGAATAGTCGCCACGCTCGCGGTGACTCCGGACGAGGCGCGTCGTACCCGGCCTGACAAGACGGCGTAATCGGGAGTGCCGTCGTGGATCAGGCCATTCAAGTCGTTGGCTCGCTTCTCATCCTTGTACCGTTCGTACTCGCGCAACTTGGTCGACTGCACGCCACTTCCCGGCCGTATCTCGTGCTCAACTTCGTCGGCTCCGCTGGCCTTGCCGTAGACGCGGCGAGCGGGCGCCAGTGGGGCTTTCTTCTCCTTGAGGGCGTCTGGGCGGTGGTCTCGCTGCTACCCCTGGTTGGGTTGACCCTTGGTCCTTCCGGCGCGGGACTGAACGCACCGGACAGTGTCCAAGGGAACGCGCAGCTCCAGCATGGCCCGCGCAGTTAGGACTTGCAGGGAATCAAGGTGTTTTGCTTCCCGTCCTGAAGCTCCTTGGTCTGGTATGCGTCCGGGGCGAGACTCGTGACGAACTCACTGTGAAGTTCGCAGTGTTGCTCCCGCGTCTGAATAAGCGGCAGCGGCGGCTGTTGATGCCTGCGGAGGCCCGGGGAACTGGGGCACGGGGGTGTCCGAAGCTGCGGTCAGCGAGACGACAGCAGGAGGCGGGCGAGGAGCCTCTGGGGCGGGTGCGGCGGCCAGGCGGGGGACGCGAAGGGGTCGCGGATCTCGATCCGGGGCTGCGGCCTGTGCTGTTGGCGCTAGTTGAGCCGGACGTGCGGGGTGATCCGATGTCGCCGCTGCGGTGGACGGTGAAGTCCACTCGCAGGCTCGCGCGCGAGCTGACCCGGGCCGGGCACCGCGTCAGTGCCGACACCGACCGCAGCCCTGCCCTGCCGTCCCGGGCTCCGCAGGCGGCGGCTCCGCAGTGGGACCAGGCCCAGTTCACCGCGTAAGCCTGATCCACTGACGCGCACCTCACCGCTTTTCGAGTGCTGCGGGCGTTGTCAGGTTGTTGCGGGTCATCCACCGGCCGGCAGACCTACGACAACCTGACAACGCCGTCGACGCCGAGGACGAGCGGGACACGCTGCAGGAAATGTGGCCGCTCAGTGACACCGAGCCGGCCGGCGCTCCAGGTGCACGCGCGGATCCGGCTACCCCGCTGCGTCCGCAATCTGGGGCGCCCCCCAGGAAGCGCGCACGGGAAGCTCTGGCGCTCGGAACCGCACAATGTGCACGTCTACGCTGCCGACCTGGTCCGCAGCAGGCTGCTGCTCGCCTCCGTCGAGGCCGAGCTCGGCGACCGGGCGAGGCCGCCCGGTTGAGCTCCCCCACCTGTGCCTCACTCACCTGGCCCGAGGGCATGCCGCCGAGGCCTTCTGGGTCGCGGCTACCGTCAACACCCAGCAAGGGCACTGCGCACGCCCGGGCGCGCATCGCGGACGCGCTCACCCATCAGCATGACCACCTCGGTCCGGCAGCTCTCCATGCCCGACCTCGCAGCCGAGGTCTGGCGCGCGGTCGCCGACGGCACACGACTGTCGCCCTGTGCGGCAGGGCCGGTCGCCGTCGGTTGCCTGGCACCCTCCCGATCAGCACGAAAACGACCCATAGTCGCAGGGCAGCAGCCTGATCAAATGGCGTCGGCACTAATGTCCGATACAAGAAGAAGGCGACGGCACGCGGCGACCTCGCGAGGACCACGACCCCGGCGTGCGCGACAACCTCAGCCGCGCACCGAACCGACCTCGCGCCATTCGCCGTCGATGCGATCATGCCGCACGGAAAGGAAATTTCCATGAGGGCGTTCGTCTTCTATCTTAATGGCCCAGTCGCCAACTACAATATGGACGTGTCTGTCGTCCGCTTCGACCACGGGCTCGACTGAATCGTCCGTCAGGCGAATCCATTCCTCCGCCCACGGCACCTCCCTCGCCTTCCACAATTTCGAACCGCGCTCGATAATTCCCCAATTCTGCCAATGCAAATGATTTGAGTCCGGTTGAGGGTTCGTGCGCACATCGATGAAGTGTTCCCAAGTCATCATGGGAGACGACCAGTGCCCGATCCCGGCAAAGGAACCCTCCTTTGCGAAATAGCCGGCAACGCCATCACTGGGAGCCGGTCTCACTGGGTCCAGTGGTAGCCGGATATCGGCAAACCACTGGGCGCTCTGCAACCACAGAACATCGCAGTAATCGACCTGCCTCAAGCCGTCGATGATCAGTCCGGTACGACGCCAGGCGCCAATCAGCTTCTGCGGTACGGTCATGACGTATCACATTCCTTTCGTCCGTGCTCCACCCTCGCATCGAATCAACGCACGTCGCGGCCCGAGAGTTCCTCGACAACAGCGCGGAACCGTCGAGCGAAACGCTCAAACGACTCCCCCCAACAACGCTTTACATTGCGCGGTTTTGGCCTGTTTGACGTCGATCGTACGCCCATAGGGCTATGGCAAGTGCTACGCGGTCGGCGAAAACGAGAGGGTCATGTCCGGTTATTAGGTGAATCCGGGCGAGCCGGTGCCGCACCGTATTGACATGGAGGTATTGCTCCCTGGCCGTTTCCTGCAAAGATCCGCCCAGCCGCAGGAAGGTCCGAAGAGTTTCGACGTGGCTGGTGCCGTGTCGGTCGTCCGAGGTGATGAGTGGGGTCAGGATTTGGTCGATGAACGGGCTCAGGCGCCGCGCCGGCTGTTGCTCCAGCAGCCCTTCCAGACTCGTCAGCGCGTCGGGTCCCACCGCTCCGCCGCGTCTTCGTGCGAGCTTAAGAGCGGCGCGCGCCTCTGCGATCGCGCGCGGGAGTTCGACAAGTTCGACGGAGCTGCTATAGCCGCATGGCAGGGACAACATTTGTGCGGCACCATATGCCGGATTTGCCGTTCGAGTGACTGCCAGGGCAATGCCGGGCGCCTCGCCGATCAGGCTGTCCGCGAGATGAGCGGCCAGCAAGGGTGCGGCTCCCTCCGGCCAGGCTGAGAGTACGAGCCGACGCTCGTCGATTCCTGTCTCGTCGAGGATCGGCCGCAATGCGATCGGGTTGGCAAGTCGATCCTCGACCAAGAGGAGCAGCTGTCCCACTCGCTCTCGCTTGAGGGCCTCTTCCACGTCCCGTTCATGCCTGGCGAGTTCGATGACCCGTCCTAGCTGTCCCAGGAGGGTCAGGCTGGGGGCGGCGCCGGCTCCCGACCATGTCAGCGTGGATCGTTTTTCCACGGCGGCTGTGACGAGTACGCCCTCTGCCGCGCTGTCAACCCCTTCGGTCGCGATGGTGCGCTCGTTCACGATCAGCTCGACCCGCCCCCGCAAGGACTCGGCAACTATGGCCACCATGCCGGACACCGGCACCTGCGCACGTACCGCCGCGAGCAATTTCGACATCAAGAGTTCAGCTCGCCGGTTCTCTTGGATTTCAGCGGCGACGCGGCGCTCGGAAAGATATTCCGCGACTCTGATGAACGGAACTCCCTTGGGTGCATGAAGCAGCGGGAGACCGCGCTGTTGGCAGGCGTCAACAAGCGCTGAGGGGATCTCCTCGTGAAGATCACCCGTGCCGAAACACAGGGCAGCCGCATTCGCCCCGGACACGGCTGCGACGAAGCTACAGCAGGCCTCGGGGTGAGTCAGGGAGGCTCCCACCGTGCACACGAGTTCGCCGCCCCTCAGGTAGGGCGCGGGGTCGAGCAGCTCGGTGGTGTGTGCCCAGCGCACCGCTCGCTCCATCTTGTCGTGATCGCCCAGGACCCACTGCAGTTGGAGTTCCGCGACGCCGAGGAGTTCCCTCAGGGTGACCTGACATGTACCTTCCGAGGATTCGGTTCCGGAGGTGCTCTCGGGGAAGCTCACTGGTCAAGCGTATCTGGTGAGACTCCTTTCGATTTCCGAACGTGATCGTTGGTTCGGCTCGGGTGGACATGAATTTCGGTCCGTGGCGGGAGGGATGGGGCGGTCGGTCCGCTGGCGGCGATCGTTGAGGTGGCCGGTGCCGTCGGTGATCGGTCTGCTGGAAGACCTGAAGAAGGTCCGGGAAGAGGTGGCGCGGCTACGGAAGGAGGCCGGGCGGGCGCAGGCCTCGCCCGACGGGGCGGAACGCGCGCTTCATCGTCGTGTGGATGCCGTGTGACGGTGGCCGAGGTGCTGGCCGAGCCGCCTTCCGCGGTCGCGGAGCCCGTGGGGAGCGCGGTGGTGGGGTCCGTGGTGCCGCGACGGGCCGAGGGTATGACAGCGTGAGGTCCGTCGGACCTTTCCTTCCCAAGTCAAGAGGCTGCCTCTTGTGGGAACCTCTAATGCGGAAGGCTTGGGTTGTAGGTCCGTAACGTAAGGTTGTTGGGGCATTGCAGCTGGCCCGGGAGCGTGAAAAATCTCTATCCATCGCCTCCCCGGCCATCAGGAGATCAAATTGTCGCCTGACACGACTGTTCCGCCCACCGAGCAGAGTCTCAAACGAGAGTTCAATCTGTGGTCCTCGTTCGCGTTCGCGTTCGCGTTCATCTCTCCGATCGTGGCTCTGTATGGAATCTTTGGCCTGGCGATCACGGCAGCGGGTCCCAGCTTCTGGTGGGGATTTTTTCTTGTCTTCGCCGGCCAACTCGTTGTCGCCTTCGTGTTCGCCACGTTGGTTTCTCGATGGCCGATCGAAGGATCGATCTACCAGTGGTCTCGCCGTCTTCTCGGCAGCGGCTACGGCTGGTTTGCGGGTTGGGCATACACATGGACCCTTGTGATTGCGATGGCCACGGTGGCGCTGGGAGCGGCCGGGTTCATCGCCAACATCGTCGGTATCGATGCCCCCACCGGCACTCAACGGGCGGCTATCGCCTTCGTCATCCTGCTCTGCGGAACCGCCCTGAATCTGGTGGGCCGCCAGGCCTTGAAGCTCTTCATGACTGGCAGCATCATCGCGGAGATCGTGGGCTCAATTGGACTGGGAACATGGCTTCTGCTGTTTCACCGGCACAACTCGCTGGGGGTTCTGTTCCACGGCACGGGCGCCGGAAGCGGGGGCGGATACCTGTCGCTGTCGGGTCCGTTTCTAGTGGCCGTCGCGTTCGTCGGATTCTCCTTCGTCGGTTTTGAAAGCGCGGGCGCGATAGCAGAAGAGGTACAAGAACCTCACAAGAACCTGCCCAAGGCCGTTATCTTCTCGTTGACGTTCATAGCTCTCGTGGTCACCTACTCCAGCCTTGCCATCATCCTGGCTATCCCCGACCTGTCAGCCGTCGCCAGCGGCAAGATCGCGGACCCGGTCTCCTTCACCTTGACATCCGCGCTGGGTAGTGGGATCGCCAAACCGGTCGAGGTGTTGTTCGTTATCGGCTTCCTCGCCAGCTTCCTTGCGCTGCAGACCTCCGCCTCCCGGTTGATCTGGGCGTTTGCCCGGGACCGCGCATTGCCCGGCTCGGCTGTGCTGTCACGGCTGAGTTCCAGCGAGCGCCTCCCCCGGGCCGCGATTCTGGTGACGACCGTAATCGGCTCCATCTTGTTCATGCTCAGCAAACTCGCCACCAACGTGTACACGATCATGGTCAACTTCTCATCCGGCGGGTTCTTTCTCGCCTTTTTGTTCCCCTTGATTGGCCTTTTGGTCGTGCAGTTGCGACGAAATTGGAGACCAGGGCCGTTCGCCCTTAGGTACTCCTTGCCGTTGACCGCTGTCGCAACTGTCTGGGTGATCCTCGAATTCCTGAACATAGCCTGGCCACGTCGGGTTTACCCGCAGCGCTACCTCGACTGGTCCGAATGGATCATGATCGCCGTCCTTGGCGTGCTCGGCGCTGTCATCTACGCATCCGTGCGACGGCGCATCCCGGATGTGGCGTCCATCGATCGGGAGGGGGAAGCTGACGGGGCCGCCGGCGTCGCAGCAACCACAGCATGAACGGTAGGCAGGAAGCAGGCACCGCGATCGTGACGGGCGCTGCCAGCGGCATTGGCG
>NZ_JBFAWG010000180.1:0-6521 GCF_040680215.1 Streptomyces sp. NPDC052107
CCGAGAACACCGTCTGCACGAGCTCGTTGACATCCTTCACGCGAATGTCAACGACCCCCACCACTTTCCGTCACCACCGAATGTGAGACAGGGCCAATCTAACGGCGGATCCGACGATCACGGCAGAGACGTCAAGTGACCGATGTCGCCCGTGGAGTTGGAGACCATGGAGCCTGCCGAGAGTGCCCAGTCCGGGCAGCCTGCACCCGTGTCCGACGAGCAACTGGTCGCGATGCTGGTGGAGCGGGCCCGGTCGGAGGAGCTGCAGCTGACCGGGCAGGGTGGGCTGCTGCAGCAGCTGACTAAGCGGGTCTTGGAATCTGCCCTGGAAGGTGAGATCACCGATCACCTCGGTTATGAAAAGCACGATGCGGTCGGCCGTGGCAGCGGCAACTACAGCAGCTCCGACGCGCGCCGCGTGAGTAGGGCAGCTCGTGATCGCCTGTCAGGCTATTAGTGACTGGGTCAGGTACAACCTCCCCGGCTCGAACGGCACCGGTGGCGGCCCCTCCGGCGCTTGCATCAACAACCGGTAACGGTCCACGCTGAGCAGCCTGGTTCTCGCCCCGTCGTCGCAAGGCGGGACGAGAACCGCAACGCCCCTGTTTGCCCACCCCCTCTGCAGATGCTGTCAGGTGGACAGTCCGCTCACGCATCGCTCACGCATGGAGGTGCGTGAGCTGGGGCCTTGACCAGCTGCAAGGCGTCACGGCGCAGAGCGCTCCTCGGGTACCGGAAGCGGCTGTCGGCAACGGCGTGGACATGCCGGAGCCTCGACGCTGCCTGGACGAGCGGCCGAACCGTGGTCCCGGATTCAGCGCGGCTCGGCACCGAGTCAGCACAGGTCCTGCTGCAGCCGCACACCTTCAGCCTTCTGACGCCTCGAGTCCGCCCTGAGGCCCCGGAGTTGGTGCCCGGACACTTAGGCACACGGTTCCACAGCCTTTCGCCTAGCGGGCAACGCGCTGGTCAGAAGCCTCATCGAAGCGGCCCTGGACTGTCCGGGGGCAGACGAGTTTGGGCTACGAGCGCCGCTCGTCGCCCGCCTGGTTTTCGAGCAAGCGGGCGCCTTCGCCATCGACGTCGTTGAAGTCGGTGGAAAGGCTCAGGTGCCGCCACTTCTCGTCTTCCGTCAGGCGCCTGTTCCATGCGGCACGTCCGTAGGTGTAGGCGTCCTTGCCGAGGAGCTGGCGCAGGGGCGGATCGTCGAGGTGCGCGATCTCCACTACGACCTGCGCAACCTTCTCGGGATCGCCGTGGGCGGTTTTGGTGAAGTTTCGCATCGCTTCGGCGGCCGCGCCGACGGTGGGTTGGTAGGGCTTGCTGACCGGGGCGATGTGCATGGACGATCCGGCCCAGTCGGTGCGCATGCCGCCGGGTTCGAGGATGGTCACCTTGATGCCGAGGGGTGCGACCTCGGTCGCCAGGACTTCCGAGAAGCCCCCCACGGCCCATTTGGCGGACTGGTACGCGCTCATGCCGGGCTGGCGATCCGCCCGCCGAGCGAGGAGATCTGGATGATGTGGCCGCTTCCCTGCTGCCGCAGGACGGGCACGGCTGCCTTGCTGAGATACACAGTGCCGTAGAAGTTGGTGTCGATCTGGCGGCGGAAGGCCTCCAGGGTGGTGTCCTCCAGCGAGGCCCGGTCGCCCTGTCCGGCGTTGTTGACGACGACGTCGAGTCTGCCGAACGCGGCGACGGTGTCCGCGACGACGCGCTCGGCCGCGTCGGCGTCGGTGACATCGAGCCGTGCCGCGCGGATCCGGTTGCCGTGGGCGGCCACCAGGTCGTCGAGGGCGTGCGGATCACGTGCGGTGGCCATGACTTCATGGCCGGCGGCCAGAGCGGCCACTGCGATCTCCCGGCCGAGGCCACGGGAGGATCCGGTGATGAGGAAGACCTTGGGCATAGCAATCTTCAGAGACTGTCTCCGGCCCGGCGGCCGGAAGGCGGCGGGGGTGCGGCAAGACGGCGCCGAGCGGCGCTGGAGCACGTCGGCCCGGCGACAGGCGGTGATGACGTCGGCATTGCAGAACTGCGAGTCGGCTGCCTTGCCGCGGTGCATCCGTACGGTGGCGATCACCGGCCGGCAGGGGGGCTGGAGTCTTCGTGCCCCGTCCGGGCCGGTGAGTGCCCCCGGCTCGGCGTCAGCCCAGCGGGTTGGTCGTGTCGCGGAGCATGGTGAGGACAGGGGCGTACATGCGCGTCTTGATGGTTCCGAGGCTGTCGCCGGCCTTGCTCGCGTGAGCCTGGGCAATGTCGAGGGCGGCGGTGCGCAGGGTGGCCTCGTCCGCGGCCTGATCGACGATTCCGGCGCCGGCTGCTTCCTGGCCGCCGAAACGAAGGGCGGAGACCATGGCAAGGTGAGCCGTTTGCGGGGTAAGCCGGGACTGGATGAGGGCGGACATGCCCGGGGTGAACGGGATGTTGATGTCTGCCTCGGGCAGGCACCAGAAGCCTCGGTCGGCGCGCATGAGACGGAAGTCATGGGCCAGGGAGAACATCGCTCCTGCGGCGAACGTGTGTCCCTGCAGCGCGGCGACGGTGATCAGTGGGAGGGACAGGAGCCGTGCGAACAGACCGTGGACGGAAGTGACGTAGTCCTGGTGCTCGTCGCTGTGCGCGGCGAGCCATTCGAGATCAAGACCGTTCGAGTAGAACTTCCCGGTCGCGGCGGTCACCAGGGCGCGGGGGCCTTCCGACTTCTCCACCTCGTCCAGGGCCGCGTTGACCGAGGCGATCCAGTCGGGGTGGAAGCGGTTCTCCCCGTCACCGAGGTCGAGAACGAAGACGGCGTCGTGACGGTCGAGCGTGGGCATGGTGGCTCCTCTGGAGACGGTTCGGTGGGGAAGGGGCACGTAGGCCACGGTGGAGTCGAGATCTGCTGGGCCGCGGACCGGGGCTGCGGGGCGTCTGGGATGTGTCTCTCCGCCGCCGTAGCGGAAGTCAGATGGGACGTGCTCTCCGAGCCCGGTGGTGCACGGTGGCCGCGGTCAGCAGGCCCAGCGCGAGGGTCGCACCGGCGAGGAGGATCCCGGTGAGGGCCGGCCCTCCGGGAAGTGCGGACGCGTGTACCCAGCGGATGGCGAAATTGGTGCTTGCCGCTATGGGGAAGCTGAAGATCCACAGGCCCGGATGGAACGCGGGCTGGCGTAGCTCGGGGAGGAGGAAAACGACCAGGAGGACGGTGAAGAGCAGGGTTCCGGCGAAGCCGTAGCCGACGGCGTCGAAGACACCCTTGTGGGCGGCGGTCCAGGCGATTCCTCCGGTCGCGGGGGGAATGGTCAGGACGGTGAGGGCTGGGCGGGCCGGTCCGGGCAGGGGGCCGCCGGTGACGAGGCCGCCGAGGATGACGGTGCCGAAGGCGAGCCAGTACAGGAGCCCTACCGCGAAGGCGGCGTCGGCGACGCCGGGCAGTCTGAGCGTGGAGGCGATGGCGCTGGCGACGAAGGGTGCGGAGGAGACGGGCAGCAGGTAGCCCGGGTGCAGAGTGGTGGTGCTCAGTGTGCCCGTGAGCCAGTGGGCGAGCAGGCGTGCGGCGATCAGGGCGGCCGCGGTGAGGAACACCGCGTAGGCCCAGCGCGCCCCTGTGAGCTCGAAACGGGAGAAGTGTCCTGTGATCAGCATGCCGATGATGGGGACGTACCCGAGGGTGAAGCCCTGGCCGGGGTGGCGCAGGTCGTGGCGCAGGTTGCGCCATCGGGCCCCGCCATGGCGCAGGTACTGGGCCAGCAGCACCAGCCAGATCAGTCCACTGACGGTGAACAGCGCGTCGCTGACCTGCAGAGCGGGCGGAAACGTGGTTACCGCCGCCTGCCAGGCGCCGCCGAGGCCGGCGGTGCCGAGGGAGACGGACAGCAGCCTGATCCGTGCGGTGCGGGTCGCTTGGCGGCCGTTGACTTCGGAGTCGATGTCGGCGGCTGGAGGCGTCCGCCCGCTGCCGCTCGGCGCCGTGCCGGTGTGGTCTGCCGTCTCGGCCAAGTCGATCATGGGGGAACCTCAAGGGGGAATGCCAAGGGCGCCAGCTGGGACCCGTCTGCCCGGGCGGCGCAGGTCGTGGCGTGGTCAGGCGGCCATGTCCAGGACGACGCGGAAGCGGGCCTTGCCCGAGAGCATCCGCTCGTACGCGTCCATGGCGTGGGTGAAGGGCAGGGTCTCGGTGGAGGGGCGGATGCCGTGGGCGAGGGTGAAGGCGAGGTTGTCCTCGTTCTGGATCGACGATCCGGTCAGGCTGCCGAGGATGCGGCGGGTGCCGAAGATCAGGTCGGCGGTGGCGACCGTGAGCGGGTCGGGGGCGGCGCCGACCACGACCAGGCTGCCGCCGGGGGCCAGGCCGCGGACCAGGGGGTTCATGGACGTGCCGCTGGACGCGGTGGCGACGATGAGCGAGGCGCCGCCCAGGTCGGCCAGCGCCGTGCCGGGGTCGGTGCCGGTGCTGTCGATGTACTCGTGGGCGCCGAGCTCCCTGGCGAGTTTCTCCTTCTCCTGGCCGCGGGCGATGGCGGCGACCCGGTATCCGAGGCTGCGTGCGTACTGCAGAGCGAGGTGCCCCAGGCCGCCGATCCCCTGCACGGCGACCAGGGCGCCCGCGCGGGTGGGGGCCTGCTGGAGCGCGGTGAGGGTGGTCAGCCCGGCGCACAGTAGCGGTGCCGCCTCGACGGCGGGCATGCCGTCGGGGATGCGTACCAGTCCGCTCGCGCGGGCGTAGGTCACCTCCGCGTATCCGCCGTCGATGGTGGTGCCGGTCTGTTCTTGGTTGAGGCAGTTGACGAAGTCGCCGCGGCGGCATGGTTCGCACTGCCAGCAGTGCCCGTTCAGGAAGCCGACGCCGACGCGGTCGCCGGGCCTCCAGGCGGTGACACCCGCGCCCACGGCGTCGATCACGCCGACGATCTCGTGGCCGGGAACCACTGGATGAGACGGGTCGGGGCGCAGTCCCTCCACGGCCAGTACGTCGGAGTGGCAGACCCCGCACGCCTCCACCCGGAGGCGGACGTGGCCGGGCTCCGGGTCGACCAGCTCGCGCTCGACGAGCCGGAGCTGGTGGACGCCGGTGGCCTCGAAGGCTCGGTACGCGGACATGACGCTTCTCCTCGGTGCTGCTGCCTCTGCCGGCACGGGGAGGGCCGAGGACTTGGGGCGGGGGCCACTTTCAATATGACCGGTCACTTTAAAATTCGTCAAGCGGTACCGACAGCCGAACCGCAGGCCATGTGCCGTCGTGGACGCGCGCTGCTTTCCCTGGTGGCCTGGGTTTGACCCGAGGCAAGGCGACCGGACATATTGACGTTCGAGGTGGTGGTGAGGATGGCACGCGCGTCCAAGCGCGAGGAGATCGCGCAGGCAGCCCTGGAGCAGTTCCGTACGCGGGGCTTCAATGCCACGGGCATCAGCGACATCACCTCGGCGGCGGGGGCTCCGAAGGGCTCGTTCTACAACCACTTCGCCAGCAAGGAGGAGAGCGTCCTCGAGGCGCTGAGCCGCTATGCCGCCGGCCTGCGGTTCGACATGCTCGACACGCCAGGGCGCCCTGCGCTGGAGCGGCTTCGGGCGCACTTCGAGTTCCTGAGCGCGGACACCGTCGACAGCGGCTTCGCCCGCGGATGCCTGGTCGGCAACCTCGGCGCTGAGGTGGCGGACCACTCCGAGGAGATCCGCTCCGCCGTCCAGGGCGGCTTTCAGCGGTGGGCCACGCGCATCCGGCAAGTGCTCACCGAAGCCAAGGAAGCAGGAGAGCTGAATGCCGCTCTCGATGTCGAAGAGGCCGCGCTGTTCATCCTCAGTGCGTGGGAGGGCACGCTGATCGCTGCCCGGGCGGACAAATCCTCCGCTCCCTTGGACGCCTTTTTCCGCATGGTCTTCGAGGTCCTTCTGCGCTGATCCCCGCTGGGGTCCGCTGAGGACTCGCAGGCGGCGCACCACGATTCCTCGTCGGAGGGGCGCTAGGGGTGCGGTGACGGGAGGGCTTGCTCGGTCCAGACCGTCTTCCCGTCGTTGGTGTAGCGGGTCCCCAGTTCTGCGCGAGCTGGGCGCAGATGAACAGGCCGCGGCCGCCTTCGTCGACCGTTCGTGCGTGGCGCAGCCGCGGAGCGGAGATGCCGGAGTCGTGGACCTCGCAGGTGAGCTTCTGGTCCTTGATGAGGCGCAGGTCTACGGGCGGCGCGCTGTACCGCAGGGCGTTGGTGACCAGCTCGCTGACGATTTCCTGGGTGTCCTAGGCAGTGTCCTCGTCCACGCCCCAGTCGGCGAGCTGGCGCCGGGCGTGGCGTCGCGCGATGGCAGGGGCGGTGGGCTCTTCGTCCAGCGGCCAGGTGGCGACGCGGTCGGCGGGGAAGGGGCGGGTGCGGGCGAGGAGAAGGATGGCGTCGCCGGGAAGAGCATCGGTCCGGAGCCGGTAGAGGATGTCGTCGCACAGGTCCTGCAGGGTGCGGGGCTCGGAAAGTCATCGCTGCAGCTCACGCGGCATATCTGTACTCGTTGATGACTCCGCCGAGGACGCGGGTGCGTAGGAGCCTTTGTGT
>NZ_JBFAWG010000181.1:0-6301 GCF_040680215.1 Streptomyces sp. NPDC052107
CAACGTCGCCCGAACACGATTGACTTCATGTGCGTCCACACAGTCCTCATGCCCCTGAACACTGCAGGCAGACAGACCTAACGGAGTCCTACTAGGGCTTGATGCCGACACCCGTCCACAGGCTGACTTGAGCGTCCGTGGGCGGCTCAGCTGCGGCGCCGTCTTCGCTCAGAGGTTCGGGGCGCCAGCGGTGACCCATCGTGATGCCAGGCTCGAGAAGTTCCAGACCGTCGAAGAAGCGGGCGACGTCGGCGCGGGAGCGGAACTGCACCGGCGTTCCCGCGTTGATATAGACGTCGGTGACCTTCTGCCAGGTGGACGGATCAAAGTCGGGCGTGCAGTGACTCAGTGCCAGGGCACTGCCGGAGGGCAGGGCGTCGAGCAGACGGCTGACAATCGCGTACGGGTCCTGCTGGTCGGTGATGAAGTGCATCAAGGCGTTGAGGGACAACGCCACCGGCTCGTTCAGGTTCAACACCTCTGAGAGGATGGGAGCGTTGAGCAGAAACGTAGGGTCCTTGACGTCGGCCTCGATGTACGCGGTGCGGCCCTGGGACGTGCTGCGCATCAGGCGCTCGGCGTACTTCAGCACGAGAGGGTCGTTGTCGGCGTAGACGACTCGGGCGTCGGGCACGACGGACTGGGCCACCTGATGCAGGTTCGGCTCGGTGGGGATGCCGGTGCCGATGTCCAGCCACTGGCGGATGCCGTGCTCTCGCGCGAGAACCCGAGTCGCCCGGTGCATGAACGACCGGTTCTCACGGGCGCACACAAAGATACCGGGATAGACGGCCGCGACAGTCTCGGCTGCCTGCTTGTCCACCTCGAAGTGGTCCTTGCCGCCAAGGTAGTAGTCGTACATGCGTGCGGAGTGAGGCCTGCTGGTGTCGATGTCCCGCGAGGCCGGCGAGCTGCTCATGCTGTTCCCTTCCGTAGTTGCGTGGCGTACAGAGCCGGGGCGGGCGACCTCGTGGCGGCGCCTTCTCCCGATCGCGCCGAGGTTCAGCCGGCCGTCAGATGATCGGCGAGGCCCTTTTTGACTCCCTCGAGGAATGCGCTGATCTCTTCGGCGGTGTAGATCAGCGCGGGCCCCGAGGGATCGGTCGACTGGCGCAGCGCAATGCGGCCGTCGGCGAGTTGCTTCGTCTCCACGCACTGGCCCCCGTTGGGCCCGCTCCACGGGCACTCCCAGCCGTGCTCACCAAGGTCGGAAGCCGGCATCCCGTTGTAGACACTGCCATGGCTTATGGTCATGAGTACTCCTTGCGCATGCGTTGCATCAGCGCCCTGCTGTCCGCGGAGGAGGTCAGCAGCGACATCCGGTTGTGTGCTTCCAGATGGGCGGCGACATCCGAGCGCTGGTCCAGGTACATCGAGGCGGTAAGGACCTCGCTGTAGACGACGTCGGGCAGCTCCGGCTCCGCGAACCGGAAGTAGGTGAAGGGGGCACACGCGCCGACATGGGCGCCTGCGGAGAACGGAACGACGTCGATGCTGATGTGTTCCAGCTCCGAGGCTTCGAGGAGCCGGTCAATCTGCCCTCGCATCACCTCTGCCCCGCCGACAGCGCGGTGCAGGACGGCCTCCTCCATCACCACCCACAGCGTGGGCGCGTCCTCGCTCTCCAGCAGTTCCTGCCGGCGCAGCCGCAGCTGGATGCGCCGCTCCAGATCTTCCTCGGAGTCATTGGGAAAACCGCCGCGCAGGACGGCGCGCGCGTAGTCGTACGTCTGCAGCAGCCCGGTGACGTAGTGCGGCTCATAGGTACGCAGAGTCCTGGCACTTGTCTCCAGGCTGACGTAGGCGGAGAACCAGCTGGGCAGCACATCGCGGTAGTCGTGCCACCAGCCCGGTTCGTTGGCCCGCTCGGCCAGGGCGACGAACTCGTCGATCTCCTGCCGGTCGGCTCCGTAGGCCTCCAGCAACCTCTCCACGTACAGGGGCTTGAGAGCGACCTCTGCCTTTTCCAGGCGCCGGACGGTCAGCGGCTTCACCCGCAGGGCCCGGGCAGCGTCCTCCAGCGACACGTCGGCGCTCTGCCGCCTCTCCCGCAGCCGCCGGCCGAGGATCATCCGAAGAACCGTTGGCGCGTTGGTCCCCGCCCCCGAACGACCCTCCATCACGCAAACCCCCATCCCTGACGGTACGTCACCAAGACGCGCCCCATGGCGACTTGATGATGACATCAGCTGGATACCGTCTGGCTGAAATTATCAGGGAAGCAGTTGCAACGTGAAGTCGACTGCGAGCATAGTTACATGCGCGAGTGGTCCAACCGGACCGCTCAGCCCCCCACCGTCAACGACCAGTCAAACTTGCCGAGTTGTCGCCACCGAACGTCGAGGACGCACGTCAAATCGCACACGCCTGTCGGGAAGGCAATTGCCGCTGCTCCAACATCCCCGCGGCCCCGGCCTCGAAGGGAAGGCAACCACCATGTCCCCCCACACATCGCTCCTCACCACCTCGTCAAACGGCACATGCACCAACTCCTCGCGCGGAGCAGCAGTGACCTCGACGGGCTTGATGCACCGCTCCCATCCATGGCTCGGCCACATGGTGACGGACTCCGCAACAGGACGGCGAGGAATCCTTCGCGCCATCGCACCGGAGGGCACGGCGTCGGCGCCGGTCGCCTGGCTGGCCCCGCGGCGAGGCGGCATCGAATGGACAACAGCGCCGGAAAACCTCACCGATCCCACGCCGACCACCCGCCCGGAAGAGACGACGTGAGGCAGCGGACCGCCCTCGTCCCGTACGTCACGGCCGTCGCTGCCTCGGAAGCCCATTCACGGCATGCTTGCGGTGTTGTCGACGTATCTCGCCCGGCCGGCCGAACTCGGGCTGAGCGAGGCAATCGACCGGGGCGTCCTCGCAACGACGTGCTGGAGATCCGTGACCCCTCACCAGTCCTCGGGGAATCGGACGCGGCGCAGCGAGGCCGGCGCCTGGCACGGCGACCACCCCGTCGCCGAGCGGCGCAAGGTGCGGCGGCAGTTCACCAACGGCATCGACGCCATGAACCGGCATGTACACCCGGCCGCTTCCTGCCCACGATTGCCTTGCCCGCGTCCGTGCCCTGACTCGCCGCCAGGGCCTCGTACTGGTCGAGGCCGCATCCGCGCGGTCACACGCCCCCACGAGGGCAGCGATCTCGTGACGGCCTCGAACGTCGCCAGCGAAGGTCGCGCGGTGCGCGCGACGAGCGGGCGGCTGCCGACCTGTGGCAGGACATCGACGAAGCGCCAAGTCCCGCCTACGACCGGGCCAGGCCGATCGTCGTGGCAGTGCTCAAGGCCTCACATACGGGAACCCACGCCACCGGTCAACGTGACGAGCTTGCCACGCCGCCATCGCGGCGGGACCAGCGCTCGACGCGCGCGAGCCACTCCGCGAGGAGGGCGCGCAGGAGTTCCGGTTGCTCGTGGGGCAGGGCGTGTCCCGCGTCGTCGACCACAGCGAGCGAGGAGTGCGGGTAGTGGCCGACCAGGTCGGCAGCGGCGGCATACCCGACCGTCGAGTCCAGCCGCCCCGCCACGACCACTGTCGGACCCGCATAAACCGGCGCATGATCGGGCGTGAGCTCCCACTGTTCGCCGATTCGCTCGAGCGCCGCCTGGTCGACGAGTGCGGCGGCTGGGGCCACGTAACGTTCGTACCGCTCGAGCATCTGCGGAGTTTGGATCACGAAATAGCTCCGGAAGACGTCGTCACCGATCGCACCCGATCCGGCGACGACGCGGTGCCCGGGAACGTCGCGCAGCCCTGGCAACAACGGACAGACGAGCGCAAGACCAGCGACCTGCGCCGGGCGCCTCGCGGCCATCGCCTGTGCGTAGTACGCGCCCGCCGAGTGACCGATGAGGAGGTGCGCACTCCCGCCCGTGACCTCGTCGGCGAAGTCGAGCAGCGTGTCGAGGACGTCGTCGGCGCTGCGCAGTGTTTCGGGGGCGATGGTCCGGCCCATTCCGGGGAGGTCTGGATAGATCCGCCGCAGCCCCTCGACACCCTGGAAAACCGGCTCGAAGCAAGCCTCAGCCTCGCGGTGGTCGACGCCGGCGCCGTGGAGTACCAGTACTGGTCGACCGGTCCCGTGCTCCACGTAGTGGACCACCATTTGCCCCACTGGGATCTCCATCCCCGGACGCTAACGGTGCAGGGGGCGTCACGACAACGCGGCCTCGCCCGGCACGGCAGGTGTCGGCCCGCCCTCGAGTGGGGTCCGGTCATACTCGGCACGGCAGGTTCCTGCGTCGAGCTCGAATACCGCCTGGGGAGCCACCGCTGCGGCACGGGCGGCAGAGGCGACGGAGACCTCCTGATCATGCGGCGAGAGCCGTGCGGCTGGCCCGGCGCAAGCCCTTCTCGTTGCGGATGCGTGCGCGTTTTTTGCATTGGGCGGGACGACCGGGTAGCTCCGCACAGCGCTTCCGAGGCACGAGCCCGGCGCGCGGAGGGCAGCCCGATGCTCGCGTGTCGCAAACCCTTCAGTCGGCTATCACCCGCCGTCCACCAAACCGGATCAGGGTCTGAGGGCTTCCGGTGCATGCATCGTGCACCCACCGACCTTGCTGAGGACCACATGTGCCTTGACGGACACTGCGAGCACAACGCGGATTCCCTCGCACCCGACGCCGCGCGCGGCGACGACTCGGGTGCTGGACTGGGACGGCGGCGGCTGCTTGCCGCGGGGGTGGCCGGCGCAGCCGCCCTGACCCTCGCCCCGGTCTCCTTCGCGCAGGCCGCCGACGGCTCCTCCGGCGGCACCCCGCCGTCCGGTGCTGAGGCCACCCGTGTCATCACTGGGTTCCTGGAGACCGGGGCCGCGGACTTCGTCTACCTGCCCGTCGAAGTGCCCGAGGGCGTGCAGAAGATCGCCGTCTCGTACTCCTACGACAGGCCGGCTGTCCCTGCCGGCACGCCGGGCAACTCTTGCGACATCGGCGTGTTCGACGAGCGGGGCATCGCGCTGGGCGGCCTTGGTTTCCGCGGTTGGTCCGGGGGTTTCCGCACCTCGTTCGAGATCTCCAACAGTGACGCCACGCCGGGGTACTTGCCCGGCCCGGTCGGCGCCGGCACTTGGCACGTCGTGCTCGGGCCGTACCAGGTGGCGCCACAGGGCATGAACTACCGGGTCCAGGTGACCCTGACCTACGGCGAGCCTGGTCCCGCCCATGTGAACAAGTACCCGCCGCAGCGGGCCAAGGGGCGCGGCCGTGACTGGTACCGCGGCGACTGCCATCTGCACACCGTCTACTCCGACGGCAAGCGCCTGCCGAGTGAGGTCGCGGCCGGCGCCCGTGCCGCGGGGATGGACTTCATCGTCTCCACCGACCACAACACCCCGGCCTCGCACGGCGTGTGGGGCGAGTACGCCGGACCGGACCTGCTGGTCATCACGGGTGAGGAGGTCACCACGCGCAACGGGCACTGGCTGGCTCTCGGGCTACCGCCCGGGGAGTGGATCGACTGGCGCTACCGGTCGCGCGACGACGCCTTCGGTCGCTTCGCGCGCCAGGTGCGCCGCGGCGGCGGCCTGGTGGTGCCCGCGCACATGTACTGCGCGTACGTGGCCTGCCAGTGGAAGTTCGGTTTCGACGACGCCGACGCCACCGAGGTGTGGACCGGCCCGTGGACCTACGACGACGAGCACGCGGTCAGCACCTGGGACCAGAAGCTCGGCGAAGCCGTCCGCACCGGCAAGCGCTGGCTGCCGGCCATGGGCAACAGCGACGCGCACAGCGATCCGCAGGTCATCGGCCTGCCGCACAACGTGGTGTACGCGGACGACCTGGCCACCGACTCGGTCATGGACGGCATTCGAGCGGGCCGTAACTGGATCGCGGAGTCGGCCTCCGTCAAGCTGACGTTCACTGTCAGCGGCCATGGCAGACAAGCCGGCATCGGCGAGGAGCTCAGCGTGCCGGCCGACGCGCCGGTGGATGTCCGCCTCGACGTCCAAGGCGTACCGCACGGCACCGTCCGCTTCATCACCGACGAGGGCCAGATGCACCAGGAATCGGTGGACGCCTCCGGCTCCGGCACGGTGGTGTGGCGGACGACGGCGTCACTCGCGGCGTACGTACGCGCCGAAGTGCGGCACCCGATGGCGGACGGCAGCCCGGGGCAGGGCAATACGATGGGGGACGCCCTGCTGTTCGGTCCCATGGCCGCGCTGACCAACCCCGTCTTCCTGACCACGACGTAGGCTCACCAACTTCGTTAGTAATCCTTAGTGTTGCATGTATAGTTGCGTGCATGGAGTTGCTGCGTATCTCCAAGGCTGCGAAGCGTCTCGGGA
>NZ_JBFAWG010000182.1:0-6184 GCF_040680215.1 Streptomyces sp. NPDC052107
CTATCGTTCCCCGTACGCCCACCACAGCCCGAACACTCACTCATCCGCGCCAGAACACACTCATACGCTGTTCCGCGGCAGCTGTTCACAACCCCCTGCACCAGCCACCGATCAGACCTCGATCCGACCGCGGACTCGGCGGGAAGGAGCGAACGCGTACAGGTCGAGCACGCCGGGCGGATCGGCCAGGCCTGGGCCGCCCGCGGCGATCCAGGCGGCGATGTCGTCGGCGGCGTCCGGGTCGTTGACCAGGCCCAGCCATACCGGGCGCCCGCCTGCAGCCCGTCCCGCGGCGGAGGGCTGGACGACGATGACGTTGGCGTGTTCGCAGGCGTCCAGGCACCCGGTCACCCTCACCTGAGCGCTGCCCGCGAGCGCTTGCCGCAACTGGGCGAGCTGCCCGGCGTGGTCCAGGCCGGGGATCTTCGCCGTGCCGCAGCAGCAGCCGCGGCAGACGGTGACCGTGCAACGGGCCGCGCCCGCGGCGGCGGGGACGGCGTTGCGACTGCGGCGGCTCACCGGCCGTACCCGGTGCGGGCGCGGCGCCAGGCGGAATCCGCGAGCAGGCGCAGGCCGTTGAGGCCGACGATGGCGGTGGAGCCCTCGTGCCCGGCGACACCCAGCGGCAGCGGCAGGGTGCCGACGAGGTCCCAGACGACCAGGCCGGTGATGAACACGCCCGCGATCACCAGGTTCTGCACCACCAGGCGACGCGCCCGGCGGGAGAGGGCGATCACGGTGGGGATGGTGGCCAGCTCATCTCGGACGACGACGGCGTCGGCGGTCTCCAGGGCGAGGTCGGACCCGGCGCGGCCCATGGCGATGCCCGTGTGGGCGGCGGCGAGCGCGGGGGCGTCATTGACGCCGTCGCCGACCACCAGCACCTTCCGCCCGGACCGCTCCAGCTCCCGCACCGCAGCGACCTTGTCCTGCGGCAGCAGACCGGCGCGCACGTCCGTGATGCCGACCTCGCCCGCGAGCCGCGCCGCGGCGCGCGGATTGTCGCCGGTCACCAGCATCAAAGCGGCACCCGTCAGGCGGCCCAGCGCGGCCGTGGCGGTAGCGGCCTCCTCGCGCAGCCGGTCGGCGATCCCCAGCACACCCACCGGCGTGCCGTCCGCCATGACCAGCACTGCGGTGCGGCCCTCCTCCTCCAGGCCCGCGGCGACCGCGGCGGCCGGGTGTGAGCCGCCGTCCAGCAGCCGGGCAGGGCTGCCGACCGCGATGACGCGACCCGCCACGGTCGCCGTCACGCCCGTGCCAGGCGCGGAGGCGAAGTCCTCCGCCAGCGGAATGTCCAGCTCACGGGCGCGGGCGGCGTCCACGACGGCGCGGGCCAGCGGGTGCTCGCTGGGGTGTTCGGCCGCCGCCGCGAGCCGCAGCAGTTCCCGCTCGCTCAGGCCGGAGCCGGTCAGCGGGCGGATGTCGGTCACGCGCGGGGTGCCCTCGGTCAGGGTGCCGGTCTTGTCGAGCGCGACGGCGTCCACCTGGCCGAGCCGTTCCATGACCACCGCGGACTTGACCAGCACGCCGTGGCGCCCGGCGTTGGCGATCGCCGACAACAGCGGCGGCATGGTGGCCAGCACCACCGCGCACGGTGAGGCGACGATCATGAATGTCATCGCGCGCAGCAGGGTCGGCTGCAGCGCGGCACCGAACAGCAGCGGCAGGGCGAACAGCGCCACGGTGGCGGCGACCATGCCGAGGCTGTAACGCTGTTCGACCTTCTCGATGAACAACTGGGTCGGCGCCTTGGTCTCGGATGCTTCCTCGACCATCGCCACGATCCGGGCGATCACCGAGTCGGAGGGGTCCCGCTCGACCTTCACCCGCAGCGCGCCGGTGCCGTTCAGGGTGCCGGCGAACACCTCGTCCCCGGCCTCCTTGGTCACCGGCAGCGGCTCGCCGGTGATGGTGGCCTGGTCGACCTCACTGGCCCCCTCCAGCACCCGCCCGTCGGCACCGATGCGCTCACCGGGCCGCACCAGGACCGTGTCCCCGACGCGCAGCTGCTCGGTGGGCACGCTCTCCTCGCCGCCATCGTCCGTCAGGCGAGTGGCGGCGGCCGGGGCGAGGTCGAGCAGTCCGCGCACGGAATCGGCCGTGCGGGCGGTGGCGATGCCCTCCAGGGCGCCGGAGGTGGCGAAGATGACGATCAGCAGCGCCCCGTCCAGGACCTGCCCGATCGCCGCCGCGCCGAGGGCCGCGACCACCATGAGCAGGTCCACGTCCAGGGTCTTCTCGCGCAGGGCCTGCAAGCCGGCCCAGCCCGGCTCCCAGCCGCCCGTGGCATAGGTGAGCGCGAACAGCGGCCCCCACGCCCACGCCGGTGCCCCCAGCAGGTACAGCGGCAGCGCGATCAGGAACAGCACCAGCGCGGCCGCCGCCCACCGGACCTCCGGCAGCGCGAAGATCCGGGTGCTGCGCCGGGGCGCCACCGCCCCGCGGACGGCCTCGCCGACCGGGGCGGGGCGGGTGAGAGTGGAAGACATCGAAACGGGGTCCTTTGCGAAGGCGTCGGCGGACAGCGTCCAACCCCACCACCGTAACAGGAATAAATGAACATCGATTCATGGATTCATGGGCGGCGTACCATGGGCGCATGGGTCACGGAGCCGCATCACCTGCCAGCAGCGTCCCGCGCGCACGCCTGGACGCCGCCACCGCCGCCAAGGTCGCCACCACCCTCCAGGCGCTCGCCACCCCCTCCCGCCTGCTGATCCTGGCCCGGCTGCGCGAGGGGCCCCTGCCGGCCACCGAACTGGCCGACGAGGTCGGCATGGAGCAGTCCGCCTGCTCCCACCAGCTGCGACTCCTGCGCAACCTCGGCCTGGTCACCGGCACCCGCAAGGGCCGCTCGGTGGTGTACTCCCTCTACGACAACCACGTCGCCGAACTCCTCCACCAGGCCCTCTACCACGTCGAGCACCTCCGCCTCGGCCTGAACGACACCCCCGCCACCCTCACCGAGCCGGAGCGCGAAGAGACCGCCGCTCCGATCACCTGACCACCCTGAGGGATGGTCAGCACGCTTCGCACTCGCAGATATCAGTAGTTCAGGGCGACCACCTCGGGCAGGGCGCCAGGGCGGATGTCAGCGGGCCAGGGTGACGGTGACGCCGGGCTGCTTGGTGCGTTGAGCGAGCTTGGGTGGGGCGATCTCAGGTTGAGGCCGCTGATGAGGCACCACTGCCTGGCCCGCGTCCCCGAAAGCGCTCGGTGCGCCAGCAATTCGAAGCCGCCTTGCACGACGCTCCTGACGTTGGTGCCGGGCCCCCGGTCACGCAGGAATCGTGGGCCGCTCGCCCGGGCCCACGACGCAAGCATCACAGTCTCACCCGGTACAACGCCCGGGGTGGCGCGGGCGGTCGCGGGGAGGAGGAGAGCGGCGATGACGGCGCCGGCGGTTGCGGCGGTCCGGGGCAAGCGCACGAGACAGGGAACTCTCGAAGATCACGGACAGTTCGTGATCTTCGTGGCGGATCCCGTCGCCGGCCCGCCCGGCAGCAGGCGGCAGCTCTCCCCGATCGGGGATTAACTGATCGTTCCAGAATGAAGTGGCTGGCCAGACGGTGGTGCACTGCGAAGATGCGACCTCAAATGGGCGGTTGAGAATGCAGGCACGCCAGGAAGCAGTGGCAGCTCTTGTAACAGGGATGTCCTGCTCGGTGAGCTCAGCGAGTACGGCTGTGACCATCCGTTCTTCCTGGCTCACTTCACCCCTGGGCCGGGCTGGGAGAGTGTAAGGGCGTTGTTTGAGGCATGGGCAGCCCTCAGGGACCCCGACCCGGATGGGTCTCGGACTGCCGCTGCTGCTCAGCCGTTGCGGGACTCGGAGCTCACGCCGGCTCCGCTCGGAGGCGGGCAGCGTGCGCCACGCCGTCACGCCAGAGCAGCCCACGGTCTCGGCTGGAACGTCCCGGTCGGATGCGCGCTCAACTCCCGGCGGCGACTGCATGCTCTGCAGAGCGAAGACTGGCTAGCCCTCCCGCGCCCACGGCCTCAGCTTCTCCGGGTTGCGGACCGCCCAGATTCGGGTTACGCGCCCGCCGGAGACATCGAACGAGGCGACCGTCACGACGACGCCGGCACGCTGGGCCACCAGGCCTGGCACACCGTTGACCGACCGCTCCAGGAGTTCGAGTCCCGGAGCCTTATCGGCAATGGCCACCATGTACTGGGCGATGCGCGCGCCGCCCTCGACCGGACGCAGGGCGGTGCCGACCATTCCGCCGCCGTCGGCGGTCATCACGGCCGCCGGGTTGAGGAGACCGACGAGGGCTGCGATGTCCTTGGTCTCCCACGCCTCTTTGACCTGCCTCACCACGTCGGCCTGGCCGGTCGCCGTCACCGGAGCCCGCGCGACGCTCACCCTCCGCCGAGCGGAGGCAGCCAGCTTCTTGCAGGCCGCAGGGGTCCGGTCGAGAACGTCGGCGACCTCAGCGAACGGGTACCGGAAGACGTCGTGCAGGACGAACGCCACCCGTTCGGCGGGCGTCATCGACTCCAGGACGACCAGGAAGGCCATGGCCACCGACTCGTCCAGGACGATCTGGTCGGCCGGGTCTGCAGGGCCGATGGGGTCGGCGCCGCCCGCGTGGTCCCACTCGGTGCGGTCGGGCAGCGGCTCGGGCAGCCAGGCGCCGACATAGTGTTCACGGCGGGCCCGCGCCGAACCGAGCAGGTCCAGGCAGATGCGGCTGGTCACCGTCGTCAGCCAGGCGCCGGGAGACAGTATCTCCTCCTGCCGGCTTCGTGGCAGCCCGTACCAGCGCGCGTAGGCATCCTGTACGGCGTCCTCGGCCTCGGTCACCGAACCGAGCAACCGATAAGCGACATTGATCAGTTGGCGTCGCTCGCCGGTTACCTCATCTATGCGGGTGCCGACAGTCCTCATGTTCCGGCCGCCCCCTCGCCTTACGTTTCGCAGGCCCACGTCGTCGGGCTGGTGAGAGCTTATCGATCTGCTGCCCGAGGGCGGAAAAGGGGACTGTGACATGGCCACTCAGGTGACGACGACGGCGAACGCACGGCGCATCTCATCGTTCCTGCAGATTGCGATCGCCCTGCAGACCCTGACCATCTTCCTTCAGGCGGTCTCCGCCGGACTGCTGCTGACCTCGTCCTACGGAGAGACGCTGCACAGTGTCGGAGCCCGTGTGATGTACGGGGCGTCGATGCTGTACGTGCTCGCGGCGGTGCTGGCATGGAAGCCGGGCGGCGGCTCGCCCCGGCCCATCTGGCACGCGTCAGGTTTCCTCGTGCTCGCCTCGGTCCAGGTCGTGCTCGGCATCGCGCACGTCCCGTCGGTCCATCTTCCCCTGGGTGTCTTGATGTTCGGCCTGAGTGTGCTGGCGCTGGCGCGGCGGTGAGGTCTGATACGGGGCCCATCGGGATCGATGTCGACCAGTAGGGAAGACTCCGTGTGCCGTCAGCCGCGACGGGGGCCGGGCTTGCCTCGTCATCCCGCACAAGCCGTACGACTCCGTGCCCTTTTGCAGCCTCGCACGGCGTGCCACCGGCACGGCCCGGGCCGCCGGGAGGAATCAATCGAGCTCGGATGGCTTGGGCGTCCGCATCTCCGCCGGTGAGCCATCGGGGAGCCGGGTGCGGTCGGCCGGCGCTCATCGCTGGCTCCCCTGCCTTCCCGGCTCCCCACGACCCGCCGCACCGTTCAGTACTGCTCGGTCTCCATGAAACCCGTACTCCCGTTATCGTCCGCGTCGAAGGCGGCGGCGGTCGGGTCGAATCCGGGCGGGCTGTCCTTCAGGGCCAGGCCCAGGCCGGCCAGCTTCGCCTTGACCTCGTCGATGGACTTCGCACCGAAGTTGCGGATGTCCAGCAGGTCCGCCTCCGAGCGAGCCAGGAGCTCACCCACCGAGTGGACGCCCTCACGCTTGAGGCAGTTGTAGGAGCGGACCGTGAGCTCCAGCTCCTCGATCGGCAGCGCCATGTCGGCGGCCAGGGCGGCGTCCGTCGGGGACGGACCCATGTCGATGCCCTCGGCGTCGATGTTGAGCTCGCGCGCCAGACCGAACAGCTCGACCAGGGTCTTGCCGGCCGACGCCATGGCGTCACGCGGACGCATCGCCTGCTTGGTCTCGACGTCGACGATCAGCTTGTCGAAGTCGGTGCGCTGCTCGACACGCGTGGCCTCGACCTTGTACGTGACCTTCAGCACCGG
>NZ_JBFAWG010000183.1:0-6143 GCF_040680215.1 Streptomyces sp. NPDC052107
CCCGAGACGCTTCGCAGCCTTGGAGATACGCAGCAACTCCATGCACGCAACTATACATGCAACACTAAGGATTACTAACGAAGTTGGTGAGCCTGGCAGGAAGAGGGCTCGGACCAGGAGCGCGGCGAGGTCTACGGTCGGCTCATGGAGTGGTTCACCAAGCACCGAGCCGACGGGACGATCGTCGACGCCCAGCAGCTCCGCGAACCCGACACCGCGACCACGGTCGTGGTCGAGGAGGGCCGCTCCACCATGATCGACCGCCCGCTGCTGGAGGCCAAGGAGGCGATCGGCGGCTACGCGATCGTCGACGTGCCCGACCTGGACGCCGCCCTGGAACTGGCGGCGAGCTTCCCGGTGCCCGACGGCAAGGTGGAGGTGCGTCCGCTTGTCGAGCGCTGACCCGGCAGGCGCCGGGGACACCCGGTCGCTGATCGAGCGGGTCTTTCGCGAGGAGGCGGGCCGGCTGACCGCCAGCCTGGTCCGCCTCCTCGGCGACTTCGACCTGGCCGAGGAGATGGTCAGCGAAGCCGTCGTCGAGGCGCTGCGGCGCTGGCCGAGCACCGGCCCGCCCAGGCGGCCCGGAGCCTGGCTCCTGACCTGCGCGCGCAACAGGGCCCTCGACCGCATCCGCCGCGAGGCCCGCTTCCAGGACCGGCTCCCGCAGCTCGCGGCCCGTATCGAGGCCCTTCCCGAGACGGCCGAACGCGAACCCGACGACCGCCTCCGGCTCATCTTCACCTGCTGCCACCCGGCGCTGGACCCGGACGCCCAGGTCGCGCTGACCCTGCGCGCCGTCGTGGGCCTGACCACCGCCGAGATCGCGCGGGCGTTCCTGGTGCCCGAGGCCACCCTCGCCAAGCGGGTGACCCGGGCCAAGAAGAAGATCGCCACCGCCGGTATCCCCTACCGCGCGCCCGAGCCCGAGGAGCGCGCCGCACGACTGCCCCAGGTCATGCGCGTGGTCTACCTCGTCTTCAACGAGGGCTGTTTCACCACCGCGGGAGACGTGGGGGTGCGGCGCGAACTGGTCGATGACACCGAATGGCTCGCCGCCCTCCTCGCCGGCTCACTGCCCCAGGAGCCGGAACCCCTCGCCCTGCTCGCCCTGATCCGCCTGCACGCGGCCCGCTGGCCCGCCCGCCTGGACCCCGAGGGGCGGCTGATTCCGCTCGCCGACCAGGACCGTACCCGATGGGACACTCGGTGCATCCGCAGTGCCACCGCCCTCATCGAGCGGGCGGCCATGCTCGGCAGTCCGGGCCCGTACCAGATCGAGGCCGCCATCGCCGCCGTACACTGCGAGGCACCCACCTGGAAAGACACCGACTGGCCCCAGCTCCTGCGGCTGTACGACATGTTGCTGGCCGTCGACCCGTCACCGGTGGTACGCCTGAACCGCGCGATCGTGCTCAGCCACACCGACGGCCCGGTCCTCGCGCTGGCCCAAGTCGAGGCTCTCGGCGATCAGTTGGGCCGCTACCACCTGTTCCACGCCACCCGGGCCGCACTCCTGCGCGACCTCGGCCGGGACACGGAGGCCACCGAGGCCGACCGGCAGGCTCTCCGCCTCACCGCCAACCCCGCCGAGCGGTCCCTGCTCACCGCCCGCCTGACGCCGTAGACGTGAGGTTGGCTTCAGGGAGCGAGGTCGGCCGTCGCCTGTGGGCGGTGGTCGGGCTGCGACAGCATGTGGGTGTCGATGAAGTGCAGGGTCATGGTCCTGCGTTCGTCGGAGGTCCACCCGGAGGCCCATCGGCGCAGGCGCTCGGCCAGTTCCCTCGCCTCCGTCCCGGTGAGCCGGCCGCAGGGCGATCCAGCGCTGTGTGCAGTCGTCCGCCCAGGCGGCCCCGACCCCGGTGGGGAATCCGATCGCGAGATGGCATGTGAGGACGTCGAGGACGCCGTTGAGATTGCTCGCCTCCCCTGCGCAGTTCGGCGTGATCGGGACAGAACTCGACGGCGCGGAATCAGTCGCAGGCGCTGTCCCGGGAGGTGAGGTAGGGGCCCACGTGCGATGCGGCCGCGGCCATGCGCGGATGAGATCCTCGTGATCGGGGTTGGCGTGGACCCAGGAAGTCGAGCGGAAGGGAAAGTGCCGCAGAAGAGCGGGTGTTGTGTGCCCGGCCTGCGTGATCCGGTCCGCCGGTCCACGGCACCGACGGATCACATCGTGCCGTCGACCTCCCGCACCAGCTCAATCGCCCTGGCCAGGGTGTCGAGCCGGGCGTGCAGCGTCTCCCCGGCCGGGTACAGGCGTACGGTGTCCACTCCGGTGGCGCGCCATACCCGGAGCCGGTCGCGCACCATGGTTTCGGTACCGATGAGCGTCGTACCCAGGACCATCTCGTCGGTCACCAGCGCCGCCGCCCCGTCCCGGTCGCCGGCCTGCCATCGCTCGCGGACCTCGGCGGCGACCTCGGCCCAGCCCTGACGGCTGTAGGCGTTGTTGTAGAAATTGGTGGACGCCGACCCCATGCCGCCCAAGCTGAAGGCCAGTTCCTTCTTGCGTCGGTCGGTCATCGCGCCGAGGGCCTCCTCGTCGGGCGCGAAGTCGACCTCGGCGCCCTGGCACACGTCCAGGTCGTCGCGGGTACGGCCGCTGCGGGTCAGGCCGTCGTCGAGGTGGGTGAAGTAGGCGTCGTCCGCGCCCTCGGGTACGAAGCTGGTGCCCAGCCAGCCGTGGGCGACCTCCCCGGTGAGCCGCAGCATGGCCGGTGACAGGGCGGCCAGATACAGCGGGACCGGGTGCTCGGCCCGCGTCGACAGCCGCATGGGGACCGCCTCGCCCCCGGGCAGCGGGATGGTGAACTCCGCTCCCGAATAGGAGAGTTTCCCGCCGTCCAACAGCCGCTGGACGATCTCCACGGTTTCCCGCATACGGCGCAGCGGCCGGGCGAACGGCACCCCGTGCAGTCCCTCCATGACCTGTGGTCCCGAGGCTCCCAGGCCCAGCAGGAAGCGTCCACCGGAGAGATTGGACAGCGTGATGGCGGTCTGCGCGACGGCGGCCGGGGTGCGGGTGCCCAGCTGCATGACCCCGGATCCCAACAGCATCCGGTCGGTGAGCGCGGCGTAGTAGCCCAGCGCGGAGGGGGCGTCGGAGCCCCAGGCCTCGGCGACCCAGCAGATGTCCAGGCCCAGCTTCTCCGCCTCGACGACGAAGTCGGCCTGCTCGGTCCAGTTCTCGCCGCCCGAGGCCTCGATCGTGGTGGCCGTACGCATCACGCCTCCGCCCGCTTCTTGATGCGCCCGAGGGTCGTGGTGATGCTCCGCTCGAACTCGCGCAGCCGTACGAACACGATCTTCTGCTCCTTGTCCGGCATCCGGTCGATCGCGACGGAGAGCCCTGAGCGTCCCGGACCCAACTGCATCCACTGCGACAGTTCCGTCCCGCCGGTCTCGGGCCGAAGGCGGAAGCGCCAGATCGCGGAGGGGGTGGCGGGATCCTGCACCGCCCAGGCGAGGACTCGTTCGGGTTCGCACTCGATGACATGCGATGTGGTGGACCACTCGCCGAACGCCTCGTGCTTGCTGTGGCCGACGAACCTGGCGCCCACGGTCGGTCCGTCGGCTCCGTCGAGCCATTCGACGGACTGGAGTTCCTCGCTCATGGCCGGCATCAAGGCGATGTCGCTGACCAAGGCCCACACCCGGTCCGGTGGGGCGTCGATCCAGGTACGCACCTCGACCGTGGGTTTGTCCGCGTAGCGCGCGCCCGTCCACTCCACGTCAACCGGCCTCCTCGCCGTCAGGGGGGTGTTTGCATAAGAGTTGCGTCACAAGACTTACCATGTCAAGAGCTCGGCGGCAGTCCTGATCAAGCCGCACCGAATCGGCGCTGCACATTCGGCCGGCGCTTGAGCCGCTCGGGATAGCCGGGTCCCATGCGCATCGACGTCTCCTGGGCCGCCAGGGGTCGTCGGCAGACGGAGCACACCACCTCCGCCGTGGTGTCGTGGTCACACGCATCGTGGTGGAATACCACCGGGACGCCCTCGTCACCGGCCAGCCATCGGTCGCCCCATCGGGACATCGTGGCCAGCACGGTGAAGAGGTCGCGTCCTTTCTCCGTGAGGACGTAGTCGTAGCGCGGTGGTTCGGTCTCGTAGAGCCGCTTCTCCAGCACCCCCTCGTCCACCAGGCGGCGCAGCCGGTCGGTGAGGGTGTTGCGCGCGATGCCCAGTTCCTGCTGGAACTCGTCGAAGCGGCGAATGCCGTAGAACGCTTCTCGCACGACGAGGGGCGTCCAGGGGTCACCCAGCAGGTCAAGGGTGCGCGCGACGGAGCACGGCCAGTTGGCGAAGGACGTTCGTTTCATGTTCCCGATGGTAGTCAGTCTCGCCAAGAAACTCAGCAGAAAGCGTGGCGGATCGCTGCGGTGATGTGCCAGTTCGGCCTGATCGCCGGGCCGGGGGAGGGGTCGGCCCTGGGCCTGGCTTGCGCGCGAGGACCTGGATGCCCGATGACTCGTGTCCGTTCATGGTGAGCACCGTGATGGTCCGGGTGTCGACGGTTTCGAAACCGGCGAGCAGGGCGGCGAGCCACTCGCGGGAGTGATGGCGGCAGACCACACCGTCGTCGGTCTCGAACACGCCGTAGCTGCCGTTCCGATCGGCATGGCGGTCGAAGCGGCTGCGGTTGCGTGCGTCGTCCTGCAGCAGCAGGTCGCTGATGTAGAGGATCCCGCCCGGCTTGAGGACGCGGTTCAGCTCGGCGATCAGCCGGTGCTGGGCCTTGTCGCCGGGGACGCAGGTCAGCACGGCGAAGAGCAGGACCGCGTCGAAGTCGGCGGCCCGGTAAGGCGAGAGCGGCGGTGCGTCCAGGGTGGCAAACCGCATGGCGGGGTGCAGCCGGCGTGCGCGTCTGACCATGTCCGGCGAGGTGTCGGCCCCGGTGAGGTTGTCGAAGCCGTGCTGTTCCAGCTCTGCCATGATCCGGCCGCAGCCGCAGCCGCACCCGTAGTCGAGGATCGCGGCGTGCCGGCCGACGCCGTCGAGCCAGGGCGGATGGAGCGGGTGGGTGAACGTCTTCGTGGCCGCGGCGGCGTCCCAGTAGGGGACCTGGCTGTCAAGGTGGGACATGGCGGACGCCTCCCCGGGCGCTTGGGCGAAGTCGGTCATGCTGCCACGCCGACGACGAGTGCTGCGAGGGCCTTCGTCGCACAGAAGGTCACGCCAACCCAGATGTCAGTGCTCCCGGTTATGGTGCCCGCCATGGACAAAGGACTGCTGACACAAGCACTTTCCGGTTCCTGGGAGCAGACCCGGTCGGCTCGTGATGCTCTGGTGGAGCAGGGGACGGCCGTCATCGGCGCCGTTCTGGACGTGCTCTGCGACGAGCAGTCCCCCGTCGAGTGGACCGTCCCGGCGGACGTGCTGTGCAGGATCGGGGAGCCTGCTCTCCTCCCTCTGGCAGACGCAGCCGTGGTGGAGGACTCGCCCGAAGTCGTGAGAAGAGTCGGATGGGCGCTGGGACGACTGGAGGTGGGCGATCAGGGGGTCTACGCACCACTGCTGGATCACCCCCACCCGCGAGTGCGCAGCACCGCTCTCTTCGCCTTCCAGACCCAAGGCGAGGCGGCGGTGAGGTTCGTCGACCGGCTGATCCCGTTGCTCGGAGACCCGGAACCCGAAGTCCGGCGGCGAGCGGTCCTGGCGTTCCAGGCGATCGGCACCGCGGCCGTCCCCGACCTGCGACGCGTGCGCCGCGGTCCCGCACCCGGGCCCAGGGTGAGAGCCGGCGCTCTGGAGGCCCTCGCCGCCGCCGCGGGACCCGCCGCTCTCGACTCCAGGGACCAGAACGCCTGGCGTCGGCTGACGAGAATCAAGCTCTCGGCCGAGGTTCCCGAAGGCATGCACCTGTGCGGCTCCTGGTACGCGGTGCGGACCGCCGACCAGGCGGCGGTACTGGATGCCTTCGACCTCGCCGACCCCGAGCCGGTCACGCTTCGGACCGGCGCGGCGGCCTGGAACCACGATCACCACGACTGGCAGCGCACCCGCCCGCACTCCGACTGCTCCCGGGTCTTCGTCAGCCCCGCCCTGAAAGGCTCAACAACTTCGTTAGCTATCCCGGGTGTTGTGCTCGTATAGTTCTGTGCATGGAGTTGCTGCGGTTGTCCAAGGCTGCGAAGTGTCTCG
>NZ_JBFAWG010000184.1:0-6092 GCF_040680215.1 Streptomyces sp. NPDC052107
CTAGAGAAACGCCCTCCAGGCGGCCACACCCATGTCCGCCCAGGTCAGAGGCCAGATTCGATCCTCCAGGTCACCGAATTAAGTCGAACCCGGGCTGGACGCGCGGGGCTCATGGTGCGACCAGGTCGTGACTGTCCCCTATCAGCTCCCGAATCAGTTCGTCCGGGACATCGCCAGCCAACGAAATGTTGACCCAGTATCGCTTGTTCAGCTTGTACGCCGGGTGCACTGCCTCGAAGCGGTTCTGCAACTCGGCGACCCGCTCCGGATCGGCCTTGACTGTCACCTGGTCGTCGGGGAACTCATGGCCACTGAGGATGGCAAACACCTTATTGTTCGCCGCCGTCTTGAACACCACGCGGTCCGGGGCGAACGGACGCGACTCGCTGACTCCGGCGAAAGAGAGCGCCAGCTCCCGGACGTCGTCCACGGTCATGGCTATCTCGCTTCCATAACTAGAGTTATAGGACTCCCGCCCTTGGTAGCAGCGGCTACTAGGGGCGGATGAGGACGGTGCCGACCTTGCCGGGCTGCACCGCGTGCTTCACGGCGGTGGCCAGCTCGCCGAGGTCGTACGTAGCGGCCACGTCGAACTGGTCCTTGAACGCCAGCGCGATCAGCGTCGCGGCGACCGCGTCCGATGCCCGCCTCTCGGCGGATGCCTCGTACAGCCACCGGCCCAGGTTCGCGCCCCGCACCGTCAACGACTGGTAGAGCAGCGTCGACGCATGCACCGAGATCGGCTCCTCGGCGAGTTCCCCGTAAATGACCAGTTTGCCGCCCGGCGCCAACAGGTCCAGAAGGCTTTCCGTCAGCTTTCCGCCGACCGGGTCGAAGGCCACACTGAGCGGGCGGCCGCCGGCTGCCTTGCGGACCTCGTCGGCCCAGCCCGGATTCTCTGTCGCCACGACCGGGACGTCCGGGAACCGCTTGCGCAGCTCGGCGGCGCCGAGGTCACTGCGGACGACGTTGACCAGGCCCACGTTGTGGTACTGCATCACGCCCGTCACCAGCCGCCCGACCGACGAGCCAGCGGCGGCCTGCACCAAATATCCGTCGTATCCCAAGGCCAGGTGCTGCTCCGCCTCACGGCGCAGCATCACCGCGGTGAGCGGGTTCGTCAGCATCTGCGCGGCGACCTCGTCCGACAGCTCATCAGGCACGGGGACGACCATCTCGGCGTCCGCCAGGATCCACTGTGACCATCCCCCCGGCAGGGGAAAGACGGTTACACGGCCGCCGACCTCGACGCCCGGAGCCACGCGCGTATCCGGGCCGATGGCCTCCACCACGCCGGTGGCCTCGACACCGACTGGAACCGGCTCAGGTGCCGTCCCGGGGTAGGCCTCGACGGCTAGGAGATCACCACGGTGGACGGGGAAGGCCGTGGTGCGGATGAGGACCTGACCGTGCGCAGGCGCTTCCGGCTCAGGCTCCTCGATGACGGTCAGGACGTCGGCGGGCAACCCACCGCGGGTGTAGACGACACGACGGTTCATGATTGTCCTCCTGTGCGCTGGTGTGCATGGGGCTTGGCCGGGGCGTCAGCCGACGTCCATGAGCAGCAGGTGCTTCGCGCTGAGTGCTCCGTCCAGCTGCATCAGCCGGCCTCCCTCCCGTAGACCGCCGAGGTCCAGGGCGGCGAATCCGAATTCGTCGAGCAAGCCGGCCACGGCCGCCTTCGCCTCGGCGTCGTCGCCCGCGTAGAAAACCACCTGGCGGCCTTCCTCGTGCTGGGGGTCCGCAGCGATGAACGCGGCGAACAGGCTGTTGAACGCCTTCACGATCCGCGCTCCGGGAAGGCGCTGGGCGACCCATTCACTGCCCGTGAGGTCACCGACGTCGTACCGGCCGCGCCAGGGGTTGGCCGCCGCGAACTGATTCGTCGTGTCGACGACGATCTTCCCGGACCAGTCGGTAAGGCTGGTCAGGTCCGGTACGGCGGAGAACGGCACCGCGAGGAAGACGAGGTCCGGCTGCGCCGCCTCCCCGGCTGTCACGGCGTGCACCTTCGGCCCCAACTGCTCCACGACTGCCTCGAGTGTCTCCGGGCCCCGGCTGTTGCCGATGAGTACCTCATGTCCGTGACGGACGGCCTTGTCGGCGACGGCCCGGCCGATCTCTCCCGCACCGAGAATGCCGATAGTGCTCTGTGCGGCCATGCTGCCCATCCTTGATCGTGTGTCGGGGGTCGGTGCCCCGGCAGCGGCTGTGTGATCGGCTCCGGCCGCTTCCTGCCGGGACGATCCCGGCCTCGGCGGCAGGTGCGGCGGCGCCTACGCGCGATGCGGGTTGAAGTCCAGGAGGACCTTGCCCTTCTCCCGGAAATACGCGAGCGCCTCGGGAAAATCCGCCGCCTTGTAGACGGGCGCGGAGGGCAGGACGAGTCTTCCCTCGGAGACCAGCCGCGCGGACTCCGCGTTCAGTGCCGGAAGCCGGGGAAGGAACTCGTCCTGGTACATCCAGAATTCTGTCGTGGTGATGTTCTTCGTTCGCAGCACGTCAGGATCGGGCGTGAACGGCTGGCCGCTCAGATACCCGTAGATCGCCAGCAGGGCGCCGTCGGTCAGTACGTCCAGCAACAGTGCAGTCGCCGCACCGCTGACACCGTCAAGGCCGAGTAGCACCGGATCGGAGCCGATGGCTTCCCGCACGCGCGCGCCGGCGTTCGCCGAGTCGACCACCACGATGTCGGCGCCGAGATCACGGAGTTCGCTCAAGAGTTCCGCGCGGCGAACGATGTTGATCGTCCGCAGCCCTCGTTCCTTGGCGAACACGATGAAAGACCGGCCCACACCGCTGTTGGCCGCGTTCTGCACCACCCAGGAACCGGCCGCAAGGTCACGCAGGCCGACCAGGAGCCCCGCGCTGACGGGATTGATGGTGAGCATCGCTGCCTGTTCAAGACTGATGGACTTGTCCACGACGGTCAGGTCTGCCGCCTCGGCCACCACCCGCTCGGACCAGGAAAAGACGCCGAAGGGAAGCAGGACCCTGTCGCCGGGGCTGACCTCCATGACACCGGGCCCTACGGAGACGACCGTCCCGACGCCCTCGTTTCCGATGGCCGTCGGCAGCTCAGGGCGTACGGGGTAGATGCCTTGGGCCAGGAGAAGGTCGTGGTGGTCGAGCGGGGCGTACTCGACCTGGACCAGCGCCTGTCCGGCGGTGGGAGCCGGGGGCTCGGGCACGTCCACCACCTTCAGGCTCTTCTCCGGCTCCCCGAACTGAGTGAGGTGAATGGCGAGCATGGGACACGACTCTCGCTTCGTCGCAATTCGAGACATCGCTTTGGATGCCGACGGCCCGGTCCCCGAGGGCTTCCACGGACGAACCGACGGGCTGTAGCCAGACCGATCCCGGTCGAGCGGCCACCAAACTGACCTTGCGGTCAAGCTGTCCCAGGATGTCCACTTCTTCCTCGATGTAGCTCATCCGGAGACCTGCAATGAGCACAGCAGGCCGACACGCGGCAACCCATGCCCGTCCACCTTGTGACGCCCTCGTCGACGACGGAATGCTCCGCCACGCCACCTCACGGACCGCACGGTTTAGTGAGATTTGTACCTACTAGTAAAGAACCCGAACCGGGGCACTGCAACCGGAGAGGCACTCGCCCACACCGCGCACCGGTGACAACCCCGGCACCGACAGGTCCGGCCCGAAAGGAATGCCCATGGCCACCTCCAGTGCCCACGCCATACACCTCGTACGAGGAACATTGTCCGCTTCACATCGATTCCTCGCCCGTCGCACCAGTCACACGGACACTTTTACGGCGGCCCGGGGAACGGCGGAGCAGTGGACCGAAGCCCGACGTGGCGACGGGAGCGGTCGATGTCGTGCGCGGTGATGATCCCCAGGAGCCGGCTGTCGTCCATGACCAGGATGGGCAGGGGGCGGCCCTCGGTGCCGACGCGCTCCAGGGCGGAGGTCAGCAGTTCGTCCGGTGCGGCGAGCGCACACCGGGACAGCGGGGTCGCCACGTCTCGTGCCCGCAGCGAGGCGCGCTCCCCGAACGGCACGGCGGCCAGCCGGCGCAGCTGTACGACGCCACTGGGCCAGCCCTCGAAGTCCAGCAGCGGCAGCACCGAGTGCCGTGCCTGGGGCGCCACCTCGCTGAGGAAACGGTCGACGGTCAGCCAGTCCGGACCGGTGACCACCGGAGTGGTCATCGTCTGCCCGACCCGGACGCCCCGCAGGGCCGTGACCAGTTCGGCCCACCGGCGTTCGGCCGCGGCGACGCCTGCGACGAACACGCCGACGAGGATCAGCCACAAGCCACCCGACAGGCCCCGGGCGAAGGCGAGCCAGCCCAGGACGCCCAGTGCCATGCCGACGACCTGGCCACTTCGCCCCGCCGCCCGCTGGGCCCGCTCGCGATCCCCCGTACGCCACCACAGCACGGCCTGCAGCAGTCGGCCGCCGTCCAAGGGTGCGGCGGGCAGGAGATTGAACACACCCAGCACCAGGTTCGTGCCACCGAGCCAGCCCAGCACGGCGACGAGGATCCGCCAGCCCGGTGCCGCTTCCACCGCAGCCGCCGCACCCAGGCCGATGCCGCCGAGCAGCAGGCTGGCGAGCGGCCCGCTGACAGCGACCATGAACGCCGTCCGTGCCGTCGTCGGCCGGTCCATCCGGGTGAATCCGCCGAGTGCCCACAGCGTCACGTCCCGCACGGATATCCCCGCCCGGCGGGCCACCAGCGCATGCGCCGCCTCGTGCACCACTAGACTCACCAGCAACAGCACGGCTCCGGCCACTCCGGCCACCGCGTACACCACGGGTGCCAGGCCCGGCGCGTACCAGGGCAGCGTGCGGGCAGCCAGACCGTACGCGAAGAACAACATGATCAACGGCACGCTCCAGTGGGCCCGCAGCACCAGTCCTCGCACACTCCCGAGCCGGATCGAACCCCTCATCGTCCTCACCGCCGACGACTCGTGCCTTCCGACCGCACGTGTCCTCCTTCCATGGTCCACCGCCGGTCGCAATCACGGAACGCCGCATGTCACCGGGCCTGCCATCACGGACGGCCGAGGCCGGCCCCGCCACGCAGGCAGTGGCGGCGATCCGCGCCTACGGTGGTCGAAAAGAACTCGACGAGCCGAACGAACCGGCGTTGCGGAGGAGGCAGCGATGGAAGAGCACTTCGTCTGGGTGACCACCCGCCGCATCCGACCGGACACCCTGGAGGACTTCGAGCGGACGTGGCGGCCGACCCCCTCTCCGCAGGGCCTTCGCCGTGCCTACGCCTACTGGTCCGAGGACGGACAGGAGATCACCGGCGTGTCGTTCTGGGAGTCCCGGGAGGCGTGCGACGCCTGGAGGTCCTCCGAGCACGAGGCGCAACGGCGCACGGCCATGGCACCCTTCGTCGTCGAGGAACGGGAAGGCTTCTACCACGGCCGAGAACTCGCCATCCCGCATCGATAGCCGGGCAGCCGATCGTCTTCCTCCAGAAGTGCGGCGATGTGGCCTGGAAGAGGGCACGTAGCAGCGCGGGTACGCGCCCGCAGTGCTGGACGGCCGCGCCGGGAGTTCCAGGGCGGCCGCGTGCGGGTCCGGCAGCGCCTGGTCAGCTGCGACGGCGCGCCGACTCCTCCAGCCACTCGACCAGTTCGGCAGCCATGGCCTTGATGGTTTCCAGCCCCTTACGCCCCCACGGCTGAGGGTCCTGGTCGACCACGCAGATCGTGCCGAGTACCACGCCGGCGCTGTCTATCAGCGGTGCGCCCAGGTGGGCGGCCGGTCAGACGGACGGCTGCGGCAGGGCGCTGAAGCGGCCGGCGGGGGTGCGGTGCAGCCAGCCTCGGTCAGCCAGGCGCCTGAGCTTGTCGCGCACCGGTTCGACCTGTCCAGGCTCAACAACTTCGTTAGCTATCCCGGGTGTTGTGCTCGTATAGTTCTGTGCATGGAGTTGCTGCGGTTGTCCAAGGCTGCGAAGTGTCTCGGGATACACACGTTGACGCTTCGTCAGTGGGCGTTGGACGGCAGGATCCCGTTCACGTGGGTCGGCCGTGAGCGCCGGTTCTCCTCGGTGGACGTGGAGAACATGAAGCGCGGCAGCGACTTTTCAACTGCGCGTCCGC
>NZ_JBFAWG010000185.1:0-5888 GCF_040680215.1 Streptomyces sp. NPDC052107
GACGGTTCACGAGTCACCCGGCCCGGCGTCCTACGGCACGCTACGAGCGGCCAACCCGACCGCGTCCCGCTACCCCCATACAAGTCGGCGGTTCAGATCGACGTACTGCGGAACACCCCCGCGGACGCGGGGGTGTTCCGCCAGCGGCGCCGGACCCGACATAGGGCCCGACCAAGTGACCCCATGCAGCACCGTGCTCACCGGGGCCACTGCCCGGTGAGCACGGGCTGATGCCGAGGGCGGGTTTAGTTGGTGCAGGTGTCGAGCATCGAAGACAGCGCTGTCTTCTCCTTGTCGGTGGTGGTCAGCTTCCAGACCGACTTGATATGGGTGTAGTCCTCGGCGTACGTGCACCAGAACGCGTGGTTCGTGGGCTTCCAGTCGGCCGGCCCGCTGTCGGACTTCGAGGAGTTCGCGGACTCCGACGCGATGAGCAGCTGGGGGTCTTTCAGGTCGTTACCGAAGGCCTTGCGCTGATCGGCGGTCCAAGTGTCGGCGCCGGAGCGCCAGGCTTCGGCGAGGGGGACCATGTGGTCGATGGTGGCCTTGGCGACGTCGGTGACCGTGGTGTCGTCATAGACGGAGTACCAGGTGCCGGAGACGGGCTGGCAGTGGTCGGGTTTGTCCTGGACGTTCCTGCCGTCGCGGGCCAGGACGTCCTGGCGGGTGGTGCAGCCGTCCGGCTGCGTGGACCAGATGTCGAACTTGTCACGAGCGTAGCCGTCCATCGAATGCGGCGGGGCCACGGTGAGCGCGGTCAGCTCCGCGCGGGCGGTCGCCACAGGCGGCGGCGCGGGCGGATCGGCGAGAGCCGGGGCCGTGCTGACACCAGCCAAGACCAGGACGGTTGCGGGCAGGCCGAAGACAATGCGACGCATGAACTCTCCAAATTTTGTGGGGGGTTGGAGATACACACACGAGATAACCGCAGTCGTCGCACCGTGCGCTACGCGCGTGGACCTGATGCCGACAACTCCCCCACGCCACCTTCACCCACGCCCCACAGGTCCAGGCGGGCCGGGAACACAGCGCGGGGCACGCAGGGGAGAGTAAATCCCCTGTTCCGAGGCGGGCTGGCGAGCGTAACCGGCGCGGGGTGTGTCCGTTGCGCCCTGCATGGACCAACTTCTCGATTCCGCACTCGATATGCCGGAACTGTACGAGCCGCGCCTGCCGCTGCTCACTCTCACCGAGGCGCACCAGCTGCTGGACGTCCTACAGCACTTCGGCACAACGAACCACGACTGGGGCGCCCAGGCCCGCCGCTTCGCCGCCGAACTCGCAGCCCGCGTCCCCTCACGCGATGCCTAACGATTGGCGCTCCACGAACTGCCCGAGCACCGTCTTGAACGGCACGTCGCCGCCCATGCCCAGGTGCGCGGCCGTCTGCGCGGGCAGGTCACCGTGGGGTTCACGGCGCAGGTCGATGCCGAAGTGGTCGCGGATGTGGTCGGCGACGGAGACCCGCTGGGGAGTGTAGGGGATGTGCGGGCCGATCAGCTTCTCGGCGAGCGCCATGAGGAAGTCGAATTCCTCGTCGGCGGCGTAGAGGTCGAGCATCTGGAACTCGGGCGCGTGGAGCTCGTCCGGCTTCTCGGGCCGGAAGCACGGGCCGATCTCGAAGACCCGCCGGTGGTGCTCCAGGCACCGCGCGCTCGCTGTCGTCGAGGGCGGCGAAGGTGGTGGCCATATGATCTTTGTGGGCCCTGGTCCAGGGGGCGAGCTTCTCGCAGCCGGCATCGGTGAGCGTGACGACAGAGGACCGACGGTTGGCTGGGTCGACGTAACGCGCGACCAGCCCGGCGCCGATTATCCGGCTGATCAGTCCACTGACCGTGCTGGGTGCCAGGTGCCGGCGGGCGGTCAGGTCACTGATGTGCGCGGGAGAGTGTTCCCGCAGTACCTGGAGCAGCTCGACCTGGGCCATGGGGAGAGTCTTTGGCGGGTAGTCGGTGCGGATCGAGGAGCGCAGCGCGCGATGCAGCCGGGTGACGGCCTCGGTGAGCAGCGGGGCGTCCGGCTCCTGCCCGGCGGGACGGGGCGGGGAGGCCCCCGGAGCTGGGTCGCGCAGACATTGAGCAAAGGGTATCCGGGCCGCGCTCAGGTGCGACTCCGCCGCACCTGGACCGAACGCCGTGTCGGGCCGGCTCGCATAACCGCGCCAGCACCTCCCGCTCGAGCGGATCGCGGCTGGGTCGATCACCGAGGCGGGGTGCGAACTTCCGACTCGGGATGCGCAGGAGGCAATGACGCGTTGACGGCGTCATCGCCTTTCCCGTCCGCTTGGCTGCGTTCCTGGCGCAGGACGTCGAGGACGACAGAGCCGTCGACGGTCTCGTGGGTGACCAGTTCACCGGCCAGGCGTTCCAGGGAGGGCTGGTGGCCGCGAAGCAGCGTGATCGCGCGCTGTTCGGCCTGGCGTAGCAGCCGGGCGACCTCCTCGTCGACGATGCGCTGGGTCTGCTCCGAGTACGGTGGCCGCCCCGTCTCGTCGGTGGCCTCGCTGAGGAAGTGCGGGTGGGCGGAGGCGTAGCCGATCGGCCCGAGCTCGGAGGAGAGGCCGAACTCGCGGACCATGCGGGTGGCGATCTGCGTAGCTCCGGCCAGGTCGTTGGCGGCTCCCGTCGATCCCTCGCCGAAGACCACGAGTTCGGCCGCGCGCCCGCCGAGGCGGACCGTCAGAAGGTCGATCAGGTAACTTTCGCTGTACAAGTGGCGTTCCGCTTCAGGGAGTTGCTCGGTAACGCCGAGGGTGACGCCGGCAGGCAGGATGGTTACCTTCGCCACCGGGTCGGCGTGCTCGCACAACGCCGCGACCAGGGCGTGCCCCGATTCGTGCACAGCCACCGAGCGGCGTTCCTCGGGCAGCAGCGCGTTGGAGGACTCGCGGCGTCCGAGCAGCACACGATCGCGGGCGGCATCCAGGTCGTGCGGCTCGATCCGGGTACGGTTGTCCCGTACGGCGTTGATGGCGCCTTCGTTGACGAGGTTGGCGAGATCGGCACCGGAGAACCCGGGTGTGGCGCGCGCTACGGTATCCAGGTCGACGTCCGGAGCCAGGGTCTTGTCACGGGCGTGAACGGCGAGGATCGCGGCCCGCTCGGACTGGTTGGGCAGCGGCACGGTGACCTGGCGGTCGAAGCGCCCGGGGCGCAGCAGGGCCGGGTCGAGGGCGTCGGGCCGGTTGGTGGCGGCGAGGACGACGATGCCGCTGGACTGGTCGAAGCCGTCCATCTCGGACAGCATCTGGTTGAGGGTCTGCTCGCGCTCGTCGTTGCCGCCCAACCGTGCTCCGTCGGCGCGGCGTGATCCGAGCGCGTCGATCTCGTCGATGAAGATGATCGACGGGGCGCGTTTGCGGGCTTCGCCGAACAGGTCGCGCACCCGGGAGGCACCAACGCCGACGAACATCTCCACGAACGCGGAGCCGGTCACGGACAGGAACGGCACATCCGCCTCCCCGGCGACCGCTCGCGCGAAGAGCGTCTTGCCGGTACCGGGTGGCCCCACCATGATCACGCCACGGGGGCCTTTGGCGCCTGCGGCGGTGTACCGGGCGGGATTGCGCAGAAAGTCGACGACCTCGCTGATCTCCTGCTTGACTCCGTCGTAACCGGCGATGTCGTCGAATCCGGTGGTGGGCCGCTCTGCCTCGATGATCTTCGCCCGCGAGCGTCCGACGGCGCTCAGCCCGCCGGTCACCGACCCCGCGGCCCGGCGTCCCATCCACACGAAGACGCCGATCAGCAACAGGAACGGCAGGAACGAGAAGAGCACGGACAACCACGTCGAGCCGCCCCCGCTGCTGCTCTGGCTGGCTTTGATCTGCACGTGGTGGGAGGTCAGCTGCTGCTGCAATTGGGCCCCGGTGCCCAGCGCGGTGGGGATCTGGGTAGTGAACTTCGTGCCGTCCGTCAGGGTGCCGCTGACCGCGCCCTTGTCGTTGATATCGACCGTCTGCACCTGGCTGGCGCCGACCTTGCCGACGAAGCCGCTGTACGACAGTGATGTCGTGTGCGGCCCGGAGCGGGCGTGAGAGAGCAGCAGGACGGCGGCGAGTGTCATCAGGATCCACCAGAACATCCACCGTCCGCCGAACGGCTGCGGTTGCCGGGGCGGAGGCGTGGGCGGTTCGCGCGGCGGCCCGGGCTTGGCGGGCGGCGTCAGGTGCCGGCGCGGCATCCGCGCTCGTGTGATCACCAATCCCACGCCCTTCGGTCGGCATGAACCCCATCCACCATCCTCAAACCCAGTCGTTCCTGGTGGCAGGGGTCGAATGGCCCTGATGCGGGCCGTCCGGTCTGAGCTCGCACAGGCTCGCGGACGACGATGGCCGCCGACAGGAGCCGGCTGACAGGTGTGCACGCCGTCTTGTTGTCACACGTCCAGCAACGTGGGCACTCACCGCTGACTCCCAGGGCGGGTTCTGCTCTGACGTCCGCAGATCCGGATGCCGACGCGGGCCGCAACTCCGCCCATCCAGCGGACGTCGGCTGCCTCGCGCGTTTCGTTGATTCCGGCGTGGCAGCACAACGGCTGGGATCAGATGTGCCCTACGCGGCGTTGGGGGAGCACCTGCGGCTTGTACTGGCGCGCAGCGAGTCGGCATTCATGGGACGTCTGGGAGTAGCCGACGATGTGGACGAGGTGAGGCCGCGAACACCCGCAACGGGCTCGCCCGGCCTGGGGTCGGTACGCATTGCGCCGTCGGGCGGGGAGGAGTGGCGATGACGCTGCCCCCGCGCCCCGGCACGTCTGTTTGTCGGAGGCGTAGGAAGCGGCTGCTGGCGGGAGTCACGGCCGCCGACGCCGTGATGATGACCAAGAGGTAAGAGGTTGTGTACTGCGCCTCGAATTCACCTGGTCGCGCAGACAGCCTCGACGAAGTGACCCACCTGTTCCTCCGGCAAGCGGCGCGCGAGGTGCCCCTCGGCTTACCAGGCGGTGATCCTCGATGACCGGGAGTCGCCGGATCCTGTGCTCCTGCATGACCTGGAGGACACGGTCGGTTTCGGCGTCCGCGTCGACAGTGACCGGCTTGCCTTGCCCGAGTTGGCCCGCGGTCACGGTCCGGGGGGCTTTCCCCTTGGCGAGACACTTCACCACGATGTCACGGTCGGTGATGATCCCGTGGAGGCGGTCGTCCTCCCCGCAGATCGGCAGTGCTCCGACGTCCAGTTCCTTCACCTTGCGCGCCGCGTCCTCCAGGGTCTGGGCTTCCTGGATGCAGGCAGCGCCGGTATGCATGATGTCCCGCGCAGCGGTCATGGTCGTCTCCTTCCGGGCGTGGTGGTTGTGGTGTGCCTGCCGTGCCGTCGAGGCGTCGTCGCATGGTGCAGGGATGCGCGCAGGTGTCGTGCCCCCGTCCTTGTGCCGCCCTTCCGCTGGTGACCCCACACGGTCGGGCGAGTGCGGTTCGACGGTCAGTCGTCCGCACCCGCCAATCGTGCGCCCTGTGGTAGCGGGTGGTTCGCCCTCGATCTCGATGTGGTGGGGCTTGGCACGCCTGAGCCGTGGGGACGGTGACGGTGAGGATTTCGTCGGCGAGACTGGCGTGAACGTCCTCGGTCTTCACATCGGCGGGGAGGTCAACCGCATCCTGGCCGCCGGACGCGCCCCGGTCGAACGCGGCTTCGCCCATCTGAAGAACTGGCGGATCCTCACCAAGCTCCGCACTGACCACGCTCGCGCCACCCACCTGCTTCGCGCGCTGCTCATACTGACGGACATCGAGGCCTCTAAAGGAAATTGATCTCTACCCCGGGTTCGACTTAATTCGGTGACCTGGAGGACCGAATCTGGCCTCTGACCTGGGCGGACATGGGTGTGGCCGCCTGGAGGGCGTTTCTCTAGGCGGTAGCGTTTCGGCTGGTCAGCGAGATGTGGCC
>NZ_JBFAWG010000186.1:0-5815 GCF_040680215.1 Streptomyces sp. NPDC052107
ACCTCGAAGCGTGAAGAACGGCCGTCCTGCTGTCCCGAGAACGAACCAAGATCAGCGGGTCAGGTGAACGGCCGAGGTTAAACACCAAGCTAAGGCTCTGGCCCGGCTTGGTGAACGCGCATCGCCTGATCCTGGTGATTTGCGCCGACCGCTCCCACCGTCGAACGGCGTGTGCGCCTGCGGTACACAAAGGAAAAGGATCCGGTAACTGGGTCAACTCCCGTCGTGGCCGCTTCTCTCTTCCTGGACCTCAGCCCGAGGAATGTCGGGTCGCCCGGGGGAATCTCCCCCTGGGCTGGCAGTCTCCCGTCATACGGCTCTTGTCGTTCTGGGCCTCGCCCCTGCCGGGGCCGCCCAGCTCCAGTGAGCCGTCAGAGGGTCAGCGTTCGGGTTCCGGTCCGAGGAAGGGGAGGCGGGTCGCGGCGAGGTTGAGGCGGTATCCGGCGCGGGCATCGAACTGTGCCACAGCGCTGAACCGGTCGCCGCGGATGAGGGTTGTGCGCCATTCGACGGCGCGGCCGCGTGCGCGACCGAGGCGTTCGATGGAGAAGGCCGCGACGTTCGCAGGGAGTTCGAGCAGTCGTTGTTCGGCGGCGGTGGGGATGACCGCTTGGATGCGTTCCTGGCCGTCGGTGAGATGGATGCCACACCGGCGGGCGAGCTCGTCGTAGAGCGCCGTGTGACTGAAGTCGACGTCGAGCAGCGCGCGAGCGTCCGCGGCGAGCAGCCACACCTTGTCGTGGGCGAGCGGTTCTCCACCAGCCAGACGGAGGCGTTCGAGGTACAGCAGCGGCGTCGACTCCTCCATGGCCAGCCGCACCGCGACATGCGCGTCCGCGCGGATGTCGAGGTTGCGCACGACGCTGCGCTGCTCAAGGCCGGCCGCTTCGACGGAGGCGAACAGACTGTAGAGGGCCCCCACGGGCTGTTCTATGACCGGCTCGGTCACCGGCCGCGGCTGCCGTCCTCGCGCCGCGGTGATCAGACCTTCCTGCCGCAGCTCGCGAAGCGCCTCACGGATGGTGTGCCGGCTGACCCCGTACTGCGCGCGCAGCTCGTTCTCGCCGGGGAAGGAGTCGGTGAACTCCCCCCTCGCCAGGCGCGCCCGCAGGTCGTCGCGGACGTGCCGCCACAGCGGAGTCTTCGCAGTCTTCCTCCCCGCGGAGGGCACAGGCGCTGAAGCCGAGGGGCTGGCATCGGGGGCCATGATTTTTTTTCCGTTCCCTCTTGAAGTCCGGACATTTACAGATCTAATGTTCGTACATTATAGGACAAGGGGTCCATGCCGGTAGAGATCACGGCAGGGAGCCATGCAAGTAGAGCTCATCTGTACCGATGGGCTCGGGGCCCGCAGGTACGTCGCGCACGACGGTACGGGCCGTACTCGTGGACCCGCGACGCCGTGGCGTGATCTTGACCGACGACGACTACGGCCACGCCGTCGCCTCGGACTGACCAGCAGCTGAGCACTCGGATCCCTCGGACCGGAAGGAACACGGCTGTGACCATCAATGCCCATCACCAGGTCCTCATCGTGGGCGGGGGAACCGCCGGCGTCAGCGTCGCTGCCCGGCTGCTGCGCGCCGGCATCCGTGACGTCGGGCTCATCGATTCCGCCGCCACTCACTACTACCAGCCGCTGTGGACCCTCGTCGGCGGCGGCCGTGCCCCTGCCGAGGCGAGCGCGCGCCCTCAAGGCTGGGTCATGCCGAAAGGGGTCTCCTGGATACGGGAGCGCTCCGAGGCCATCGCCCCCGAGGAGCGGACCGTCAGCACCGATGGCGGCCGTACCATCGGCTACGACAGGCTCGTCGTCTGCCCCGGCATCCAGCTCGATTGGAACAAGGTGCCCGGGATGACGGAGGCGGTCGCCGCGCCGCACACCTCCAGCAACTACCGGTACGACCTTGCGCCCAAGACCTGGGAACTGATCCGCTCGATGCGCTCGGGCACAGCCGTGTTCACCATGCCCACCGGACCGATCAAGTGCGGCGGGGCGCCACAGAAGATCGCGTATCTCGCCGCCGACTACTGGCGCGAACAGGGCGTCTTGAAGGACATCCGGGTCGTGCTCGTGCTGCCCGCACCGGGCATGTTCGGGGTGCCGGTGTTCTCCGAGGAACTGGAGCGGGTGGTGGCCCGCTACGGCATCGAGGTACGCAAGAACAGCGAACTTATCGAGGTGGATCCGGAGGGCCGCCGCGCCACGGTTGTCGACCACAGTTCGGATACCAAAGACTCGATCCGCTTCGACATGATGCACCTCGTGCCACCTCAGTCGGCCCCCGACTGGCTCAAGGAGACGCCGCTGGCCGGCCCGGCAGATCCCGCCGGATACGTTGAGATCGACAAGCACACCATGCGCCACGTCCGCTACCCCGACGTCTTCGCCCTCGGCGACGCCGGATCCTCGCCCAACTCCAAGACAGGGGCCGCGATCCGCAAGCAGGCGCCCGTCGTTGCGCGGAACATCGCCGCGAGCCTCCGGGGAGCCGTCTCGCTGCCGGCCTCCTACGACGGATACTCCTCCTGCCCGATCGTCACGTCACGGCAGAAGATGCTGCTCGCTGAGTTCGACTACACCATGCAGCCGCGCCGCACCTTCCCCGTCATCGACACGACACACGAGCGCAGGGACATGTGGTACCTCAAGCGCTACGGGCTGCCCTTCCTCTACTGGAACCTCCTGCTGCGCGGACGCGCCTGACCACGTATCAGGCGCGGGCGCTCGTTTCATCCCGAAACCGCTCAGGTCCTGTCTTCGAGCACATCACTCCATGAGTAATTTCTCCTGGTTTTGGAGGACGCGTGTATTTCATCGAGACCTTGGCCATAGCCGGGCTGGGGAACCGCAGCTATCTCGTCGGCGGGTCCGCCGCCGCGGTCGCGGTCGACCCGCCGCGTGATATCGAGCAGGTGCTCGCCGCGGCAGGCCGGCACCAGGTGCGCATCACCCACGTCGCGGAGACCCACCTTCACAACGACTACGTCTCCGGCGGTCTGGAGCTGGCGCGGATCACCGGCGCCCGCTACCTGGTGCCCGCCGACGCGAACGTGGCGTTCGCCCGCGTGCCCGTAGCCGACGGCGACAGGTTCGACCTGGAGGACGGCCTGGTACTGCAGGCCATGGCCACCCCGGGGCACACCCCGCACCACACCTCCTACATCGTGGAGGCCGACAGCTCCCCCGTCGCCGCCTTCACCGGCGGATCGCTGCTGATCGGCAGCGTCGGGCGGCCCGATCTGGTCGAGCCGAGGCTGACCGAACAACTCGCCCGCGCCCAGCACGCCTCCGCTCACCGACTGGCCCAGCTCCCCGACGATGTACGGGTGCTGCCCACCCACGGTTTCGGCAGCTTCTGCTCCTCCACCCAGGCCGAAGGTGACGCCTCCACCATCGGCGCGGAGAAGGCGCGCAACGACGCCCTTGTCAAGGACGCCGACACCTTCGTGGCAGAGTTGCTGGCCGGGCTGGACGACGTCCCCGCCTACTACACGCACATGGGGCCAACCAACGCCACCGGACCTGCCCCGGCGGACCTGACCGGGCCGAGGCGGGCAAACGCCGCCGAGATCGCCGCGCGCCTGGCCGCCGGGGAGTGGGTGGTCGACCTGCGCAACAGGATCGCCTTCGCCGACGGCCATCTGACAGGCGCCTACAACTTCGAGGCCGACGGGCAGCTGGCCATCTACCTAGCCTGGCTCATCCCCTGGGGCAGGCCGGTCACCCTGCTCGGCGAGAGCCCGGAGCAGATCGCAAAGGCCCAGCGCGAACTGGTCCGGGTAGGCATCGACCGCCCCGCAGCGGCCGCCACCGGCACCCCGGACGAGTGGGCCCTCGACCCCGCGACCGTGCGTTCCTTTCCCCGCGCCGCCTTCGCGGACCTGGCCAAGTTCCGCGCCCGCGGCGAGGACCTGCTGATTCTGGACGTGCGGCGTGCCTCCGAACGCGCCAGAGGCTGGATCAGCGGATCCGTCCACATCCCGCTGCACGAGCTGCCAGCTCGCATGCGCGAGATCCCTGACGGAACCGTGTGGGTGCACTGCGCCGCAGGCACGCGGGCCGCCATCGCCGCCTCCCTGCTGGACGCGGCAGGCCGCGACGTCGTCGCCATCGACGACAGCTTCCCGCAAGCCTCCGCCCACGGCCTCGTCGTGAGCACCTGATCCGTCAACGCACCCTCACTTCTGGCCGATTTGGAGGAAGACCATGGCTGCCACCCCACGGCCCGGGCGAATAACCCCGGCCGAGGCCCACACCTGCACCCAGGCAGGCGAGGCGGTCCTGCTCGATGTGCGCGAGGAGACCGAACATGCCGCCGGGCACGCTCCCGGCGCCATCTGGCTGTCGCTCGGCCGCGTTGCCACTGGAGCACTACTGCCCGAAGCGGTCAAGGGTCGCCCGGTGCTGGCCATCTGCCGCTCCGGCAACCGCTCCCAGAAAGCCGCCGAACTCCTCATCGCACGCGGCATCGAAGCCCTCAACGTCGACGGCGGCATGCAGGCATGGGCCCAAGCCGGACTGCCGGTCCGCAACCAACAAGGCGGGAACGGAAAGGTCGCATGACCTCCCTCATCCTCGCCCTCGTCGCCGGCGGCGTCGTCGGCCTGGCCTTGGGCGGACTGGGCGGGGGCGGCAGCATGCTCACCGTCCCCGCCCTGATCTACCTGCTCGGCTTCACCCCCGCCCGGGCCACCACCGCCAGCCTCCTCATCGTCGCCGTCACCTCCCTGACCGGGCTGCTCACCCATGCGGGTGCCGGGAGGGTGCGGTGGCGGTCCGGAGCTCTGTTCGCCGCCGCCGGACTGCCGGCCGCGGCCGCTGTCGGGGCCCTGTCCTCGGCCCTACCGAGCCGGATCCTCACCACGGCCTTCGCCGTCCTCGCGGGCCTGGCTGCCTGGCGCATGATGACCCCCCGGCACGCCACCGCACCTGTACAGGCGGCCGGCCCGGTCAGGTCGGCCGCCGCAGGCGCAGGGCTCGGCACGGTGACCGGTCTGCTCGGCGTCGGCGGCGGCTTCCTGGCCGTCCCGGCCCTGATCTCCGTCCTCGCCTTCCCCATGGCCGAGGCGATCGGCACCAGCCTGCTGGTGATCAGCGCCAACGCCGTCGCCGCCCTCATCCCCCGACTCGGCCATGCCGGAACGATTCACTGGGCCGTGGTCGGCCCCTTCACCGCGGCCGCCGTCCTCGGCGCCTGGGACGGAAAACGCTGGGCGGGCAGGCTCTCCGGACTCGTCCTGCAAAGAACCTTCGCCATCGTCCTGCTGGCCGTCGCAGCCCTCATGCTCGCCAGCGCACTGACTTGAACCCTCTCCCAACCAGCACACGACGCGTCACACCCATAACAACTCCCCTGGGCCGCCCCGGCCGTCGGCGGCCATGCCGCCGGAGCCTACGCGTACAAGGTCGTCCCCGCAGGCGAGATATGGCGGCAGCACCCGGCGACATCCCCTGCGGCGGCGTTGTCACGTTGTTGGGTGTGTGGGTGTCTGATGACGTGACAGGGCCCGGTGCCGGACTGTGCTGAGGCTGCGGTGGGCTGGCTGGTGACGCCGGTGATCTGGTCCCAGATGGCGAAGCGGATGGTCATTTCGACGCGGTGTCGGGTGGCGGTCATCAGGTGGGGCGGAAGTTGGGTGAGATGCCGCTGAACGCGGACAGGAACCGCTGGGCCGCGCCGACGGAGCGAAAGCCCTTCATCGCGCGTTCCCGCCGTCTGGTGGGCTGGTGGGAGTTCCCGGCCCGGTTGTTCAGTCCCTCGTGGGATCGGTGCTCCACGGAGGGCATGACCTCGCGGTGGGCGGCGCCGTA
>NZ_JBFAWG010000187.1:0-5771 GCF_040680215.1 Streptomyces sp. NPDC052107
GCCTCCCGAGGGATGCGCATGGGGCAGGCAGGCGACGGGGGACTCGCCTGCCTGCCCCTCATTGCGCGACCACCCGCTCGGAATCGGGGGCGAGCAGGTGCCACGACGCCCCTGTGTCCCTGGGCCCACTCCTACAGCGCACCGGAGTGCCGGGCCGTCACACCACTACCGCCGCCAGGCCGCTGCCCCAGCATGATCACGATCTACCGCTGGAGTACTAGGCAGCGCCCGATCCGCAAGGGGCCCTTGTCCTGCCTGGCTGACCAAGCAGGACAAGGGCCCCTGTGCCGTACACCCCGACCGACGGGAGGTTGGGGGTTACTTGATGTAGATGAGGCCGTCGGTGGTGATGGTGGGGCGGCCGCTGGTGCCGACCACGACGATCTTGATCGTGTGCTTGGCACTGCTGGACCAGGTCTTCGTCCAGAGCGCCTGCCGGTACAGGGTGGTGGAGGACTTCAGGTCGACCGTGCTGACCTTGACGCCGTCGACGTAGACGTACGCCTGGCCGGAGCTGGAGGCTCGGGAGACCACCCAGGCGGCCGAGCGTCCGGTGAAGGTCCAGGTGAGGCTCGCGCCCTTGGAGCCGCTGGAGTACGACTTCCCGCCCAGGTAGCTGGTGCTGGAACGGGTGGTCCAGGTACCGGACTTGGTGGCCGAGGTCTCCTGCAGGATCACCGGGGTGTACGAGGGGGAGAAAGTGCGGTAGTTGCCGGCGTAGTCGTAGGCCCGCATCGACCAGGTGGCCGCGGTGCCGGACACGGCCGTACGGCTGGAGCTGGTGGTGGTCGGACCGAAGGTGGCCGTGGTCGGCGACAGCAGCTTCACGCTCTGCAGCGCCGCGTTGTCGGTGGCCTTCCAGCCGAGGGTGACCGGTACCGCACTGGTGTTGACCGTGCCGGTGCGCAGCGAGAGGTTCGGCGTGGTGCTGAACGTCGGCGCGGTCGTCTCCGCCACCACGTTCACCGCGGCGCTCGTAGTGGTCCTGCCGGACTGGTGGACGGCGCGCACGGCGACGGTGTGGCTGCCGAGGGCCAGGGTGGTGCCGGCGGAGGTGGCGGTGCCGGCGACGGACGTCACGGCCTTGCCGTCGACCAGCAGCTCGAACTTCGAGATGAGCGAACCGGGCGTAGCGGTTGTCCAGTTCAGGGTGACGGCGCCCTTGGTGTAGTACGTCGAGCCGGACAGGCCCGCGCCGCTGACCGAGGTGACCTTCAGGCCCTGCACCGGTCCGGCCGCCCAGGCGCGGATGGTGGGCAGCTGGGCGTACAGCGAGTTGCCCGGGCACTGAGTGTTGTAGCCGTCGCGGTGGGCGGAGATCCGCTGGAACGTGTATGCGGTGCCGGCGGTGAAGCTGGTGCCGAAATAGTTCTGCTGGCTCGCACCGGCGTTGAGTTGCACCGTGCCGGCCGGGTCGGCGCCGTACTGGCCGAGCTTCCAGGCGGCCACGCGGGCGATGGAGGCCAGCGCGGCGTCGGAGGCGCTGGTGGAGGTGTACTCGCCGAGCACCGCGATGCCGGTGGACTCCCGGTTCCAGCCGTAGGTGTGGGCGCCGAGCACGGGCAGGTCGACCCCGCCCTTGCGGCCCTCGAAGATGGTGCCGCACTTGTCGACGAGGAAGTTGTAGCCGATGTCGTTCCAGCCGTTGACCTGCGTGTGGTACGCGTAGATGCCGCGCACGATGGAGGCCGAGTCGGCGCAGGAGTAGTCGTTGGCTCCGTCGGTGTGGTGGACGAAGACGGCCTTGACGTCGGCGTTGTACTCCGACGGGTCGGGGCTGAGCGATTCGTCGGCGCCCCAGTCGGCGCGCGAGGTGATCGGCGGCTCGGGCACGGTGGACGGCGGCGCGGACGGCGTGGTGACCGACGGGCTCGGGGACGCGCTCGTCGAAGCCGAGGGGGACCCGGAGGCGGACGCCGAGCCGGTCGCCGTGGCCGTGGTGTCGGTGGCAGCCGGGGACGTGGGATCGGTCGGCGCGGGGGACGTGCTGCTCTGGCCATCCGTCGGCGACGCGGTCGTACCGTCGGTGGGCGTGGCCGCTGGGCTGCTCGCCTCGGCGACGAACGCCGCCGGCTCGGTCGTCTTGGCCTCGGCGTCGGTCACCACGCCGGGGTCGACCAGGTTGACCTCGAGTCCCTTGGGCAGCGCGCCCGTGGTGCCGTCCTTGTGGACCACCTGGGCCTGGACGCCGTCGGAGGGGCCCACCCACAGAGGCTCGGACGCGCCGCGCATCTTGGCGCCGGGGTGCTCCGGCGGGTCGATGTTCACTTCGAGGTCGTGCCAGGCGCTCCACGCACCGCTGTCCAGACTGCGGGTGCGCACCTGCGCCGTGCCGTCGAGCCGCTTGACGGCCCCCGTCCAGGAGACGCCCACCAGCGAGAACTGCTGCGTCGACGTGCGCGGCAGTTCCTGCTTGCCGCCCGTGGTCCCCTTGAGCGCGAGGTCGTAGACCTTCACGGGCCGCTTGGCCCGGCCTGCCGCGCCGGGGCCGCCGGAGGGGCTGGCGACCGCGTACGTCACCAGGCCGCCACCTCCCAGGACCACGGCACCGAGCGTCAGCCACGCCCGTCGCTTCAGGCTCAGCGGTCTGTACGCATGCGACGTACGACGACTCACGACGTATCCACCCCATCAGAAGGCCGGCAAAGGCCGCAGAGAAAAGTCACGTGAGGCACACGCATCACAGGAGTGGCCCATACCTACAGCGCAGCCCAACCGACGAACATCACGGGGACACAGGCCGCAGTGACGTAGATCACTGGGATGGTGATGCACGGATTTCACTTGGCCACCGCTTCCTGAGCGGCAAGGCTCTGCGGGACTCCAGTAGCCGAGGCTGCTGTGCAGACTGCGTACGTCGTACCAGCTCTCGATCCATTCGAAGATGGCAGGGCGAACGGCAGCCCGGCTGTTCCGGGCCGGTCGCCTCGCCGGCACAGTTCGACGATCTCGGCCTTGAACTCCGGCGTGAACGAGCGGCGAGGACGCGGCTTCTTCTTCCCCATGCTCTGCATGATGGACATCATCCTTACGGGGCCGAAGCCCCTGATCTCGGATGTCCGTCGAAGCGGAGCAAGCCCACCAAGTTGAGAGCGCGAGTTCGATTCTCGCCACCCGTCCAGCGAGCGCACCGTTCTGCCTCTACTTACTTCATGCTGGGCTGTTCATCCACGCGATGAGCCGGGTCCACCAGCCGTCCTTCGATCGGCCCGGTGAACCGTCCATGCGAGGAACGTGTGTGCTTCGCACTGTCCCGTCCGGTCGGACCGGCTCCGGCCCCGTTCGAGCCATCGGCTCCCCCGTGTGTACAGGCTCGCGCTCCGCCGACTCACAGATGCACCGCTGAGGTGTCGCCACGCCGGCGAGCACTTGCTCCACGTGCCTCCCGCAGCCCTCGTAGGTCACCTTCCGGCATGACTGGCAGACAGCACGTCGGCACATGATTCCCCTTCATCAACACCTTCATTAACGATCAGTAATATCAACAGTTCCGTCACAGTCGAATTCACGTTTCCGCCACAAACAACCTCCATATGTGCACCGTTTGCACGAACAACCGCCTCCCGCCGGCAGGCGGCACGACCATGAGGGTCCGTCACGCCCCGATATCGCGTGGCACACCCCACTCAACGATGTCAAGCGTTCACGGCCGGAATCCCCCTGAGGTTGCCCGGGACACCAAAACAATGGTTCCATCTCGCCCGGTCGAGAAAGGAAGGGACTGCTCCGCATCGTGACAGGCCATCACCGCGCCTTTTGAGATCGTCGGCCCGGGCGCGGCGAGGGCAAGAGACCGAGAACGGCAACCGCCCTCACGGAACGGGTGGTGTGCGCCGGTCAGAAGGGAGCAACGTGAGTTGCTCGCACGCCGCAGGATGCCCCCTTTTCCCCTTGCTCAGGGCGAGCTTGCAAGGTTGGCGCGACTACTACTGCGACAGCGAGGATCAGTGGCTCGGCTGTGCGCGCTACCAGGTGTCACTCACCGGCGAGCGCGTACCGATCAGCCTGCTGCCCAACGGTGCCCGCGCGCGACACCTTGAAGACGTGGCCACCGGCCAGGACCGGTCCGGTGCCGCCGGCCCGGAGGAGGGACCCCAGCAGGCCCCTCCACCACAACACAATCCCTGGCCGCCGGAGAACGCGTCCTGGTCGCAGCCGGCACCGGCTCGGCCACCGGAGCCGTCAGAACCTGTGACCGCGGCACCCGAGACCATGGCTCAGTTCGGGGCGGCATCTCCGACGATACCGGTCTCGCATTACCGACCGTCATCATCCCCACCGTTTCCCCAGCCTCCGGACCGCCCATCTCGACACGCGGGGCAAGAGCCCAGCTCGAAGCGCGGTTGGTGGGCTCGATTCGCCGAATGGATGGGAGGCCCCGCATGAGTGGCTACTGGCCCTGGTGGGCCGGCGCTGCCGGGCTCGCTCTGATCACCATCAACTACGCCCTCACCACGGACCGGTCGTTCGGGGTGTCGTCCGCCTGGGATCGCGTGTTGCACTGGCGCAGGGAGCGCCGCCTGGAGCGGATGGACGAGGAGTTCACCGACGAGCGCGCTCTCGCTGACGCTCTCGCCGCAGCTACGGCAGAACACTTCGGCACCAGCCCCGCCGCGCCCACCGTGCCGCCGGTTCCGTACGGGACGTCACAACTGCTCGAAACGGACGCCGAACCGACGGTGAGTGAGGACACCTCGGTCACGAGCCCGGGCCCCGCCCCGCTGGTCACCCAGGCGGCCCTGCTGGTGTCGATCTTCTTCGGCGGATTGATCGCCGCGGTCACCTCGGGGCGGTTCCACCTCCGCTTCGACATGGGACCGGGATTCCGGAACGTGGTCACCGCAAATCCGACCACCATGACCGTCCTGCTGTTCGTCGGAGGCGTGTTGGTCGGCTTCGGCACGCGGCTGGCCGGTGGGTGCAGCTCCGGCCACGGACTCAACGGCTGCGGCCGTCTACGCCCGGTCAGCCTGGTTGCGACCGCCGTGTTCTTCGGCACCGCCGTCGCGGTGTCGTTCCTGTTGTGGAAGGTGATCTGATGCGTACTCGGGGCGCGATACTGCTGGCCAACATCCTCACCGGCCTCACTCTCGGCTATACCGTCTCCAACATCGGCTTCGGCGACTACACCGAGCTGAACCGCATGTTCACCTTCCAGGACCCGCGCATGCTCCTCTCCTTCGCCGGTGCCGTCGTGATCATCGTGTGCGCATTCGCCCTGCTGCGGGTCCGCCGCACCCCGGGACGCATCCACGCCGGCGTGATTCCCGGCGCAGTGCTGTTCGGTACCGGCTGGGCGATCTCCGGAGGGTGCCCGGCAATCCCGATCGTCCAGGTCGCCAGCGGATACCTGCCCGCCCTGATCACCATCGTCGGCGTCACAGTCGGTATCCGGCTGTGCCGCTGGGCCAACGCCCGCTACTTCCACCTGGACCGCGGCTCCTGCGGGCTGTAAACCAGGGACGTTCCCCGACACGCCCCCCTGCACTGGCCTTGGCCTTCCTGTCCTGCATGGCTTCATCCACCTGGCGGTGTGGCCGGCACCCTCCGGCGGGGACGGGCCGTTCGACCCCCGCGTTCCTCGGTGCCGGCCACGGTCGGGCTGCCCGGCCCCCGCACATGGGCAGGGCGGCGGCGCCTGCGCAGATGCCGATACCGAGGCGCGGACAAGACAAACGTCTCTGATTGGCTTAGCGAGCCTGAGCGTTGCTCAGCCTTGGGAGCCAATCGCCTTCGTGCCCTGGTACTGAACGACAGGAGCCGCCAGCCCG
>NZ_JBFAWG010000188.1:0-5759 GCF_040680215.1 Streptomyces sp. NPDC052107
CTGTACCGGGGGCTGCTGGAGGGGCCGCAGACCATCCTCTTCGGCACCTTCCTGGGCATCACCTCTTCCCAGGTGACCGTGCTGACGGTGGTCGGCGCGGTGGTGCTCGCCGTGCTGGCGCTGATCGGGCGGCCGCTGCTGTTCGCCTCCGTCGACCCGCAGGTGGCCGCCGGCCGCGGAGTGCCAGTCCGCGCGCTGTCCGTGGTTTTCCTCGTATGCCGTCACCATCGTTCCCGCGTCCAAAACCGCCCCGACCAAGCGAAAACCCAAGGCCACGGCTTAAAACAGCGGCATTGGCACTAGGCGTGTATTTCTTGTCGCTCGGCATCGCGGATGGCGCGAGCGGCGTTGATGAGCCCGATGTGGCTGAAGGCTTGGGGGAAGTTGCCGAGGGCCTCTGCTGTGGTGGAGTCGGTCTCCTCGGCCAGCAGGCCGAGGTCGTTGGCGTGTGCGAGGGCGGTTTGGAAGGCGTGTCGTGCACGGGTGGTGTGGCCGGTGAGGGCGAGGGCTTGGGCAAGCCAGAAGGTGCACAGCAGGAAGGTGCCTTCTTCTTCCTGCAGTTCGTCGGTGAGGTAGCGGCGGACCAGGCCGTTGTGGTCGGTCAGTTGGGTGGCGATGGCCAGCACGGTGGACTGGATGCGGGGGTCGTGTGGTGGCAGGAAGCCGACAATGGGCAACATCAGTGCGGAGGCGTCGAGGTCGTTCGTGTCGAATGCCTGGGCGAAGGCGCCCAGGTCGGGGTTCCAGCCGCGTTGTTCGATGGCTTGGCGGATCTGGTCGCGCTCGTGCTGCCAGTGGGGCAGGCGTTCGTCGGCCTGGAGGGCAGGGGCCATGCTGATGGCGCGGTCCAGGGCGACCCAGCACATCAGTTTCGAGTGGAGGAAGTGTCTGCTGGGTCCGCGTCTTTCCCAGATGCCTTGATCCGGTTGGGTCCACCGCTGGGCGGCTGTCTCGGCTGCCTGGAGCAGGAAGGTGCGGGTGGCTGGGTCGAGAGGCTCATCGGGTGGAAGGGTCTGGGCTGCGGCGTCGAGGAGTTCGCCGTAGACGTCGAGTTGGCGTTGGCGCCAGGCGTCGTTGCCGATCCGGACGGGGCTGCTGTTGCGCCAGCCGGTCAGGTGAGGCAGGGGCCGCTCGCTCAGATCACGTTCTCCACCGATGCCGTACATGATCTGCAGGTCGGCGCCGCGGTCGAGTTGGCTTGCCGCGGCCCGGGCGAGGAAGCCGAAAAACCGGTTCTTCTCCTTCTCGCAGGCGGCCGTGGCCAGTGCCTGAATGGTAAAGCTGGCGTCGCGGACCCATGTGTAGCGGTAGTCCCAGTTACGCATTCCGCCCGTCTTCTCGGGCAGAGAGGTGGTGGCCGCGGCGACGATGGCCCCGGTGGGTGCGAAGGTCAGGGCCCGCAGCACGCGTCCACTGTGGCTCACTTCGTCCTGCCAGGGGCCGACGTAGCCGCGGTGGAGCTTCGACCAGGAGCGCCAGCCTTCGACGGTGTCGGACAAGCGACGCCGGATCCGTCCCGTCCGCCAGGCCAGCGACTCCCTCTCCCACGCCGTCCCGACGTGCAGGGCGAATCCGAGGCGCTGCCCTGCCGAGAGCGGGATTCGGCCGTGAGCCGTGGAGCCGCTCATCCGCAGGTCGACGGGGCTCGACAGCAGCAGAACATGGGCGCCCCCGTACGCCGCAAGCCCACCCGGCACGGCTGAGAGGAGTGGGTGGACGAGTCCGAACTCCGGGCGCGGCGCGTAGCCGATCTCGATGTCCACCCGCCCTTCGGTGCAGGTGATCTGCCGCAGCAGCATTCCGGGGGAAGCGGTGCCGAGCGCGTGCCCGCGTTCGCGCCGTCCCAGGGCAAGGGCATCCCGCAGGACCGCAGTGCCCCCGGGCGTGCGGAAGACCGTCTCCAGAACGAGGGTGTCCTCGACGTAACGGCGGCTGATGTCGACCGGGCCGGTGACAGGGCGGATGGACCAGTGGCCGGCGTCCTCGTCGAGGAGCCGGGCGAAGATCGCCGGGCTGTCGAACCGGGGCACGCACAGCCAGTCCACCGAGCCGTCGGAGGTCACCAGCGCGGCTGAGCGGCAGTCTGACAGCAGGGCGTGGTCACCGATCGGTCGCGCACTCATGCGTCGCAGCCCGTCCACCTCGGGCCGAGCGCCGCCCGGCCGGGACGACGTGAGCAGTCGCCCGCGCCGCAGGTCTCTCCAGGTGCCTGACGGGTGACATGGACCCCATCCTCCCTGAACAGCGGATTCGCCTCCAGCCAATCAGCACGATCGGTGGATCGCACGTGCCGGTTGCCGACGGTTGCTCCGACTGAGTGGCACGAGCTGGTGCCGCGCTCGGCGTCCGGTCGGCGTACGTCGTGTCTCCCCGCCGCCGCGTGGCCGACCCCGCGTCATCGGCGAGGTCCCGAGGCTGAATCCGCACGGCCGAGGGCGAGGAAGCGTCGGTGGCCGTATCCCCACTGGTCGGTGACGCTGAGGGCAAGGTCGGCGGCGATCCTGTGGAGCGCCCGTCGTCCGAGCCGTGCCCAGGGAAAGTACGGACCGCTCCGGCCCTGGAGGTCCTCGAACCGGGCAGTGCACAGCTCTTCGACGTCATGGGGGTCGACCTCGACGACGAGACGCCCGGTGGGGGCGATGAGTCCGCCGCAGCGGCGCAGCAGGCCATGAGGGTCGCCTCCGATGCCGATGTTGCCGTCGATGAGCAGCACCGTCTGCCAGCCGCTCTCTGCCGGCAGTCGGTCGAAGACCGATCGGCACAGTGCGAGCCCGCCCAGAGTGGTGGTCAGTGCGACCGCGCGAGGCGCGATGTCGACCCCGAGGGCGAAGACTCCCCGGCTCAGGAGTGCCCTGCACATGCGCCCCGGGCCGCAGCCGACGTCGAGGACGGGGCCGATGCTGCGTTCCAGTACGGTCTTGTCGGCCGCCGTGGGCTGCTCGTGCCAGCGGTGTACCGGCATCCGGATGCGGCGCCCGTCGGCCAGCCGTAGGTACACCGGTTCTCGGCCGGGTCGCAGGGCGAGCGCGTAGGGCTCCCCGTCGGTGTCGTACAGCTCGTCCTCGTCCGTTGTCACGGTGCTGCGCCATGGCCTGCGGCCCGTCGGTTCTCGTCGCTGCGGCCGGCCCGCCTCAGGCGGCGCAGTCTCATCGCGAAGGCCACGGCGGAGGCGGAGAAGAGTACGCCGGTGATCGCCAGCCATCGGCCGAGGTAGACGCTGTCGGACAGTCCGGTGTCGCCGGGGTAGGGGACCGCCAGACGGAAGACGAGGGGGAACCAGACCAGCAGGAGCAGACCTGACAGGAAGGCGGGGACGCGCAGGTAGTTGATCCACGCCACCCTCGGTCCGTCGGCGGCTCGGCGCCGCAGTACGGAGAGGGCCGACAGGTCGGCCAGCGAGTACAGGGGCAGCAGGATGAGGTCGTGGAGGATCGCCGCACCGACGAACCAGATCGCCACCTCCCAGGGCCGGACGGCGAACAGGCGCAGCATGGCGTAGCCAGTCAGGGCGAACGAGGCGATCAGGACGAGCAGATGCAGAGGCCCGGAGCCGTACCAGCGGACGGATCGTGCCATGGTCACGCCCTGAAGGTGAGCCGGTGGACCCACTTGGTGTTGTTCACGCCGGGGTTGGCCGGGACGATGATGCGGGCCGGGTAGCCGTGGTCGAGTGAGAGGGCCGCGCCGTTGACGCGGAGGGCGAGCAGCGCCCGGGGGTCGTGGATCTGGTTACCGCGCAGCACCACCCTGGTGAAGGGGCCGGGGGGTTGGACGGACTGGACCAGGACGCTTGCGGCATCGGGCAGTCCGGCCAGCGCGGCGAGGTCGGCCAGCCGCAGGCCGCTCCAGTGCTGGTCTTCGGTGGACCATCCCTCCACGCAGGCGATCGGCAGTGCGGCGGCGTGCTGGGGCATCGCCAGAAGCTGATCGCGAGTGAAGACGCGTGGCGCTCCGCGTCCGTGGACCTCCAGCCGCCAGGTGGGGCCCACGAGCGCGGGGGTGACGCCGACCTTCGCCGCCGTCTTGTTGATCTGGAAGCTGTTCGAGCCGCTGCTCGGATCGCGGTTGTGGGGTGCGAGCAGTGCAGTGGCGCGCAGCCGGCCGCCGATGCTCTGTCCGGCGGTCACTACGAACAGGAGCAGCGATCCCGCTCCCACCATGCCCACCGCGCCGCGGCGGGTCATCGTGGGCGGTGCGGGATCGGCTGCCACCAGGCCGTCGGGATCGGGTGGTTCGGGCACGGTCTGGGCGAGGTCGGTGCGCAGTTCGGCGCCCAGGCTGCGTGAGCGCAGGGCCCGCGTCATCCGGCCGAGCCTGAGGCACACGTGGACGACGAAGGCGGCGATGAACACCCAGGCGCCGTAGAAGTGCAGGCGGTAGAACGAGCCCGGGAAGACGTAGTAGAGCTGGATGTTGACGATGCCGGTGACGAACTCGAAGATGACGCCGCCGACCAGCATCAGCAGCGAAAGCCGCTCCAGGCCGTGGGCGACGGAGCGTACCGGCAGCCATTCGAACAGCTTGGGGATCACCGACCACAACTTGGCCAGCAGCACCGGCACCAGCACCACACCCAGTGTCACGTGCACGCCCTGGAGCAGCCGGTAGAGCCAGTACGGGTGTGTGGGCCAGCTGAAGAGGTAGAAGCCCAGAACACCCTTGTCGGGAGTCTCGTCGTTGAAATGGCTCAGGTCGGGGTTGTAGGAGGCGTAGGAAAGCAGTCCGGTGACGAACAGCAGTGGAATGCCGATCAGGAGGATCAGGCCGAACACCGAGGTCAGCCAGGGCCCGCGGATCGGACTCCGCCAGAATCCGGGACGGAACGGCCCCGGGGGCGCAGGAGTCTGCCCGGCCCGGCGCACGAGGGCCCTGGTACGAGCGGCCCCCTTGGTGGCCCGCGCCGCCGCGGCAGCGCGCACGCGCTCGAGGAGCCCGTCCGCGTGACCCTCGTCCGATCCCCGCCGCTGAGGCCCGCCGGAGCCCGCGGCCGGTGGCCGTCCGCCACTGCCCACGACTGCCTCCCCTGTCCCCAGACCGTCTCTCAACGTGTGGATCGAAGCCCACCGCTCCGTCAGTGCCTGTCAAATCGTCAGCCACAAACTGGCACAGATCGGGTCGGCTCTCCGTGCCTGTCGTGCAGGCGGGTGTCCGTCGTCAGCCGAACGGCAGAACCGGCGCTCCGCACGGCTCGACGGGTCGCACGGTGGCCTCATGATGGTGGGGTGCGACGCCTCAGCGCACGACGCAGCGCCACCACCTGGCTCGGCCGCACCGCGCTGACCAAGGAGGTGTTCTGGTTCGTCGTGGTCGGCGTCGCCTCCACGGTGGCCCAGGCCATGCTGTACTGGGTTCTGCGCCGGTGGTCGCCGCCCATCCTGGCCAATTTCACCTCCCTCTTTGTCGTCACCCTCCTCAACACGGAGGCCAACCGTCGGCTGACCTTTCGCGAGTCCCGGGTCCGGGTCCTCCAGGCGCATCTGACCGCAGGCGGCCTGTTCGTCCTGGCGTACCTGGTCACCTCAGGCGCTGTCCTGCTCTTCCGTCACTACCGGCCCACCGCCTCACCAGCAGCGGAGATCCTGGTACTCGCGCCGAGCTTCGCCCTGGTGACCGTGGTGCGCTTCACTGTCCTACGGATGGTCGTCTTCAAACGCCGCCACCGATGAACCGTTCCTAATCAGTGAGCAGTAGTGAGTCTTGGACCCATACCTGGTCACTGCGGGCATCCCGAACGGTTTTGGATGTCCTGGTCGCCCGCT
>NZ_JBFAWG010000189.1:0-5620 GCF_040680215.1 Streptomyces sp. NPDC052107
CTGCACGCCACCCGCCGCGTCAGCTCCGGGATCTCCCCACCCGACCACGACTCCAACGACACTGAACATCACCGCCAACGAACTCGATCCTCCGCTCACCATCCCGCTTCGGCACCAAGCACGAGGGCAGATTTGAGAGATCAGCAACGGGGTCCTCCAGGGAGGGGAGCCTTCAAAGATGTGCCTCGCTGGTGGTGCACGGGCGGGTGCGGCCCGAACCTGGGCCGGTGGATGCATTTACCAACCTTTCAGGTTCTGAAGTTCATTCCGGCGGCTCGTGGTGACGTGGGTCATGTCGCCGTGGGGTCGGTCTCGTGTCGGCGCCGCTCCAGGTAGGCTCGCTCGGCCTCGCTCCCGGCCAGCTCGGCGGCCCGGCCGTACTCCGCGGCCGCCTCCGCGGTGCGGCCCAGGCGGCGCAGCAGGTCGGCGCGGACGGCGTGCAGCACGTGATACCGGCCGAGATCCAGGGAGTCGACGAGATCGAGTGCCCTGGCCGGCCCCTGGACCTCGGCCACGGCGACCGCACGGTTCAGGGCGACGACCGGGGACGGTGCCAGGGCCATGAGCTGGTCGTACAGGCGCAGGATCTGGCCCCAGTCGGTGGTCTCGGCGCTGGGCGCGTCGCTGTGCACGGCGTTGACGGCGGCCTGGATCTGGTACGGGCCCGGCCGGTTCCGGCGCAGGCAGCGGCGGACCAGGTCCTGGCCCTCGGCGATCAGCTCGCGGTCCCACAGCGTGCGGTCCTGCTCGGGCAGCGGGACGAGGACGCCGTCCGCGCCCTGCCGGACCGGCCGCCGGGACTCGGTCAGCAGCATCAGCGCGATCAGGCCGGTGACCTCGGGCTCGTCCGGCAGCAGGGCGGCGAGCAGCCGGCCGAGGCGGAGGGCCTCCGCACACAGGGCGGAGTCGCCGGTGTAGCCCTCGTTGAAGATCAGGTAGATGACGGCGAGGACGCCGCCGAGCCGCTCGGGCAGGTCGGGGTCGCGGGGCACCCGGTACGGGATGCCCGCGTCGCGGATCTTGGCCTTGGCCCGTACCAACCGCTGGGCGAGGGTCGGCTCCGGCACCAGGAAGGCACGGGCGATCTGGGCGGTGCTCAGGCCGCCGAGCAGGCGCAGGGTGAGGGCGACCCGGGCCTGCAGGGCGAGCGTGGGATGGCAGCAGGTGAAGATCAGGCGGAGCCGGTCGTCGCGCACGGGGCCCTCCTCGGGCGGTGCGTCGGACGCGTGCAGGTCGGGTGTGTACAGGTGGGGCGCGTACAGCCGGGCGGCGTCGGCGTGCCGGGCGTCCCGGGAGGACTCGCGGCGGACCCGGTCGATGGCCCGGTTGCGTGCGGTGGTGATGATCCAGCCGGCCGGGCTCGGCGGCACGCCGGATTCCGGCCAGGTGCGTACGGCGGTGGTGAAGGCCTCCTGCACCGCTTCCTCGGCGAGGTCGATGTCGCCGAGGAAGCGGACGAGGACGGAGACCGCGCGTCCGTACTCGGCACGGAAGACGGCCTCGACATCGCCAGTGTCCGGCATGTGCGCCCCTGCCCTTCTGTGCGATCACGCCGCGACCCGGACGAGGCCGGCCGTAGGGTGGAGTGCGGCCCGGCGGACGGCAATGATCCTGCGGTGGCCGGTCGTCGGAAGCGTAGGGGCTCGATCATGCCCAGCACCGCAGGCAGGCGCGGACTTCTCGGCCGCTGCGCGTCTGATGGACCTCGGTCGACTGGGCGAGGGAGTCGACGATGCCGGTGCCGCGGCCGTGCTCGTCCGGTGCGACGTCGCGGTGACCGTGCTCGACCGCGGTTCCCGAGTCGCTGACCACGATGTGCAGGGTGCCGTCGTCGAGGACGAGCAGCAGCGTCATGCGTTCGCGGCCGTACTGGGCGGCGTTGGCGGCGAGTTCGTCGACGATGAGGACGGCGGAGTCCCGCTCGCTCTCGGGTACGCGCCAGCACTCCAGCAGGTCCGCCGTGAGATGACGAGCCGCGGAAACGTGCGCCTCCTGCGCGGGCAGGGTGAGCATCGCCTGGTGGTGGCAGGACCGTGGGGGAAGTGAGCCGGCACGGGCGGAATCGGTCACGTACATGGTCATCTGGCTCTTCTGCGTCGGAACCTGTGTGTGAGCACTCATTCAGTTCTACGGGCGACGAGCGCAGATGGTTCGAGCGATTTGCCCCTTTTATTGCGCTTCTTGGACGTGAGTCGGCTACTAAGCGGTGATCCGCGCCGCCCCGCCCGTCTCACGCCCGGATCGTGACCAGCTTCTGGCCGTTGCCGGCGATGATCTCGAAGTGTTCGATGGCCGCCGGGGACAGGGGGACCGCCCCGGGGACGGTGGTTCCGGGCGGGTAGGTGCCCGCGCGCCAGGTGGCGGCGTCCGCCCTGGTGCCACCGGGCCCGACCGCCTGCAACCGGCAGGTGATTCCCGCGGGTGCCCCGTGGGCGGAGACCTCCAGGACACTGCCCCAGGCCGAGGGTGAGACCCGCACCGAAGCGGTGACGCCGGTGGCCCGATCGTTTCCGGAGAAGGTGCGCGTCGGAGCCGGCGTGGTCGGTCCTGGCGGTGTCCCCTGACCGACCACGGATCCACCGATCGCCAGCCATGTGCCGCCGACCGCCGCTCCGGCGACGAGCGTCAGCGAGGCGGCCACACCGGCCAGTTGCAGCCGCCAGGCCCTGCGGCGCCTGGCGGCGGCCTGCTGAAGCATCCGGTCGAGCAGTCCCGTCCCGGAACCCCGAGGCGCCGCGGACGTGCCGGGCGGCGCCTCGGGCGGACCCCCGGTGCTCTCCGCCGCCCGCCGCACCAGCCGATCGGCCGGGTCCTCTTCTCCGACGGGCACGGGCCGGCCCACGGCTTCCGCCGCGGTGACCGTCGCGAGCAGCGCCGGAAGTCCGGCCAACTCGGCGTGTTCCGCCCTGCACTCGTCGCATTCCGCGAGGTGCGCACGTACCCGTGCCGTCTCCGCCGGGGACAGCGCGCCCAGGACGTATCCGCCCAGCGCCACCCGGAGGGCGTCGTGGTCCGCGTTCATGGCCGGCACCTCCTCCATGCCGTGGTCATGGCTCGAAGCCTCGCTCCCGCAGTGCCAGCCGGAGGGCGTGCAAGGCGTAGTACGTCCGCGATTTGACGGTGCCCGGCGGGATGCCCAGCACCTGCGCGGCCTCCGCCACGGTCCGGCCCCGGTAGTACGTCTCCAGCAGTACGGCGCGGTGGTCGGGGGACAGCGCCCGGACGGCCTCGGCCACGGCCCAGCTCTGCAGCGCCTTCTCGATCCGGTCCTCGCCCGGTGTCTGCTCCGCGACCCGCTCCAGGGCCTCGCCGCCCACCTCCGCCGGCCTCGCCTGCCGAGCCCGGTGCGTGTCGATGACCAGGCGCCGGGCGACCGTGCACAGCCAGGCGCGCGCCGGACCACGTGCGGGTTCGAACGCGGAGGGGTGCTGCCATGCCCGCAACAACGTCTCCTGGACGACATCCTCGGCCCACTGCCGGTCTCCTGACGTCAGTCGCAGTACGTAGCGGAACAGAGGACCTGCGTGCTCGGCGTACAGAGCCCGGAGCAGGTCCTCGTCCGTGGTCGAAATGGTCCCGCTACCCGAGACACGGCGCCCGGAGCGATGGGGATCGGCCGTTTCACCACGTTTTCGGGCACTCCATGGCATAAGCAGATCATCACGCATATGTATCTGTTTGTCGTGTCATAACCAGTGACTTCTGAGAAGTCTGACAAAAGATGCGTATCCACGGAACCATCCGATACCGCCCCCCGTGAAACCAGGCACGAGCCGTCCCACCCGGCATCACCCGATCAGTGGGGAATGAACATCATGTACGTCAACTTCGGCCCTGCGGGCTGCCTTTCGCGCTGTGTGGCCGGGCTGGCCGTCGCCGGCGCCGGTGTCCTGGGGCTCCTGAGCGCGTGCGGCCCGTCGCCCCGTTCCGCGGACCCCGGCACCCTCACGCCCGGCCCGGGTCAGCATCAGCCGGCCGGTATGCCCGGCACCTCGGCGAGACCTGGCATGACCATGTCCGTGGCCCCTTCGGGCAGGAGCACGGCCGCGACACCGGTGTCCGCGGACACCGTGGCGATCAAGAACTTCGCGTTCGCCCCGGCCACGCTGAAGGTCAGGACAGGCACGACGGTGACCTGGACCAATCAGGACACCGACGCCCACACCGTCACCAGCTCCGGCTCGGGCGGCCCGCTTCACTCGCCCACCCTCGCCACGCACGGCACCTACACCTACACGTTCACCAAGCCCGGCAGCTACGCCTACCTCTGCGCCATCCATCCGTTCATGACCGGCACCGTGGAGGTGACCTCATGACCGCATACGACGACCACCAGAGCCCGGCACCGGTCACTGACGCCGACGAACCCACTTCCGAACACGGCATGACGCGACGTCAACTCATGCGGCACGCCGGATGGTTCGGTGGGGCCGTCGTACTCACCGTGGCCGGCGGAGAGGTGATCAGCCATGTCGCCGGCTCCCGGGACGCCATCGCCGGGGCCGCCGCGGCACCGGGCGGTCCACTGCGGTTCGTGCAGGTCTCCGACAGCCACATCGGCTTCCAGGGCCCGGCCAACACGGACGTGGTCGGCTCGTTCACCGAAGCGATCCATCAGGTCAACGGGCTCGGGTTCAGGCCCGACTTCGTCATGCACAGCGGCGACCTGACACACCTGTCCACGGCGGGACAGTTCGACCAGGTCAGGCAGATGATGGCCGGGCTGCGGACGGATCGTGTCTTCACCGTGCCGGGCGAGCACGACTCCATCGGCGACGCGGGCCGCGCCTACCGGCGGATCTTCGGCAAGGGCACGCTCGGCGACGGCTGGTACAGCTTCGACACCCACGGCGTGCACTTCCTCGCCCTGGTCAACACCCTGAGCCCGGAGAAGCTCGGTCACCTCGGCACCGAGCAGATCGATTTCGTCCGCAAGGACCTCGCCGGCCTGCCGTCGGACACACCCGTCGTGGTCTTCAGCCACATCCCGCTGTTCGCCATGTACCCGAAGTGGGGCTGGAGCACGGACGACGCGCTGAAGGTGATCGCGCTGCTGCGCCGCTTCTCTTCTGTCACCTGCCTCAACGGACACGTCCACCAGCTGTTCACCAAGACGGAGGGCAACATCACCTTCCACTCCGCCACCACCACCGCCTACCCGCTGCCCAAGCCGGGGCGGGGACCCGCCCCCACTCCCCAGGTCGTGCCCGCCCGGCAGCTGAAGGACGCGCTCGGCATCCGCACCGTGGGCTACCGGCGGGGAGAGCAGCAGCTGGCGGTCAAGGACGAGAGGCTGGCATGAGCCCGCGAGACCCCTCGCCACCGCTCAGGGGCGCCGCGGCCGGTACGGCCCTCGGCGCCCTGCGCGGCTTCATCGGCTCGCGCACCGCAGGCAGGGCACCCACGTTCCCGGCCGCGCCCGGATCACCTCGCGACCGCCCGTCGCGGCCGCGAGGTGATCCGGCGGGACGAGGCTCACCAACTTCATTAGCTGTCCCTAGTGTTGCGCATGTATAGTTGTATGCATTGAGTTGCTGCGTATGTCCAAGGCTGCGAAGTGTCTCGTGATTCACCCGATGACGCCGCGCCAGTGGGCGTTGGACGGCAAGATCCCGTTCAC
>NZ_JBFAWG010000190.1:0-5391 GCF_040680215.1 Streptomyces sp. NPDC052107
CGCCTGGCCCACGTCCTCGCCCCCAAGGCCGACACCGCCTGGCACCTGCACCACCTCACCCGCCACCACCCCCTCACCCACTTCATCCTCTACTCCTCCGCCAGCGGGCTCGTCGCCGGCGCAGGCCAGGCCAACTACGCCGCCGCCAACACCTTCCTCGACGCCCTCGCCGACCACCGGCAGCGCGCCGGCCTGCCGGGCCAGTCGCTCGCCTGGGGCCTGTGGGCGGAAGCCGACGGCATGGGCGGCACCCTCACCGCCGCCGACCTCACCCGGCTGGAACTCGCCGGCAGCGCCGCCATCCCCACCGACGAGGGCCTGGCCATGCTCGACGACGCCCTTGCCCGCCCCGACGCGCTGCTCGTCCCCCTCAAGCTCAACCCCGCCGCACTCCGCGCCGGTTACGACCAGCTGCCCGCCGTACTCAAGGACCTCGTCACACCCCCGGCGCGGCAGCCCGAAACCCCCGGCACCACCGCCGCGGCCACCGACGTCCCGATCGCACAGCGGCTGGCCGCCGCAGCCCCCGAACAGCGGCTGACCCTCGTGCTCGACCTGGTACGGCGGCAGGTCGCCCAGGTCCGGCACGACGACCCGAACGCCATCGACCCCGAGACACCCTTCACCGCCTTCGGCATGGACTCGCTGGCCGCCATCGAACTGCGCAATGGTCTCAGCGCCGCCATCGGCACCCGGCTGCCCGCCACCATCACCTTCGACTATCCGACCCCCGCGGACCTCGCCGCCTTCCTGCTCGACGAACTCGCCCCCGAGATCGAGGCACTCGCCGCCGACCACGCCGACGACGAGATCCGGGCCGTGATCTCCGCCATCCCGATCTCCGCCCTGCGCGACGCCGGACTGCTCGACACCCTGCTCGACCTGGGCAACGCCGACGCCACGCACCCGCCGGCCGAGACGGCCGAGACCACCGCGGCTGCCGCCGAACCCACCGAGGAGCCCCGCACCTCCGCCGCCGCGCTGCAGACCATGAGCGTCGAGGAACTGCTGCTCGCCGCACAGCGGGCCCGCAACAGCTGACCCCGACCCGCAACGCCCACCCGACCGCACCAGCCGGAGACAACCACCATGACGGAACTCCTGCAGCGACCCGAACGCGCCGACAGCCCCACCGCCCGACGCATCCCCACCGACGAGCCGCTGCTCCACCGGGTGCTCACCCCGTACCGGACCAAGAAGTGCGAGTACCTCCAGACCGCCGAGGTGATCAGCGACGGCAGGCCCGGCGACGGCGGCCAGCTGGAGGCCGAGTGCACCTTCGAGATCCCCGAGTCCTGCTACATCGACGACACCGGCCACTTCAACTCGGTCGAGTTCAACATCTGCTACAACCAGATGGCCTACTACCTCATCGCCAAGTCGGTGCAGGACGGCCTCGCCGAGCCCTTCAGCCAGTGGTCCATGGAGGACTTCTGGTACCGCCAGCTCGGCGACATCCTCATCACCGACTTCTCCAGCTCCTTCCGCGTCCCCATGCGCGGCCGGCTCTTCCAGGGCAGCATCGAGATCCTCGACATCGTCGCCTGGGACGCCAACGACATCCGTGACGCCCTCGTCGTCGTCAAGACGTTCTGCCGCTACTACGACGAACACGGCGGCGACTCCAAGGGCTACGTCACCGCGGCCATCACCAACCCGCCCCCGCTCAAGGACTGACGTCCACGCGCCTCACGGCACCCCAGGTCCCCACTGCCACGAAGGAAGCGCATGACCGTCCTCGATCCCCGCCCGAGCGAGGCCGCCCCCGGTGGCACCGCTGCCGCCGGACACCGATGCGCGCACCCCGGACACGGCGCCGAGCCGGCCGGGGCCGCCCCCGGCGCGCCCGCCCAGCCACCGACCTGGCCCCCCGTCGGCAGCGAACCCGTCGACGTGCCCGACCTATACGACCGGCTCACCGCCCGCGGCATGGAGTACGGCCCCGCCTTTCGCCTGCTGCACGCCGCATGGCGACGCGGCACCGACGTGTTCGCCGAGATCCCGCAGACCGACCCGGCACCCCCCGCCACCGGGTTCCTCATGCACCCCGCCCTGCTCGACGCCGCCCTGCACGCCGCGAGCATCCCCTTCCTCGACCGCGACGGGGACGACACCTACCTGCCGTTCGCCTGGCGCGGCGTCCGCTTGCACCGCCCCGGCGCCACCGCCCTGCGGATCCACATCACCCAGACCGAGGACGACTCCCTCGCCCTCACCGCCACCGACACCGACGACAACCCCGTCCTGTGCGCCCGCTCCCTGATGGTCCGCCCGGTCAGCCGCGAGCAACTGCGCTCCACCACGACCTCCGGCACCCTGCTGCGCCCCGTGTGGCGGCCGCTGCCCGCGGTGCCCGCACGCCCGGCGGCCGACGCGCCCTGGGCCTTCCTCGGCACCGACCACCTCGGCATCACCGGCGAACTCAAGGCCACCGGACGGTCCTTCGAGAACTACGCCTCCCTGCACGCCATGGACACCGCCCTGCGCCGCGGCGCCCCGGTGCCCGCGGTGGTCCTCGTCAGCTGCGCCGACGGCACCGACACGGCCGACGACGCGCGCGCCGAGGCCCAGCGCTGCCTCGCCCTCGTGCAGGAATGGCTCACCGACGACCGGCTCACCGACTCCCGGCTGGTGTTCATCACCCAGGGCGCGCAAGCCTGCGAACCCGGCGAGGGCATCGCCTCCCTCGCCGCCTCCGTGGTGTGGGGACTCGTCCGCAGCAGCCAGACCGAACAACCCGGACGCTTCGCCCTCGTCGACATCGACGAGGCCGACGGATCACGGCGCGCCCTGGTCGCCGCCGTCTCCACCCTCACCGACCCCGAAACCCCCCACTCCCAGCTCGCCGTCCGCCACGGCAACCTGCTCCACCCGCGGCTCCACCGCACCCGCCCCGACGGCACCGCCCCGGCCCCAAACCCCGCAGGCCCCCACGGCACCGTCGTCCTCACCGGCGGCACCGGCGCACTCGGCCGCGTCCTCGCCCACCACCTCGTCACACGGCACGACGTCCGCCGGCTCCTGCTGCTCAGCCGCTCCGGACCACAGGCACCCGCCGCCCGCAGCCTCGTCGCCGAACTCACCGAACTCGGCGCCCGCGCCGACGTGATCGCCTGCGACGTGGCCGACGCCGACGCACTCACCGCCGTCCTGGCCGACGTACCCGCCGAACACCCCGTCACCACCCTGATCCACGCCGCCGGCGTCACCGACGACGGCGCCGTCGGCACCATGACCCCCCGCCGCCTCGACCGCGTGATGCGGCCCAAGGTCGACGCCACGCTCGCCCTGCACCAGGCCACCGCATCCCTGCCCGACGACTGCCGGCTCGTCCTGTTCTCCTCCATCAGCGGCATCGTCGGCGGCGCCGGCCAGACCAACTACGCCGCCGCCAACACGTTCGTCGACGCCCTCGCCCAGCACCGCCGCGCCGCCGGACTGCACGCCGTCTCCCTCGCCTGGGGCCTGTGGGACGAAGCAGGCATGGGCGAACGCCTCGCCGCCGCCGACCTCAAGCGCATGGAACGCGCCGGAATCGCCGCGCTGCGCGTCGCCGACGGACTCGCCCTGTTCGACGCCGCCCTCGGCCGCGACGACGCCGTCCTCGTCCCCGTCCAGCTGCACGAACCGGCCCTGCGCGACCACTCCCCGCAGCTGCCGGAGGTGTTCCGCGACCTGTGCCCGCCCAAGCAGGACCACCCCCGCCCCACCGGCCGGACCGCCCGCACCGACCCCGCCGAACTGCGCCGCTCGCTCGTCGAACTCCCCGAGCACGAGCGCACCGACGCCGTCCAACAGCTCATCCGCACCGAGGTCGCCGGCGTACTGGCCCTCACCGGACCCGACGCCGTGGAGCCGGCCGTCGAGTTCTCCGCCATCGGATTCGACTCGCTCACCACCGTGGACCTCAACCGCCGACTGGCCGCCCTGACCGGTCTGCGGCTTCCGGCCACGCTCCTGTTCGACCACCGCACACCGGCCGCCCTGGCCGTCCACCTCCTGCGCCTGACGCAGCAGGACTGACCGCTCCGCGCGACGGAGCAGACCTAGTGCTCCGTCGCGCGGAACGGACGGGTCCTCCATCCGCTCCGCACGACGGAGCGGATGGAGGACCCATGCGTGTCATCATCATCGGCGGCGGCGTCATCGGACTGTCCGTCGGCTGGCGCTGCGCCCAGCTCGGCACCGACGTCACCGTCGTCGACCCGGCCCCCGCGAGCAAGGCCTCCAGCGTGGCCGCCGGACTGCTCCCGCCGTCCGGCGACATGCTGCTCGGCCAACCGGACTTCGCCCGGCTCGTCCTGCACTCCCGCTCCCTCTACCCGGCGTTCACCGCCGAACTCGCCCAGGCCGCCCAAGGCCCCGTCGGACACCTGCGCAACGGCATCCTCGACGTCGCCTACGACCCGCAGGCCGCCGAAGGCCTCGACCGGCTGCGGCAGATGGCCGACGACTTCGGCGTGCGGTACCGGATGCTCACCGCGGACGACTGCCGCCGCCTCGAACCCCTCCTGGCCCCCGGGGTACACGTCGGCATGCTCTCACCCGACGACGGCTCCATCGACCCGCGCACCCTCACCCGCGCCCTCGCCGCCGCGCTGCGCAACGCCGACGGGCACCTCGTGACCGACCGCGTCGACCAGGTACTGCTCGACGGCACCACCCCCGCCGTCCGGCTCGCCGACGGCACCGTCCTGCACGCCGACCGGCTCGTCCTCGCCGCCGGCCCGTGGACCCACCGGCTCCCGGGCCTGCCCGAGGGCCTGGTCCCCGAGATCCGCCCCTACAAAGGCCAGGTGATCCGGCTGCACGCCGAGAACCACGGCACCCCGGCCGTACGGCACACCGTACGCGGCAGCTACGGCGACCGCGCGGTCTACATTGCCCCCAGAACCGACGGCGAACTGGCCGTCGGCGCCACCTACGAGGATGCCGGATACGACGAACAGGTCCTCGTCGAAGGGGTCGCCGACCTCCTCGCCCGGGTACGCCGGGTCCTTCCCGCCGCCGCCCGGATGCGCTTCGTCGGCGCCGCCGCGGGCCTGCGGCCGGGCTCCCCCGACGGCCGGCCGATCCTCGGTCCGACGACCCGGCAAGACGTCCTCCTGGCCACCGGCCACCATCGCGCGGGCGTCCAGCTGACCCCGGCCACCGCCGAGGCCGTGTCCCGAGCCGTCGTCACGGGCGAACTTCCCGACTACGCACGCCCGTTCAGCCCGATCCGGTTCGCCTCCACGCCGGTCTGACGAACCAGCGCGCCCCTCTCCGACGGCTTCCGATGACATTGGGCGGTGGCCCCGAACCCCGCAAGGGGTTCGCCGTGACGGGCGCGCCGGGGGGCATGGCCGTCCAGCACAACGGCCGCGTCGACCTGGTCTCGCTCGACTCCTC
>NZ_JBFAWG010000191.1:0-5381 GCF_040680215.1 Streptomyces sp. NPDC052107
GCTGCCCGGCCTACGGCCGGACAGCCCCTCACCAAGATCTTCATGAGCCTTCTAGGCCCCGGTGACCGCGTCGGTCACCGGGGCCTCGGGTGTGCCTGGGTGGGGCTCAGCCCTTGCGGGTCTTGATCTCCTCGGTCAGCTGCGGGACGACGTCGAACAGGTCGCCGACGACGCCGTAGTCGACCAGCTCGAAGATCGGGGCCTCGGGGTCCTTGTTGACGGCCACGATCGTCTTGGAGGTCTGCATACCGGCACGGTGCTGGATCGCGCCGGAGATGCCGTTGGCGATGTACAGCTGCGGCGAGACCGACTTGCCGGTCTGGCCGACCTGGTTGGTGTGCGGGTACCAGCCGGCGTCGACGGCGGCACGCGAGGCACCGACGGCCGCGCCGAGCGAGTCGGCCAGCGCCTCGATGATCGAGAAGTTCTCCGCGCCGTTGACACCACGGCCGCCGGAGACCACGATCGCGGCCTCGGTCAGCTCCGGGCGGCCCGTGGACTCACGCGGCGTACGCGCGGTGACCTTGGTGCCGGTCGCCTTGTCCGAGAAGGTCACGGCCAGGGCCTCGACGCCACCTGCGGCCGGGGCTGCCTCCACGGCGGCCGAGTTCGGCTTGACCGTGATGACCGGGGTGCCCTTGATGACACGGGACTTGGTGGTGAAGGACGCGGCGAACACCGACTGGGTGGCCACCGGACCCTCGTCGCCGGCCTCCAGGTCGACGGCGTCGGTGATGATGCCGGAGCCGATGCGCAGCGCCAGGCGGGCGGCGATCTCCTTGCCCTCGGCGGAGGACGGGACCAGCACGGCGGCCGGGGAGACGGCCTCGTAGGCGGCCTGCAGGGCGTCCACCTTCGGCACGACCAGGTACTCGGCGTACTCTGACGCGTCGTGGGTGAGGACCTTCACCGCACCGTGCTCGGCGAGCGTGGCGGCGGTGTCGGCGGCGCCATTGCCGAGGGCGACGGCGACGGGCTCGCCGATACGGCGGGCCAGGGTCAGCAGTTCGAGGGTGGGCTTGCGGACGGCACCGTCCACGTGGTCGACGTAGACAAGAACTTCAGCCATTACTACTCCTGGGCGAAAACCCCGAACTCCGGTCGGGGGAAGACACGTTGACTGCTACGCTCCGCTCGTGCCGTTCGGCATCGGGCAGGGCTTGTCCGTCGTGAGGCCGTCTCGGCCGAGCGAGAAGCCCCTTCGGGCGGAGTCACGGGAATGCACTCCTGCGAGGCAATCCACCGGGGCGCGGGTCTCGTTGCAACCGGCCCGCGCCACCGACCCCTAGATGAACTTCTGGCTCGCCAGGAACTCGGCCAGCTGCTTGCCGCCCTCGCCCTCGTCCTTGACGATGGTGCCGGCCGTGCGGGCCGGGCGCTCGTTCGCGGCCTCGACCTTGGTGAACGCGCCGTCCAGACCGACCTCCTCGGCCTCGATGTCCAGGTCGGACAGGTCCCAGGACTCCACCGGCTTCTTCTTGGCCGCCATGATGCCCTTGAAGGAGGGGTAACGCGCCTCGCCCGACTGGTCGGTGACCGACACGATCGCCGGGAGCGAGGCCTGAAGCTGCTCGGAGGCGGCGTCGCCGTCGCGACGGCCCTTCACGACGCCGTCCTCGACGGAGACCTCGGACAGCAGGGTGACCTGCGGGACACCCAGGCGCTCGGCGACCAGGGCCGGTACGACACCCATGGTGCCGTCGGTGGAGGCCATGCCGGAGACGACCAGGTCGAAGCCGGCCTTCTCGATGGCCTTGGCCAGGACCAGGGAGGTGCCGATGGCGTCAGTGCCGTGCAGGTCGTCGTCCTCGACGTGGATGGCCTTGTCGGCACCCATGGACAGGGCCTTGCGGAGCGCGTCCTTGGCGTCCTCGGGGCCGACCGTCAGGACGGTGACCTCGGCGTCGTCCGCGTTCTCCGCGATCTGGAGGGCCTGCTCGACCGCATACTCGTCCAGCTCGGAGAGCAGACCGTCCACGTCGTCGCGGTCGACGGTCAGGTCATCGGCGAAGTGCCGGTCGCCAGTGGCGTCGGGCACGTACTTCACAGTGACAACGATCCTCAAGCTCACGCCGGCTCTCCTACTGCATCGTCATTTCCGGGCTGCCTCTTGCACGCAGCATAGGCGCCTCAAGCGGCCGATCCCGGTCGGGGCGTCCGCGCGCTCCGACCGAAATATTACTCGTCAGTACACCCAGTTCATGCCCGCTAAGCAAGCGCTTTGAACTGTGACCTTCGCAACGCAGCGTAACCGGAACTCGACGGCTTCGCAGGCGGGGCGGACGTGATCAATCCCGCAGGCCGTTGAAGCGGCCCTGGTGGTAGAGGAGGGGGCGGCCGGCGCCCGTGGGGTCGCCCAGGACGACCTCGGCGAGCACGATCCGGTGATCACCGGCCGGGACCCGGCCGATGATCCGGCAGACCAGCCAGGCGAGCACGTCGTCGAGCACCGGTACGCCTTCCGGGCCCTCCCGCCAGGCGGTCGGCGCGCCGAAGCGGTCGGCGCCGCTGCGGGCGAAGGTGGCGGCCAGCTCGCTCTGGTGCTCGCCGAGTATGTGCACGCCGATGTGGTCCGTCTCGGCCATCGCGGGCCAGCTGGAGGCGCCCGTGCCGATGCCGAAGGAGACGAGCGGGGGCTCGGCGGAGACCGAGGTGAGGGAGGTGGCGGTGAAGCCGACCGGGCCGGAGGCACCACGCGCGGTGATCACCGCCACACCGGCGGCGTGCCGGCGGAAGGTGGAGCGCAACAGGTCGGGAGAGGCGAGCTGAACAGTGCCGAGGTCGGGCGAGGCCGTCATGGAGTTGTCCTTCTGCTGGAGGTCGCGAGCTGGGCCGTCGGGTCTCAACAGCCCGGACAGATGGCGCTCGCGGTGCGGGAGAGGTCGACGTGGACCCGCCCGTGGAGAAGGAGTTCGGTCGGCATACGGTCAGGCTGACGATAGTTGGTGCGCCCAGTCAAGCACGGTCCGGGATGCGGAAGGCACCGCCCCGTGTCCTGAGGGCCCCTCACACGGCCTCGCCCAGCGCCGCGATGACGTCGGCCTTGCGGGGCTGTCCCGTGGCACGCCGTACGACCCGTCCGTCGCCGTCGAGCACCAGCACGGTGGGCGTCTTCAGGATCTCCAGATCGCGCACGAGGTCCAGATGGGCCTCGGCGTCGATCTCGATGTGGGTCACCCCGGGGACCATTGCGGCGACCTCGCCGAGGACACGCCGGGTGGCCCGGCAGGGTGCGCAGAAGGCGCTGGAGAACTGGACCAGCGTGGCGCGCTCGCCGAGGTCGCCGCCCAGTTCGACGGCTCCCAGCCGCTTGCCCTCGTCCCGCCCGCGCACCCGCACTCTCCCGCTCCGCCGCTTGTGCAACACTCCGGCGGCGCTCGCCACGACGAGCACCGCCACGCACACCACCACTCCGGTCATCATCTGCACAAGCATTCACGAGACTGCAAAGATTCCCGCCTCCCGCGGGAGTTTCCGTTGCGGAATGCTGGATTCATGGACATCGACGTGAGGGGGCCGCGCTTCGGGGCGGCCGTGACGACGGCCGTTCTGGCCGTGGCACTGAGCCTGGAGAGCACCTGGGTACTGGGCTGGCAGACGCTGGCGTTCGCGGTGGGAGCGGCCGCGGGTGTACAGCGCTCGCCGTACGGCTGGGCGTTCCGTACCGCCGTACGGCCGCGACTTGGACCGCCGAAGGAGTTCGAGGCGCCGGAACCGCCGCGGTTCGCACAGGCCGTGGGGCTGGTGTTCGCCGGGCTCGGCCTCGTCGGGTTCACCGTGGGACCGCAGTGGCTGGGCCTGGCCGCGACCGGCGCGGCCCTCGCCGCCGCGTTCCTGAACGCGGCGTTCGGCTACTGCCTGGGCTGCGAGATGTTCCTGCTTCTGAAGAGGGCCACCGTACGGGCGGAGTAGAACGAGCTCAAGGATCCGAGGTGGGATGTAGGCCGACGTGACGAGAATCTCGCCGCCACCGGGCACCAGGGCTGGCTACCCGTCCGTTCTTCGGGCACGATCTGCGAGACGCCGTAAACCTACGGCTGCGTAACTTACCCGCCGGGAGCCCCCTTTCCCGAGCAGAGCAGAAAGGGTCCGTCCCGCCCATGGCAGAGCTGGTCTACCGTCCCGTCATCGGATTCGCCAAGACGATGTTCAAGGTCTGGGACCTGAAGATCGACTGCCAGGGGTCGGAGAACATCCCGCGCTCGGGCGGCGCCGTACTGGTGAGCAATCACATCAGCTATCTGGACTTCATCTTCAACGGCCTGGCGGCCCTGCCGCAGAAGCGCCTGGTGCGCTTCATGGCGAAGGAGTCCGTCTTCCGCCACAGGATCTCCGGTCCGCTGATGCGCGGCATGAAACACATCCCGGTGGACCGCGGGCAGGGCGAGACTGCCTACGCGCACGCGCTGGACTCGCTGCGCTCCGGTGAGGTCATCGGGGTCTTCCCCGAGGCCACCATCTCGCAGTCGTTCACGTTGAAGAGCTTCAAGTCCGGTGCGGCCCGGCTGGCCCAGGACGCAGGCGTCCCGCTCATCCCGATGGCGGTGTGGGGCACCCAGCGGCTGTGGACGAAGGGCCACCCCCGCAACTTCAGGCGCAACCACCTGCCCGTCACCATCCGCGTCGGCGAGGCCGTCGAGGCACCCCGCGACCAGTACGCGGGCGCCATCACCCGCCGGCTGCGCGAGGGCGTCCAGGAGCTGCTGGAGGCCGCCCAGCGCGCCTACCCGGGCCGCCCCAAGGACTCCACGGACTCCTGGTGGCTGCCCGCCCATCTGGGAGGTACGGCACCGACGGCGGAGCAGCTGCGGGCGGCCGAGGCGAGGTGACCTGCGGCGCCTTGGCCGGGGCCTTGGGGGCTTCGGCGCTTTCTTCGGCTGCGGGCCGGTGGGGGCTGGTCGCGCCCGCGCGGCGGAGCCGCATGTCTGACACAGCCCCGCGCCCCTAGGCGCCTGCAGAGCCGTCGGCTTCACGGCGCCGTCGCTTCGACAGGGTTCGCGATCGTGACGGGAGGGCCTGGCGGCTCTGGTGTGCCGAACGCTGTACGGGGGCTCGACGATGCGGCGCCGGTGGAAGGTGAAGTTGGCGGTTGCGGCCGTGCCGGCTCCGACCGGCTGGATCTGCGCGCCCTATGCCAAGGACCGGTGGCTGGTGCGCACCGCCTGCGACGGCGCGCTCCCCTCCGGGCTGCTGCACCGACTCGCGGCCGGCGGCGGCCACTTCACGAAGGCCGACGCGTCGGCGCATCCCCGGCTGGGCGACTACGGCTGCAGCGTCTCTGATTGGCTTAGCCTCGATCCACCGACCGATGCCTGTGGATGACGCTTGGGAAAATGAAGAAGTGCCTTGTGACCTGCGATGATGGGAGTTCTTCACGCTTC
>NZ_JBFAWG010000192.1:0-5313 GCF_040680215.1 Streptomyces sp. NPDC052107
CCTAGAGAAACGCCCTCCAGGCGGCCACACCCATGTCCGCCCAGGTCAGAGGCCAGATTCGATCCTCCAGGTCACCGAATTAAGTCGAACCCGGGATTTGAATCTCAGAAGAATCTATGAGAAATCAACTCGCCATATCGTGAACATCCTCGTGGAGCCGTATTCCTTGTCACTCAATCGCAGCAGCGTGATGGGCCACCAAGGCGTTTTCCGACCGCGCGGTCGTCCGAGCACCAGGTCGGACGTGGTCCTTGCGGACTAGGGCTACTCGTCCCGCGCGCTCCGCGACCACCTGCGCAACCGCGGGATCGGAGCGGTGATCCCGGTCGCGGCGGACCAGCGAGGCCACCGGCGTTCGACCACGAGGTCCAAAGGCAGCGAAACACCGTCGAGCGGTGCATCGACCGCCTGAAGCGGTGGCAACGACATCGCAACCCGCTACGAGAAGACCACGACCATCCACCTGGCAGGACTCCACATCGTGGGCCGTTCCCTCTGGTCCGACACGCTTCATCGGGGGTGTCTTCATGGTGTGGGGGATGGTCGCGGTACCCGCATCCATCACCATGATGGTGAGGAGCTGACCCATCAGCAGGCCCGCACCTGACATTCACAGGTGACATCAAGGATGGCGGACAGCAGCAGCCACGAACGGCCCCTCACGGAGCAGTCGGAAGCCGCTCCCCCAGCGACCCGGATCATGGCGTCGAGCCGGTCGGTGATGGCCCGGTCCCGGTCGCTGGTCATGTGCTGATAGATCAGCGCGGCGCGGGAGCTGCTGTGGCCCATGCGCGTCATCAGCTCGCGCGTGCCGGCACCGGCCGTCAAGGCGAACGTATTGCCCGTGTGCCGCAGATCGTGGAAGTGCAGATCGGCCGTGACGCCGGCGACCTTCCGAGCCTTGACCCAGTCATCCCGGAAGTTGGTGCGCCGCAGCTGCCCGCCCTGTAGCCCGACGAAGACGTGACCGTCGTGGCCGGGCGCAGTGAACTGCTCCAGGTGGTGCGTGACTGCTTCCAGCAGTTCGGCAGGGAAGGAGACCGAGCGGGCCCCGGCTGCGGACTTCGGCGCCTTGTCGAAGGGCCGGCCACCCGAACGAGCGGGACGGGTGACGACAGGTATCGAGGGGCCGGCTGACATCCACAACGCCCGATGCGGGTGCCGCGGGTCGAATCCTGCCGGGGCCTTTGCCGATGCCCTACGGCCGCGGGCCTGTACCGCCCTGAACTTCTGACACCTGGTTGGCCCCACAGCCTCACACCTTGGACACGCCCGGAATGCCAGTTATGTGAGCTGTCGGTACGTTCATCGCAGGTCGGTCGTCCGGCCGACGCACATGAGAAAGAGAGAAGTGCCCATGCCCTCGCGTGCTTTCGCTGTGGTCGGCGCCGGAATAGGCGCGACCGTCCTCGCAGCCGCCGGCATCACCTATGCCTCGACCGTCGAATCCATCCCGGCTTCCCCGCCTGTCCACTGGGCAGCCCAGCCACTCCACCACCCCGCCCAACCGGCCCACCACCCCGCCCAATCGGCCCATCACGCCGCCCAGCCTGCGCAACACGCTGCACCCGCAGCTCCTTCGGGCGCCCAGAACGGGGACGGAGTCGGAAGTGGGGGCCGCGACGGCGGGGGCGGGGGACGCGACGGCGGGGGCGGCGGACGCGACGGCGGCGGCGGGGGACGCGACGGCGGCGGCGGACGCGACGGCGGCGGCGGGGGCGGGGGCGGCGGGGGCGGACACGGCGGTGGCGGTGGACGTGGCGGTGACGGCCACAGGGGAGTCGGAAGGATCTTCTTCAACGAACGTTCGTACCCCGCCTTCATTGACGGGTGCATCACCGCGGCCAGCGGACTGGGCGCGCACAGCTTCAATGTCGTCAATGAGAGCTGGAGGACCGTCGAGGTCTTCCGGGGCGTCAACTGCGACGGTGGCCCTCCGATCGCCACCGTGGGACCCCGCAGCGCGACCTTCGGCGTGGTGCCCCATGGCCACGGCGGCGAGTTCGGTTTCGACGGCGATGGCGTATTCGGCCACCGCGGCGTCGTGGGCAGCTTCCGGGTGGTCTGCGACTACGGCGGATGGTGGTGACAGCACCACTCGACGCGCGGGAGAGTCCCCGGACCGATCACGGTCCGGGGGTGCTTTCCCCATCCACCCCTGAGAGCAGCGGAACCACCGCCACCTATGCCGCTCCAGCGCCTGGCACACCTGATCAGCCCCTGTGGCCGGCGTGCCGCGCGGCAGCCCCCGGCCTCGCGGGGCAGTCGAGACAGCAGTCCGCGAACCCTTCCTCTCCGAGGGAACGGAAGCTCCCCTCCCCCGAACGGTCATCACGCCACACCCGTCCCTGCTCGCAGAGAGCGGCCGGACGCGAGACCTCACCGAGGAGGACGGGCCGGCGCTTCTGGCATCCTTCGACGCCTACTCGACACCACAGGCCGATCGACGGGTCGCGGTCGTACTCCGCAGGCGTAGAACTGCCGCTCCCCGGTCATGAATTCAAGCCCATCCACGGCAGCCCGTCTCCATTGCTGACGAAGGCCCGGCTCGCGCCTGAAGCCGGCTCCCGGCCTCGTGCATGTTCATCCGCATGAGCGCCTACAGCAGCGACCTGGATCTGAAGATCACCGACGCCACCGTCAACGGCGTCGAAGTGGACGTAGCAGCAAACCTGCCGTACGGCACCGTGCGACTGTCAGTGCTGTGGATCCATGACATCCACCTGCGGCCACCACATCGCACAAGCCCAAGGCTCGGGAAGTGATCAAGCCACCGGCCCGAGTCAGTGAGTTACAGCGTTCTCCACTGGTTGAACCCGTTCGGCGTACACCACACGAAGTCTGCACGGCCGTGCACTTGTCCGCCCTTCGCCGGCAGATGGGCCGTCCGAGTGAAACCCTCCTGCCGAGGTGAGCATGTCGAGAGTGTCCGTTAGATTCCTTTATGTCTGGACGATGACGCAGGTGACCGGCGTCAAGCGTCACCGGTCACACGTCCGGTGACGTGTGACCACGTTCGAATGAGGTGACCTCAGCGCCACTACGACAGTCGCTGCTCTCGTCGGCTGCCTTCGGTGAACACGGCAACCAATCCCTGCCGCAACCTCTCACCCCCCGGCTCACTCCCCACAAGCCCAGCGCACTCCCCAAGAGTCCAGCGCAGTTCCCACGAGCCGAGCACCGGTGGCGGCTTGCGACGCCGGCATCCCCCCGGCGACGTGACCACAAGGAGTGAACATGAGTGCAAGACCCAGCTTGACCCGCGCATTCATAGCGGCGGTCGTGTACGCGTCGCTCGCCGCTTGCACGGTGCCCGGGACGCAGGAATCCGCAGCCTCCCAACTGGGTCCGGTGCCGGGCTCCACAGTGGGATCGAACGCCAGCCCCTCAGCGCATGGCACGCCGATCCAGCCTCCGGCGCTGCCCGGGGCGCAGCAGATCTCGGGGAACGACCGGGTATACACCGCCGACCAGGATTCCAACACGGTGAGTGTCATCAATCCGGCGACGAACAAGGTGCTGGGCACGATCGCTTTTGGCAAGCCGCGGTTGAGTCCCAGCGCGGACGTGCTGGGGGCCATGTACGACGGGGAGATCGACGTGCACGGCCTGGGCTTCTCCCGGGACGGGAAGTGGCTCGACGTGATCGACGTGACCACCAACGCCGTCCATGTCATCGACACCGCAACAAACAAAGTAGTGCGCACCATGTACGTCGGCCGGGCGCCGCACGAGGGGTTCTTCTCGCCGGACGGCACGCAGCTGTGGGTGGCGGTGCGCGGCGAGGACTACATCTCGGTGCTTGACTGGCGGGCCGGCAAGGAGGTCGACCGGATCTACAGCGAGGACGGGCCGTCGAAGGTGGTTTTCAGCCCCGACGGCAAATACGCCTACGTCAACCACCTGCGCGCCTCGAGGCTGGACCAGATCGATGTTGCCTCGCGCCGGATCATCAAGCGCGTGCAGATCCCCGCGCAGGCGGGCGGGTCCTCCGACGAGGCCATCTCACCCGACGGCCGGGACATCTGGCTCGGCATGCCCACCAACGGCCGGACCACCGCTGTGGTCAATGCACGCACCTTGCATGTGGAGGCGGTGCTGAACACGGGACCGCGCACCAACCACCCCAACTTCGTCACGGTGGGCGGCGTCGACTACGCTTACCAGACCGTGGGCGGACTGAACGAGACCCTGGTGTACCGCCGATCGAAAACCGGGGCGGCGCCCACGCTGGTGAAGACCATCCACAACAACGGCCACGGTCCCCACGGCATCTGGCCGAGCCCCGACAACACCAGGATCTACGTCGCCCTGCAGAACTCCGACGCGGTCGACGTCATCGACACGCACACGAACGCGGTGATCAAGACCCTTCCCATCGGCCAGTCGCCGATGGCGCTGGTGTACGTGGCCCGCAGTGCTCCGGCCACCAGCACGAACAACCTGGGCCGGCAAGGTCTGGGCATGCGCACGCAGAACATCGCTCTGCGCGTCTCCGGTAGCTCCGGCCAGGGCACGGCCCTGATCCGGGCACTCCCAGGCATCGACGAAGTCACCATCGGAGCCACCGGGTTGCCACCCAACCAGCAGTTCACCGCCTACGCCGGCGACGGCACCCGCACGACAGCGCTGATGTCCATGATGAGCAACCAGTTCGGCAACATCGACGAAGCCCTGTCCTATTCGTACTTCTTCGCCAACCACTACACCTCCGTCATCCTCAAGCCTGGAACTCCATCCGGCGAGCAGGAGCCGAGCCCGGCAATGCCCCAGGCATGACAGGCCAAGGGGCAGGGCGGCGCGGGTGAATGACTCCCCACGGTTCAAACGGACCGAGACCCGTCCCGACGCCTTCCATCACCCCGGTGCAACAGCCGGCCCTGCGGCTGGGCGTCGTCGGGGCGGGTTGCGGATCTCACGGCTGCTGCCACGAGTTCGCGGGTGACGGCGACAACGTCCGGGCGGGGGTTGGCGTGCCGGCGCCGTCGGGGAGATCGGCCACGTGGTCTCCGGACGGCGGCTCGGAGCGTGCGATGCCGAAGTCGGTAATCTTCACCGTGCGGTCGGTGGTCAGCATCACGTTGGCGGGTTTGACGTCCCGGTGGACCACTCCCTGCCGGTGTGCCTCGGAGAGGCCGGCTGCCGCCTGGGCCGTGACGGCCGCCGCCTCGGCCGGGGGCAGTGCGCCGCGCAGGGAGCGTTCCTGGGCCAGGTTCCAGCCGTCGACGAGTTCCATGACCAGGTGGGGCTGGTCATGGTGCGCGCCGAAGTCGTACATGCCGACGACGTTGGGGTGGTTGAGCCGGGCCGCGA
>NZ_JBFAWG010000193.1:0-5286 GCF_040680215.1 Streptomyces sp. NPDC052107
CAACGTCGCCCGAACACGATTGACTTCATGTGCGTCCACACAGTCCTCATGCCCCTGAACACTGCAGGCAGACAGACCTAACGGAGTCCTACTAGTGCTTTGACCGGGATGGTTCACCGTGATCGGAAGGCGGCTCGCGGGACGAGCGCACGCGAAACGGCTGGTATTACTGGGGCATGCAGGAAGAGACCGCACGCTCCGCGATCGACACGTTCATCTCCGCGTTCAACGCCTCGGACGACAGCTATGTGACTGCCCTGCTCTCCCAGGCCCTGACCTCAGACGTGGTCTTCTGGGGGCCGTTGGGCCGCAGCGAAGGAATCGCGGCGGTCGAGCGGTTCGTGCTGGACATCCGGCGCCACCCGGCGGGGACCGGCACGATGGTGCGCTGCTCAGCGGTGGACATGCCTGACGAGTGGGCCCGGTACCAGTGGGTCTTCACCACGCCGGATGGAGGCCCCCGCCTGACGGGAACGGACGTCGTCCATCTGCGGCGGAGCCTCATCGACCAGGTCATCGTCTTTGCGGGGGAGATCGAGCCGTCCGCCTCCTGAGTCATCCTTCTGTCGCTGCCCTTCTCCTGAACGTGCTCCCTTCGGCGCTCGGGGGCTGCGGTTCGCAGTTGGTCAGGCTGCGGTGTTGAGGGGGCGTCCGCCCCAGCGGATGCTTTTTTCGCTGCGGATGCGGGCACGTTCCTTGCGTTGGGCGGCGAGTACGTCGGGGTGGCGGGCGTTGGCGTTGCGCCGGCGCAGGTAGCGGTGCGGGGCCTGCGTCTGCGCAGGGTGGCTGCGATGGTGGGAGTTGGCCAGGGTGAACTGCCGCAGCGGACCGAAGGGGGCCTCGATCGGGTTGGCCCAGGAAGCGTAGGTCGGAGTGAGGCACAGCTCGACCTTGTTCTTCTGCGCCCAGCGGCGAATGTCCGCCCCGGTGTGGGGGGAGAGGTTGTCCGAAATGACGTAGATCGCAGCGCCGTCGGGGCGGGCGGCGCGGATCGACTTCAGCGCGGCCAGGGTGTTGGCGGTGCCCTTGCGGCGGCGGTTGACGCCCTACAGGCGCTCGTCGCCCACCAAGTAGCAGCCATGGAAGTAGGTGACGCCGTGGGTGCGACGGTAGGTCGCCGGCAGCCGGTCGGGCTTGGCCTGCTTCGCCCAGCAGGAGCGTCTCTGATTGAGTGGTGTGCATCGTGAAGTAGCAGGTCACGGGCCTGGTGTGCGTCGGCTCCGGGGTACTTATGCTGGTGACGGGCGGGTGACTTCGGTGGAGATCGTCGGTCAGCGGGCGACTTCCCCGTTTGTGAGGACGAGCATGCGTGGGCGGCCCTCCCTCATCGTCGCCCACTGCCGCGGCGCCGCCTAAATCCGCTGGCCCCCATCGCCTCGTCCTGCGACAGTGCGAGGATGGACTGGAGAGCCGTATCCCCCGCGGACGTCGACGCCCTCACCGAGTTGCTCGGCCGGGACGAGGAGGCGACGGTCGGCCGCCGCGAGAGCGGTCCGGCGGTGGTGCGCAGCATGCTGGCCGCCCCCGGCCTCGACCTGGCCACCCGCACGTGGGCCGCGTCGGCCCCCGACGGCAGTCTCCTCGGCTTCGCCGCCCTCCACCCCGCGCCCCAGCCGGGCGAGCTGCGCGCCCAGCTGGTCGTCGCCCCGTGCCCGGACGCGCCTGCCGTCACCGCCGCGCTCCTGGACCGTCTCGACGCCTGGGCCGCCCACGATCTCCCCACCCACGACATGTCAGTGACGCTCTATCAGCTTCCGGGTTGCCAGCCCCACGACCAGCTCCTCAGCCGCGGCTGGGCCATCGTCCACAGCAGCAGCCGTCTCACCGTCGCCCTGGACTCCCTCGGCCTCCCCGACCACCCGGCATCCAGGGCGCCCACGGTGCGTGCGGCCCGGAACGAGACCGACCTCCGCACCGTCCACTCCGTGCTGAACGAGGCCTTCACCGGCGACCCGGAGCACCCCCACCCGGACTTCGAGGACTTCCACCACGCCCAGCGCCGACGCGAGGGCTACAACCCCGACTTGTGGCTCCTCGCCGAACTCGACAGCGTCCCCGCCGGCGCCCTCATCGCCCGCGACCCCGTCGACCGCGCCTGGATCGCCTGGTTCGGCGTCCACCCCGCCCACCGCCGCCACGGCCTCGGCGCCCAACTCCTCACCACCGCATTCAGCCTCCTCCACGCCCGCGGCCACCGCACGGTCGGCGTCGACGTGGACACCCACAACACCGGCGCCATGCAGGCCTACACCTCCGCCGGCATGACGCTTCTCGGCGCGGCCGACCAGTGGCGCAGGACCTACGTCTGAACCCGGTGCCCGCCCTGCGTCAGGCAAGGGCGACGCCGGCCGTGGCAGGCCCAGGCGAGAGCCAGAACGATCGGTGTAGATCGCCGGTCAGCGGACGACTTCCCGGTTCGTCAGGACGAGCAGGGCCCGCACCAGCGCGGTCGCCCATTTCGGGTCGGTGCGGACCTTGCCGAGGACGCGCCAGTTCTTCAGGTGCGCGAAGCCGTGCTCGATCGGGGCCCGGACCGCGGCCAGCGCTCTATTCGACAGCTTCTGGCCCCTGGTCAGGGGCTTGTTGCGGGCGGCCTTGTAGCCGGTGATCACCGCCGGATCGGCGTCCGGGCCGCTGTCGTCGAGGCCGACGAAGCCCAGGTCGGCGATCGCGCCGAGGCCGGCCGCGCGCAGGTGGGCGGTGAGTCCGTCGTGGCGGCAGGCGGTGATCTCCGAGGTGCGTCCGGGCCTCACCGCGCTCACCCAGACCAGTCGGCCCTTGTCGTCGGTGAGGGCGATCACGAGCAGGCCGTGGCACTTGTGCTTGCCGGAGTAGTTCTTCCGGTTCTCGGTCCCGGTGCGGCGGCGGGTGCGGATCAGGGAGCCGTCCAGCAGTACGACTCCGCCACCCGATCGGGCGATCTTCTTCAGGGCGCGGTCCAGGCGCGGGGCGCGGGCGGCCAGCAGCCCGACGACTTCCCGCACCCACCGGGTCACGGTGGTGCGGTGCACCCCGTCCCCGCCGGCCAGGTTGCCGGGCCGCTGGTCACAGCGCAGCACCGCCAGCACGATGGCGGCGATCTTCCCCGCGGGCAGGGCCCGCCACCTGGATCCGACCTTCTTCAGGTGGCCGCGGATCAGGTCGGCGAGCCAGTTCAAGGTGGCGCTCGACAGCGGCAGCCGGGCGGTGTAGACAAGACAGTCGGGGCCCTCGACGTGAGGGTTGTTTTTCTTCACACCAAACTCAACTGCCGCCGGGGGCCCTCAAGTTACGCCCCGGCAGCGTGCCGGGCCGGGACGGTTACAGGCGCGGGGTGAACCTCCCATCGCCCAGTTTGCGCAGCCAGCCGCGGTCCGCGAGCTTGACCAACTTCGCCCGCAGCGGCTCCAACTTCCCGCGCACCTCCACCTGAAGGCCCAGCTCCTCGCCCACCGTCCGCACCTGCACCGGCCCTCCGACGGCCCGCACGATCTCCAGGATCCGGCGGTAGTCGCCGGGCAGCGCGGTCTCGTCCGGGCTGTCGCCGCGGTGCGGGCCCGGCGTACCGCTTCCTCTGGTGGCTCGTTTGCTTCCGCCATCCCGCCGGGCAGGTCCCAGCCGGGCTTGCAGGTGGGGTTCACCAGGAGTACGCGGTCGGAGCCGTCGCGCAGCAGTACGTCGGCCGCGACGCGCTTGCGGGCCTGCTTGGCGTTGCCTTCCGCGAGGTAGGCGTTCCAGGCGTCGGGGTCGGCGGGAGTGGGTGTCTGGGTGGGCCTCATGCGGTGGTGCCTCCCGGTGACGGCGGGATGATGTCGGCCAGGAGGAGCATTCTCGCCCGGCGCGCGGCCTCGAACCGCGCCAGGTAGTCCCTTACCGGCGGATATCCCCGGTGCGGCTTGAGGAGCCGGCGCAGCCCGTCGAGTTGCTGCACGACCCGGACCGAACTCAGGGTGGGGCTCGTGCTGAGCAGGTCATGACCGACGCTCACCGCGGCGTCCAGGTCGCCGCGGGGCACATGGATGTCCACCAGGCTGATCCGGCTCAGTGCCAGTGACCGCGTCCGTCCGGCCTCCCGCAGCGTCACAGCCCGTTCGCCGTGCGTCAGTGCCTCGTCGTACTGTTCCAGGTCGCGCAGGATCAGTGCTGACTCGCTGGCCAGCGCGGCGGTGTCGAACGGGCTCAGCCACGGGTGATCGGCGGCGGGTGCCGCTTGGAGATCGCTGTGGGCGGCGTCCAGTGCACGGGCGGCCGGAATGGGCTGAGCCGCGGCCGCCAAGGCCCGTGCCTGCATGGTGTGCAGGCGCGCCGTCGGCGCAGGATTCCTCGGGCCCCGGGCCGCCAGGTCTTGCCCGGTCCGCACCCAGCGGACAGCCCCTGCCGCATCTCCGGTCTGAAGGGCGAGGTGGCTGCTGCTGGCGGCGGCGTGGGCGGCCAGCGGCAGGTCGCCAGAGGTCCGGGCCAGGGGGAGAGCGCGGGCGAAGTGGCCTGGGGCGCGGTCGTTGTGGCCGGAGTCGTGAGCCATCCATCCGGCCATCTCGGTAAGCGCCGCTGCGGCGGCGAGCACCTGCGGGCCGGAGCCGATGTCGACCAGCCGGGGCGCTACCCGGTCACTCAGGTGCCTGACGACGGCCCCGTACAACCGGCCGCCGCCGGTCTGGCGGTCGGCACTGCGGAAGTGATCCATGGCCACCAGGTCGTCACCGTCCGGCGGCGCATGATCGGCCCGCTGATGTTCCGGCGCTGCGGGCGCGGGCTCCCACGACCGGCGGGCCAGCCCCAGCAGGTGGCCCGGGATGTGGAAGGCATCGGCGATCTGCTCGAACAGGGTCAGCTTTTCCACCCGGCTCTTGCCGTTCATGTAGTCGTACAAGCGCCCCTGTGTGATGTCGACTGCGGCAGCGATGCGCCGTGGCCCTGATCGTCTTGCCGTTCTGGCCCACCGGGCATGCCCGTGCCACCGAGTTGCTCCAACAGCTCAAGGAGTGGTCCCTCCACCTGAGCGGGAGCGACGGGCAGGAGGAGGCTCCCTCGCTCTCCGATCCGGCTGGCAATCCGCTGTGACTGTTACCGCTCTGGCCTGCGGGAGTTGGGACGCCCACAGGGCGCGTCCGGCGGCACTGTCATCTGGCGTAACTGTGACACCGGTAAGCGCGCCCGCTGCCCGGCTGGCTCCCCTGGCACTCGTCACGCTGAAGCTGGCTCGTCAGCTGATGCCGAGGGTGCTCAATGCCGTGGTCCAGTCGGTCACGATGGCGCGCTGGGCGGCCGTGAGGGTGATCTGGCCGGAGCAGACCGCGGTGTGCAGCT
>NZ_JBFAWG010000194.1:0-5230 GCF_040680215.1 Streptomyces sp. NPDC052107
CCCCAGCACGCTTCCGACACCTCCCCGGAACCACACGAGCGGGCCTGGGCGGGCAATGTCCCTTCCGACATGCCGAGCTTCGTGACCTACCTGATCACCAGTGCGGTGCGCGACATGGCGGAACTGAAGATCGAAGGGACGCTGCCGGCCGCCGACGGTGTCGAGCTCGGCATGGCCTCCCTCGGCAACGCCAGGGCCCGCATCAACCAGGCCCTCTACGAGTTCACGCTGGTCGGACGCCGGGCCGGTCTGTCCTACGCCCAGATGAGCGCCTTCACTGGCATCCCCGAAGACGACCTGGCGAAGCAGGTCGAGGACTACCACCGCCTCATGACTACCTGAGCATCTGCCCGCCTCGCCAGGGACAGCAGACCGTCGGCCCGCCTCGTCGCTGGACCGGCCCCTGGCGGGGAAGACTCCCGGGTACACGCCGGTGGATGGGGAGGGGGCGGCGTCGATGGCCGCGGCAAGTGGTGGGGATTCGGCGCTCAAGCGGGCGAGGCTGGCGCGGAACATGACGCTGGAGGGGGCCGCCGACGCCTTGAACGCGATCACCGGGCTGGCGGCGGATGCGAGTCTGCTGAGCGCGTTTGAGTCCGGGCGGCGCCGCACCGGCAAGCGGAACCGGGCCGGGCTGTGCCAGCTGTACCGCGAGCGCCCGGAGGTGCTGTTCGCCCATCAGGACGGTGCGGCCACCAGTGTGCTGGAGACCTCCGGCACCGCCGTGGTCGTCAAGGTGCTCACCCGCTGGACGGATCTGATCGAGGCGATGGTCGACGTTGTCGCCTCGGCGCGCGAGCAACTGGTCGTCACCGGCTCCCGGTCCCGGGAGAAGGCGTATCTGGCGGCGATCGAGACGGCGGTGGCCCAGCACCCGGACCTGGTCCACTACCGGGTGCTGTACGGCCCGCCGCGGCACCGGGCGCTCGCCGACCACCTGGTGCGGCTGCTGGAGCTGCGCGACCCGTCCGCCCGCCGCAACGGCGTCAAGACACTCCACATCGGGCTCGTTGAACCCGCGGAGGCGCTGGAGAGGTTCTTCGTCGCCTCCGAGACCGCCGCGGTGGTGCCGCTGCCGTCGTTCCACGGGGCGGACGGGTTCGACTGCGGCGTCCTACTCAGTCGCGAGGCGGCGGTGGGTCTGGTCCACCATGGCCGGGAGGCGTGCGCCTCGGCGCGGCCGGTGGAGACGATCGAGGCCGTCCGTGCACTGCCGGTTCGGCACAACTGATACGTGGTGGGGAGAGGCGTGAGCGAGAACCTTCAGCAGGTGGCCGAGGCCCGCACGGCGTCCGTGGTGGAGCTGGCGAGCGAGCTGATCCGCCGGCCGAGCCGGGCCGGGATCGACGAGTACGGGCCGGTCTTGGGCGTGCTGGAGGACTGGCTCGCCGCCCGCGGACTGCCGCACCGCCGGCTGCACGACGACGCGGGCGCTCTGGTGGGGCTGCTCGTGGAGATCCCCGGCGGCCGGCCAGGTTCGTGGTGGGCCCTGGACGCATGTGTGGACACTGCCCCGTATGGCGACGAGTCCGCCTGGTCGTTCCCGCCGGTCTCCGGCGACATCGTGGACGGCTGGCTGCTCGGCCGGGGCTCGGCGGACTCCAAGCTCGCCGCAGCGATGTTCTGCCACATCGCCGCCGACCTCCACGGTCGCGCCGCTGACCTGCATGGCGGGCTCGCCGTGCTCCTGGACGTGGACGAGCACACGGGCGGTTTCGGCGGCGCCCGCGCCTACCTCACCGACGAAGCCGCGGCCCGCCCCGCCGGAGTGATGATCGGCTACCCCGGCATGGACGAGGTCGTGGTCGGCGGGCGGGGCCTGTGGCGGGCCACGATCACCGTGCACGCCCCCTCAGGGCACTCCGGCTCCAGCAAGACCGTGGTCGGCGCGATCTCCCGGGCCGCTCACCTCGTGCGGCTCCTGGACACGGCCGACCTGCCCGGCGTGGATGAAGGCTCGGGGTTCCCGCTGGCGCCGAAGCTGTCGGTCACCGCCTTCCACGGCGGGCAGGGCTTCTCGGTCACCCCTGACCGGGTCGACATCAACGTGGATGTCCGCACCACGCCGGCCTTCGACGCACACGACGCCGAGACCCTCGTGCGCAAGGCTGTCGCCGAGCTTGACGCGGAGCTGCCCGCCCCGACTCCCACCGAGATCACCCCGGTCGCCGCCTGGCCGCCGTTCCGCCTCACCGAGGACGAGCAGCCCGCCGCCGCCCTGCTGGGCGCCGCCGCCGAGTCGGGGCTCGCGGTCAAGGCAAAGACTGCGGGGCCGTCGAACATCGGCAACCTGCTCGCCGGGGAGGGCATCTGGGCCACGGCCGGTTTCGGGGTGCCGTACGAGGGGCTGCACGGCATCGACGAGCGCGCCCACCTCGCGGAACTTCCCACGGTGTACGCCGTCTACCAGCGGGCTGTGCTCGACCTCCTTGGGTGCTGACGTCCCAGGCACGTCCCAACTTCCTCCCAGATCCGCTCCCAGCAAGTCCCCAACTCCGTCTCTGGGAACAGATCTTCGGTCGCGGTGACATAGAGGCAGCACCACCTCACATCCACCGAGGACAAGGGAGGCCGGTCATGGCCGAGCAGACCATCGTCACCACGAAGCCCGCCGTCGAGGACAGCCCCGCCGCGGCGCCGAGCACGGGCGGCTTCGTGCCGCAGGTCAGCACCCACCCGGTGGCGACCCTCACCCTGGGCCGCCAGACGTTCAACGACTCGGACAAGTCGAACTACTTCGAGGGCTGAGCAGCCCGCAGGACCTGAACCGAGTACCCCGAGGGCCGGCCGCCTGCGGCCGGCCCTCGGGCACGTCACAGGGGCTGACGGAAGGGGAGGCGAACGGATGGAACAGGAATGGGTGACCGGCGGCCTGGACGCCGTGGACGGAGTGACGATCGACGGGCTCGGCGACGTGCGCCGGGCTCCGGGCTCGAGCGTACGGGCGGTTGCCGAGGGGTCGGTTGCCCTCGCGGTCGTGGGCGACTGCCCGGTGACCGAGCAGGAGCTTCACGCCGCGCTTGCGGCGGTACGGGCGGGGCAGTGGGGCGAACTGACTCGGTGGCCGGGCTCGTACTGGGTGGCCGCTGGCAACGGGCGGCAGCGGTTCGTGTGCGGAGACCTGGCCGGTATCCGGGCCGTGTACTACACGCTGCGCGGCGACGAAGGGGCGGCGTGGGCGACCGAGGCCCGCCTCCTGGGGCGTCCGCTCGTGCCGGATCTGTCCTGGCTGGCGGCGCGGCTGACGGTGGGTGAGCACCACTGGCCGCACCGTAGCCCGTACGAGGAGATCCGCATGGTGCCCGGCGGGGTCGGGCTGCTGCTCGCGCCGGGGGCGCCGCCGCAGCTCATCCACGTCTCCGGCATCACACCGGTAGACGAGCTCCGCGAGGGCGCCGACCGGTTCGGGCAGGCGCTCACTGAGGCTGTCCAGCACCGGGTCCGTGCCGCCGGCGGGGTGGTGGGGGCGGATCTGTCCGGCGGGCTGGACTCCTCGGCGGCCGTCGTGCTGGCCGCCGCCGCCGGGACCGTGCACGCGGTGACCTACACGGACGGGTACACCAGCGGGGAGGACATGGCGTTCGCCGCCCGCGTGGCCGAGCACACCGGGATCGCGCACACGGTCGACGTGGGCACCGACGAGCAGTTGCCGTTCTTCTTCCCGGCCGGGCAGCCGACGGGGGCCGAGCCGGTGCTGGAGGCGGCGATGTACGCCATGGACGCCTCGTATCTGTACCCGGTGCGGGGGCTGCCGCTGCACCTGACCGGGCACGGCGGGGACATCGTGCTGGACGCCTCCAGCTCCTGCTGGGTGCGCCTTCTCCAGGACGGCCGGCGCCGCGAGGCCCATCGCCAGGTCGTGGCGTTCGCCCGGCTCCGCAACACCGCACCCGGCCCGTACTGGAAGGCCCTCAAGCAGGCCGCTGAACTGGGCCGGAGCGGCTCCCTGATGCGCGCCGCCGAGGTGTTGGAGCGCGGGCCGGTCACGCCGGAGGCTGCTGTGGCGGGCTGGTCGTGGTGCCGGCTGGGGGCTGGGGCGTCCTGGCTGACCGGATACGGCCACCACCAGGTCGCAGCCCTGCTGCGCCAGGCCGCCGGTGACCAGCAGGCCGAGCTGGCGGACGAGTTCGACCAGTGGGCCGCCCTGCGCTCGGTGGGCGCCTCGGCCCGCGGCTGGGCCCCGTACGGTCAGGCGCTCGGCATCCGGCCGGTGTACCCGTACCTGGACAACCAGGTCGTCCGCGCCGCCTTCGCCGTGCCGGCCCTCGCCCGGCGCGGGCTGGTGGCCTACAAGCCGCTGCTGCGGGCCGCGCTGCCCGAGCTCCCTAACTGGCTGACCTCCCGCCGGTCGAAAGGGTCGTTCACCGCCCAGCGCATCGCCGGACTCGCCCGGCACCGGGATCGGCTCGACGAGCTGACCGCTTCCAGCCCGCTCGCGGCCGGCGGGCTGATCGACCCCGCGGCCGTCCGTACCTCGCTCGCGCAGGCGGCCCGGGGGCAGAGCGCGACGGTGATCGCCGACCTGCACCAGTTGATCGTGACGTGCTGGTGGCTCAGTGGCCAGACGGCCAGTAGGGAGGTGGCGGTGTGCTGATCCCCGCCCGCCACGTTCACCACAACACGGGGCCGGACGGCACGGCGGTGATCGACGTGAAGCGGGCGGCGTGGCTGATGCTCGATCAGGACGCCTCTCGGATCTGGCATGCCATCACCGTCCGCGGTGGCACCGCCGGACTCGCCGATGAGATCGCCATCCCCACCGGCCAGGACCCCCAGCAGGTCAGCGGTCAGATTGCCGCGTTCGTCGACGAACTGGTGGCCGCCGGCGTGCTCGTCGACACCGACCGGCCCCGGCGAGCACGGCGAAGGTGGTGGCGGCGATGACGGTCATGGTCCCCACCGCCCGGCCCGCCGTTCCATGGCGCGACCGGTTGGTGGCCGCCGTCGCGCTGACCCTCTCCCTGGCCGTGAGTCCGTTGCCGCTGCGCTGGAGGCTCGCCGCCGTGCGGCTGCTGCGCGGCCTGCCGTACGCGCGTCTGGCCCGCCTCGAAGCCCTCTACACCGCGGTGCAGGTGGTGATTCCCTCGTGGTGGCCGGGTCGGATCGCGTGCGCCGAGATCAGTCTCGCTACCGTCATCGCGACCGCGCTGACCGGCCGCCAGGCCCGCTGGGTGCTCGGCGCCCGGTTCCTGCCCCACGCCGCGCACGCCTGGGCGGAGGTCCCAGGCGG
>NZ_JBFAWG010000195.1:0-5214 GCF_040680215.1 Streptomyces sp. NPDC052107
CATACATCCGAACCTACCCGAGAAGACTGACAGTTGAGAGTTCTCGATCATTGTGGGCGACATCACCGCCGTGCGGGGTGGACGCCGGATCGCCCTGACGGCGACCCAGCTATCCCTGCCCTGCTCCGCAGGAGCCCGATACCTCCCCGGCCTGAAGGCCAGGGCATCCTCGGATGAACCCGGGGAATTGGCCACCGCCGAGCCGAAGAAGCTCCGCTACCGACTGCTGCACGTCGCGGCCCGCCTCACCCGCGGCGGTCGGCGTCTGCGCTTGCGGATATCGGCCACCTGGCCCTGGCGACATGAACTGGCCACGGCTTTCCACCGACTCGCCGCACTGCCCCGTCCCGCTGGTTGACCAGCAAACCCCTGACCGCCGCGACCCGAAAGACCTTGGAGAACCCGACCACCGCGCCGGGACTCCGCCATGCCCAAGCACCGAAATCACCCGGCCCACCCGACAGCAGACGAACAGCGACGTCTCACCACCCCAACCGAAACGGCGAGGTTAAAGGGTGCCCACACCCGAGCCGGAGGCGGCAGTAAAACCGCAGGCCAGCCTGGGTGTGTTGTGCTGGTGTGCAGCTGGTCGGCCGCACACGCACACCCTGCACCCAACTCCCCCACGCTGTGAGGGAAATGCGAGCGGTATTACTGATCCAGTAGATTTCTGTTACTTGCGCCTGTAATCATCATCTAGGTCCTGAAGATGCCAGATTGGTGACGTATCAGGCCTAAGTACCTTGCGGATACGGGCCTGAGGCAACCGTCTTCCAGCCGCCGTCACCCACCACGGCGACAGCGTTCACCCGAAAGTGAGTAACAAACCCCTGCTCCGATCCCGCGGGACTCACCAACCCTGCCCGAGCATGGCCCGCCGGCGATCGCTCTGCCGCGATGGACGGACTGTGGCCGGCCCGGAGAATTGGCCACTGCACCGCCTCAGCCAGGCTGCCCCAGGAGGAAATGAAACGCCCCAGCGCCACTGCGGGGGTGAGGCCGTCGATGTCCGCGCATCCGCCGGAGGGATCGGCGGTGGTGACGGCGGTGTCGTCGGCGTAGTCGCAGGCGTTCCAGGACTGCGGCGCGCCGGGGTCCAGGAGTGGGTCGGGGCTGAGGAAGCGGCCGATGGACGGGGCGTACTCGCGGGCCCCGATCTCGCGCAACCGCGCCAGCCCCTGGATCTGGAGGTGGAAGCCTTGCGTGAACACGCGTTCCCCGAAAACACGGGGCTGGAGGCGAGAGCACGGCCCATCACCCGGCTGAGGCCGCGGGTGGGGTTCTTGCAGCAGGCGCGCGTGGTGCAGAGCAGGATTTCGTCGCCTTCCCGTACCGACTGGGCGAGCGCGGAGCGGCCAGCGGGCAAGGCCATCCGCTGCTTGGTCACGACCCAGCTGAGCGAAGTGCGATCGCTGATGATCAGCAGGTGCGTAGCAGGCATGGAACGAAGATGCCGGCCACCTGCACCGGGCCTCGGTCGCGAGGCCCACACCGGCGGTCAGCCGCAGCGCTCGCCTGCGGTATGCCGCCCCGGATCGCAGTGGCGCGCGAGTTGCGAACTGCGGCTTTACGGGCCGGCTCTCGGCGGGATCCGCGTCGGAGCAGTGTTGGATGGGGGGATGAGTGATTCCGATTCCGCTCCGGCTTCCGGGAGGGCGCGGCGCGCCGGCCGGCCGCGTAGTGAGCAGGCCCGTCGTGCCGTCCTGCAGGCGTGCACCGAGTTGCTGCGACAGCGTGGCCTGCGGGGTACGACGACCGATTTGATCTCCGCCCGCAGCGGGGTGAGCAAGGCGACGATCTACAAGTGGTGGCCGAGCAAGTATGCCGTCGCGGTCGACGCGTTCCTCTCGGAGATGTATGCCGAGTCGTCGGATCCGGATACTGGTTCTGCGTATGAGGACTTTCGGACGGTGGTGCGCGGCATGATCCGGTTCTACGCGTCTTCGACCGGGCGGGTCTTCGCCGCGTTGGTGGCGGAGGCGCAGAGCGATCCGGCGGTGGCCGTGGAGTTGCGGGATCGTTTGATCACTCCGCGGCGGGCGATGGTCCGGGAGCTGTGGGAGCGCGGGGTGGGGCGGGGGGAGCTGAGGGCGGACGTGGATCCGGAGGCAGCTATCGACCTGTTGTTCGGTCCGGCGATGTACCGGCTGGTGGCAGGGCATGCACCGCTGGACGAGGCGGCTGCGGACGAGATCGTGCGGGTCGCGATGCGTGGCCTGGCCAGCTGAGGCGCCTGTAACTGATGGTTTCAGAATGATCTCCGGAGGCGGCAGGGGCAGATGATGCTGCAGGCCAGCTCGAGCAGGATCTGGTGCAGGTCTGGGCGACGTTCGTAGCGGATGCGCAGGCGTTTGAACTGGTGGAGCCATGCGGATGGGTCGGCCGCGCGGTGAGGCGCCCGCCGTGGCAGGTCCTGCTCCGCGCGGCCTCCCGCCGAACCGGACATGACGGTTTCCCGTCATCCGGCTCTCCAGTGACTACAGCGTGAGCGATTCAGGCTGCTCACGCAGGACACACAACGCCGTTGCGGCGATCTGCATTTCGCATGCCTCCCGGGTCTGATGTGTCCGAGTCACCTGGCCCCCTTCGCCCTGTGGACGGCTTTCCCGTACTCCCTGGCCGGTCGTTGATCCGGCGACTACTACGGGGCCTCCGTCGCCCTAGGACTCGCGTCCCGTAGGCGATCCCACGTTCGTCTCTGCTGTACGTTCTAGCGCGAGTTAGGCGTCCCACTCATCTCCTTGAATGCCCTCGCTGGGCATCGCTCCGCACCCCGGAGGTGCACGGGGGCGCGATCGAACCCCGTGCAGACCGCGGCACCGGTTTCAGCTGTCCTTCCGGCGGATGAGAACTTGCATCTGCTGGAGATTGGGCTTCAAACAATCCAGTCTTCGCCATATCGCGCGGGCCTCCCAGCACCCCATCTCCGACAACTGAGCCCGGTCGCTGGTTTCCTGACATGCTGTTGTCCCCTTCACCTTTCGGATCCAGGTAAGTCATCAGGCCCAGGAACCTCCTTCGGTTCCTCCCGGCTGAACCGGGGATGCAAACAGTGAGGTCGACCCGGAGCGCGGTACTGACCTCACGGCCAGCCCGTTTCTCCGGGTCGCCTCCCGAACCCGGCGTGCACCGCTAAGCGCACCGGGCTCTCCACAAGTCCCGTGGGTCGGTGTTCACTTCATGCTGTGCTCGGCCACAGTGTCGGGATGCGTGTTCCCCGGTAGTAGTAGCGCTTTGCGCTCACTCTTGCCGGATCGAACAATTCCATCCCGCCCTCGGCGGGCCAGATGCCGTAGCGTCGGCGTAGTACCTTCCAAGGAACGCGCCGATGCTTGCGCTCCTGCCATCTGATGATCTCCTTCCAGAGGTAGGCCCTCAGATAGCTGAAAGTCGCGTTCGAGCATCCGTACTTGAAGTACGCGGTCCAGCCCCGCAGCATCCGGTTGAGCTGACGCAGCAGGTCTTCGAGCGACAGGTTCGTGCTCCGCCGGCAGATCGTCTTCACCTTGGCCATGACGGCCACCAGGGCCTTCTTGGCTGGATAGACGTAGACGTACTGTTTGCCGGTGCCTCGCTTCTGGTGGCGCTGGATGCGCCAGCCGAGGAAGACGAGGCCCTCGTCGATATGGGTAATCAGGGTCTTCTCCGGCGACAGGCGCAAGCCCATCGCGGAGAGGACCCCGGCGAGTTCCTCCCGCAGGGCTTCGGCGTGTGCCTTGGTGCCCGACACGAGCAGGCACCAGTCGTCCGCATACCGCACGAGGCGGTAATTGGGCAGACCTTGACGGCGTCGCTTGGCCCTCCCATATGGGCTGGCTCCGGGGCCGCCCGGCCCTTGGGCGATATGCTCGTCCAGGACCGAGAGAGCCACATTGCTCAGCAACGGGGACAGAATCGACCCTTGCGGAGTCCCTGCGTTGGTATCCACCAGCGTGCCGTCCTCATCGAGGATGCCCGCCTTCAGAAATGCCTTCACCAGATCCAAGACGCGTTTGTCTCCGACCCGTGCCCGCACCCGGTCCATGAGAGCGGAGTGCGAGATTTCGTCGAAGCAGGCTTTGATGTCACCCTCAACAATCCACTCATACGAGCGGGATGCGAAATGGTGAACCTCGGCCACCGCGTCGTGAGCCCGGCGATTCGGACGGAACCCGTAGGAACACGGGAGGAAGTCCGCCTCGAAAATCGGCTCCAACACCAATTTCAAGGACGCCTGGACTACCCGGTCGCGGATGGTCGCGATACCCAGATAACGGACCTTGCCGCCAGCCTTGGGAATCGCGCGCCGCCGAGCCGGTAGGGGCCGGAAGGTGCGGGCTTTAAGATCCTCCCGCAGTTCCGCAAGGAACCCCTCCAGCCCGCGCACGGACTCGATGTAGTAGGCGGTCTCGCCGTCCACTCCCGCCGTGCGCGCGCCCTTGTTGTTCCGCACCCGATCCCAGGCCACCAGCAGGAAGCCCGGGTCCGCGGCGAGGTTGTACAGATCATCGAACCTGCGATGAGGGCCATCACTGGCCCAACGGTGCAGCTTGGTCTGGATCTCCAGTACCCGGCGTTCCGCCTTGAGCAAGACGTATTCCAGTTCGTCGGTATTCACCAACGGCCTCCCGGCATTCCAGCATCCTTACTGCCGACTTGCTGGCCCCCTTCGCCATGCGCGGACCTCTCGTCCGCTCGGACTACTACGGAGCCTCCGCCCCATCCCGCACCTTCGACAGACGACGCATCTATCCCATGGACCCGGACGGATTCCGGGTTTGGGGAACGACGCGGGACGGTTCCCGTGTTCACGGTGAATCGATCGATCAGTCCGGCGCCCAGCTTTGCCCCGGCAGCATCGCCACGGTTACGCCGCAGGCTTTCACCGTGGCCTCCCCACCGACACGCCAAGTCGGCTACAGAGTCAGCCCGCTCAACGAGCGAACTGTGCGCTACAACCCGGCCCATATCCACCAGATTTGAGCCGGTGCCACGCTTACGGAGCTTTACCACTGGTTCCTCTCGTACGCCCTCTGATCTCGCTCGCCGGACCCGGCCCGTCTGGTAGTTCCGAGCAGTCCCGGCTTTGTCAACGCTGCTTCCCGCCCTCCCCGGCGTCTCCCGGGTCGGACTGCGATCAGTGTCGGCGGCGGCTGAACGCTGACCCACTTTGGGCGGTTGAATCCTGACCCAGGTGGTGTCTGTTGCGGTTGTGTTCAGTCGTTGTCGGTGGCG
>NZ_JBFAWG010000196.1:0-5203 GCF_040680215.1 Streptomyces sp. NPDC052107
ACATCGTCACCATCGTGTGCGGCAGCAACGTCGACGTGGACGCCTACCACCGATGGGTCGGCGCGGCTCCCATCCACAGGTCTTGACAATTGCTCGGTTCCATGTCGCCGAGCAGGCTGATCCCTATCTGGCTCCGGAGCTGAGGATTCCGAAGGCCGATCCGGTGCGCCTCGATGTGTACGGGCTCGGCGTGCTCACGTATCTGCTGGTGACCGGACAAGCGCCTGGCGCGAGCCAGAGCGAGGTCATGGCACGTCTGGAGGCCGGCGAGAGTCTGCGTCCCAGCGCGCTCGTCGACGGTCTCAATCCGGACATCGACGATCTGGTGGAGGCTTCCACCGCGTACGAACCGGGTCGGCGTCTGTCCACGGTCGACGACTTCCTGGAGATGCTGGAGTACGTCGAGCAGGCATTCGTCGAGGAGGTCCCGGGCGGCGGGGATGCGGCTGCAGTCGCGGGCGGGGACGGCGGTTCAGCCGCAGGCGTGGGCGAGGAAAGATCCGAGCCGGAGAAGGACCCGCTGGAGGCCGTGGCAGGGGACGTACTGGCCAGACGCTGGGAGGTCGTGCGCCGCCTCGGTACAGGCTCGACCGCGCGGGCCTTCCTGGTGCGGGATCTGGAGGGCGAGCCTCGGCGCAGCGGCGGCCTGCCGGTGGCAGTGCTGAAGGTCGCGCTGAGCGAGGCCAAGCATGCTGTCCTGGATCGTGAGGCGGAGGTCCTGGGCCGGATCCACAGGGACTCCAGCATCATTTCGCTGTACGAGCCGCAGCCCCTGACATTGGCTGGGCGCCGGGTCCTGGTCCTGGAGTACGTGGGCGACAGCCGGGAGCTGAAGGACCAGGACGGCAGTGCGAGTAAGGGGCCGCGCCGCAGGGAGGACACCGTTGCCCGCCAGCTGCGGGACAACGGCCGCTTGGGCATGGACCAGCTGGAGGCGTACGGGAAGTACCTCTTCGGTGCTGTGGAGCACTTGGAGGCGGAGGGGATCTGGCACCGGGATCTGAAGCCGGACAACATCGCGATCCGGGTCCGCCCCAACGGCACCCGTCAGCTGGTGCTGATCGACTTCTCGCTCGCCGGGTACCCGGCGAAGGAGATCGAGGCGGGCACCGAGGGCTATCTCGACCCGTTCGTGGGCGTCATCACGCGCGGCTCGTACGACGGGCACGCCGAGCGGTATGCGCTGGCCGTGACGCTGCATGAGATGGCGTCGAACGAGCTGCCCCGCTGGGGTGACGGCTCGGTCACGGCCCGGCAGACGGATGCGAAGGAATGGCCGTACCCGCAGCTGGCGGCAGACGCCTTTGAGCCGGCCGTCCGGGACGGCCTGGTGGCGTTCTTCCGTAAGGCGCTGGCCCGAGATGTGAAGGACCGCTTCCCTGATCTCAAGCCGATGGAGCGTGCCTGGCAGCGGATCTTCCTGGACGCACAGCAGACCACGGCGCCGAGCACCGGTCACGGTGAGAAGTCGGGGCGCGGGGCGAAGGGCGGCACCGACGCGGTTGCCGGGTCGGCGGCGCAGCCGCGGATCGGGCGGGAGGACGACGACGTCTCTGCCGAGCAGGTCCGCGACCAGCAGGCCGAGCGCGCCGACCGGAACACGCCGCTGTCGGTGGCGGGTCTGACGGTCGCAGCCCAGTCGCAGCTGTTCGCGATGGGGCTGAACACCGTCGGGGACGTCTTGGAATACTCGGCGAAGAAGTTCCTCACCGCGCCGGGCATGGGCTCGCGTACCCGGGAGGAGATCCAGCGCCGACAGAAGGAGTGGAACGCACGCCTGGGCAAGGCGGCTCCCGCGCCGCTCAGCGCGGAGGCCCGCAAGGCGGCGGGCCAGGAGCTCTCCGACCTGGAGCGGGCGGTCGCAGAGTCGGTCGCCGCCGACGGGGACGGCGCCGACCCGCAGGTGCTGGGCGGCCTGAGCCTGGACGCGCTCGCCGCCCGTCTCGTACCGAAGCCATCCAGCGGTAGTGCCCGCTCCAATGCCAAGGAGCGCGAAGCAATCCGGTTGCTGCTGCGGCTGCCCGATGAGACAGGGACGCTGCCCGGGGGCCTGGCCTGGGTCCGGCAGCGGGACGTCGCCGATGCGGTGGGCCTGACCGCGGGCCGGATCCCGCAGATCGTGAAGAAGGCGCGCGAGCGCTGGTACAAGGACGCGGCCCTGGGGCTGCTGCGTGAGCAGGTGGTGGAGCTTCTGGCTGAGCGCGGCCGGGTGGCCCCGGTGATCGAGCTCGCCGACGCCCTCATCGCCCGGCGCGGCACCCAGCACGTGGAGCGGCGCGACCGGCGTGCACTCGCCCTGTCGCTGCTGCGTGCGGTGGTCGAACGAGAGAGTTACGACAACGAGTCCCCGCCGCTCTTCCGCTACTTCCACGCCCGCATGCCCAAGGGCGCCGATCCGGTACTCGGCCTGCTCGCCCTGGATGTCCGGGAGGACGTGGACGGTCCGGACACCCCGGCTCTGCCCGCCCTGCAGGAGTACGCGCTGAACCTGGGCGTGCGGGCCGACCGGCTCGCGGCGCTTGAGTCCCTGCCGACGGCGAGCACGGTCCTCACCGAGCTGGACGCGGTGCGACGGCCACCGGGCAGCCTGGGCTGGGACGAGCGGCGGACGGCCGAGATCGCGGTCGCCGCCTCCACCCGGGCCGCGCTCACCCCGCGGTTGGAGATCTACCCGCGCGACCTGGACCTTGTGCGTGCGCTGCGGATCACCCAGGCCGGCGTGGTCGCCGTGCAGCCGGGCGTCGAGGAGGAGCGGCAGCCGGGCCTGACGGTGGACGCGCTGCACAAGCGGGTCGCCACCCGCTTCCCCGACCTGGGCACCGATCCGCTGGCGCCGCGCGAGCTGCCCACGGGCAGCGCCCTGGTCCGCGCCCTGAAGCAGGCCGGCTTCGAGCTGAAACTGGCCACCCGCTACGACAAGGTGCTCCGGCTCATCCCGGACCGCCCCTCCGGGGACGCCACTGCCGGGCTGACCTCGGCGAGCTGGGGTTCCTCGGCTGCGCGCCGCTCGGCCCCCACCCAGTACGACGCGGACGCGGCCGTCGCCGCTGCCGTCAAGGCTGAGCAGCGACTTATGCACTCGGCGCGGCAGGACGGCTTCCGGGTCCTGACCGTGCCCCAGCGGCGGGCCGAGGACGCGGTGCGGCGGCTGGCCGGCGAACCATACAGGGCTCGGCCAATGTCGGTGACCGCACTGTTCATGGCCGAACTGCGCGGCGTGGTCGGCGAGGCCGCCCGGCCGACCTGGGAGACCGTCCTCAAGGCGGACGCCGCCGAGCCGGGTAGTCGGGCTCACCAACAGCTGCGCATACGCACCGACAAGGCGTGGGGGCGGATCGAGCCGCAGCTGCGGGAGCAGCTAGCGGAGGCCGATGGTCCGCTGTTGCTCACCGACACTGCGGTGCTGGCCCACTACGACGCGCTCGACCTGCTCGGGCGCCTCTCGGAGGAGGCTCGACAGGGCGGCAGCCCGCTGTGGCTGCTCGTCGCCCAGTCCGATCCGGCACGGGCTCCGCGGTTGGCCGGGCAGAGTGTTCCGTACCAGGCGGGGTTCGACGAGTGGATCGTTGTGCCTGACGCCTGGGTCGCCCGCAAACACCTCGCACCGGACGCCTGACCTGTTTCACCCCTTCCAATCTGATCTTCTCCCTCCTCTCCCATTCCCGACTGGAGCCGTTCGTGATCGACCGCCAGAGCCTCCTCGCCGACCTGCAGAAGCAGGTCAAGGCGGCAGAGACCGACCTGGAGCAGCAGGTCAAAGCCGTCCCTGAGGTCGGGACGCGGCTGCGTGGTGAGTATGAGCAGGCTCGGAAGCTGGGCCGTACGGCGGCGACGTGGAACGCCTGGCTCGGCGAGCGGATCACCCAGGTCGCGGTGGCCTGGGTCCTCGGCACGGTCTTCGTGCGGTTCAGCGAGGACAATCGGCTGATCGCCGAGCCGTACATCACCTCCCCCGACGTGGCGGGGCGGGAGATCGCCCAAGCGCGGTTCGAGGAATACTTGGAGAAGGACACCGACCCGACGTACCGCGGATGGCTGGAGAGGGCGTTCACCGAGCTGGGCGCCGGACAGGCCGGGCGGCTGCTCTTCGACCGTGATCACAACCCGCTCTACCAGATCCCGCTGTCGCACGACGGCGCCGGCGCGCTGCTTGCATTCTGGCGGGAGCAACGCGCCAGTGAGGTCAGCGGGGACGAAGGGGCGGGCGGGCCGGTCCTCGTGCACGACTTCAGTGACCCGCTGAGCGTGGACGGCACCGAGGGCTGGGATACCCGGTTCCTGGGCGACCTGTACCAGGACCTGAGCGAGACAGCCCGCAAGACCTACGCACTGCTGCAGACGCCGGAGTTCGTGGAGGAGTTCATCCTCGACCGGACGATGACGCCTGCGGTGCGGGAGTTCGGCTTCGAAGACCTGAAGATGATCGATCCGACATGCGGGTCGGGGCACTTTGTTCTCGGGGCGTTCCGGCGGTTGGTGCGGATGTGGGCCTCGCAGCAACCCCAAGTCGGCCCGTACGAACGGGTGCGGGCGGCGTTGAAGTCTGTGCATGGGGTGGACCTCAACCCGTTCGCGGTTGCGGTGGCCCGCTTTCGGCTGCTGGTCGCGGCGATGGCTTCGAGCGGCATGCGGACGTTCGCAGAGGCACAGCAGTATGAGTGGCCGATCCAGCTCGCGGTGGGTGACTCGCTGCTGCCGACGGAGCACCGGCAGGAGGGACTCTTCGGCGACGAGCAGTTGAGCCTTGGCGACAGTGTGGAATCGGGCGACGCCGAAGACCCGTACTACGCGCTGAGCACGGAGGACGTGTTCGAGTATCCGCAGATCCTGAACCGGGGCCGCTACCACGTGGTGGTGGGGAATCCTCCGTACATCACGGTCAAGGACAAAACACTCAACGAGCTGTATCGCAAGCTGTACGACGCGTGCTCCGGTACGTACGCGCTGTCGGTCCCGTTCGCGCAGCGCTTTTTCGAGCTTGCGGTTCGAGGCGAGGAGAAGTCCGGGCTCGGCTACGGCATGGTCGGCCAGATCACGGCGAACTCATTCATGAAGAGGGAGTTCGGGGCGAAGCTGATCGAGAGCTTCTTCCGGGACCAGGTCGAACTGACACGGCAGCTGTAGTTCCGGCGTCTTCCCTGATCAGGAGCTCGCGGGGGCCGAGTGGGGGTATGGGTACGGCCACCGTGATCATGAACGTTTG